>JBPCPS010000159.1:0-12704 GCA_050998915.1 Gemmatimonadaceae bacterium
GGATCGAGGTGGTGCCCACGCCGTCCGCGCGGCACGACCCCGAAGGCATGGCCGGGATCATCAACATCGTCCTGAAAGACAACGTGGACCTCGGCCTCAGCGGCGGCTTTACCGCCGGCGGGTCGCCGTCCCAGCGCTACAACACCAGCGGGAACCTGGGCTACCAGGCCGGCCGCTTCACGCTCTTCTCGAGCTACGGGTTCAACTCCGACGAGAGGGCTATCGTGGGAATCAACGACCGCGAGCGCCACGATGCGCTGTTCAACCCGCTGTCTTTCACGGACCAAGGCATCACGGCCGACGCCGGCAACGCCGGCCACAACTTCAACACCAACATCGATTTCAAGGCGAACAAGCGGGACGTCATCTCCAACATTCTCTCGCTGAACCGCAGGCGCGGCACCGACGAGTCGATAATGTCGTACACGGAGCTGGACGGCGACCGGACGGTGCTGGACCGCTTCAACCGGGTCCGCGACGCCGAGGTCAGTGGATTCGTGGCTGACTATACCCTCTCGTTCAAGCGGACGATCGAAGCCCGAAAGCACGAGTTCTCCGCGGAGATGCGCCTGAACCGCTCGACGGATGATGACAACAACACGCTATGGCGGCACACCGTCACAACGCCGGAGATCGTCACCGAAGGCGAGCAAACCAATCTTGACGCCGTTACCAAGCAGGCGATCGGACAGGTGGATTACGTTCGCAGCTTCGGCGCCCACACCAAGCTGGAGACGGGCTACAAGGGCACGGCGCGCTGGCTGGATCGCGATTACACCGTACTGAACGACGCGACGGGCTCGGGCACGTGGACGCCCACCACCATGAGCAACGCGTTCCAGTTCGACGAGCAGGTGCACGCAGTCTACGGCGTGCTGAGCCGGGGAGTGGGCAAATTCGAGCTGCAGGGCGGGCTGCGCGCGGAGCGCGCCAGCCGCGATTTCATGCTGACCGACGAGAGCTACCCGTACGACTACTCGAGTCTGTTTCCGAGCGGGGCGGTGAACTACAAGGTCAGCGAGGCGACGCAGCTCAGGCTGGCGTATTCGCGCCGCGTGCGCCGGCCGGGGACGCAGGAGCTGAATCCGTTCCCGTCGTTCTTCGACGTGCAGAACGTCTTCATCGGCAACCCGAATCTGAATCCGGAGTACACCGACGCCGTGGAGCTCGGGTACACCCGCACGTTCAAGCTGGGCACGATGCAGGTCTCGCCCTTCTACCGGCGCACGACCGACATCATTCGCGTGATCATCGACACCGACGACTTCGTGCAGGGCCGCGAGGTCACCTCGGTCACGTTCTCCAACCTGGCGACGGGGACCTCCTGGGGAACGGACGTGAACGGCTCGCTCAGACTCGGGCCCAAGTTCACCGGTTTCGGCGGATTCAACGTCTTCAAGATGGTCACGGATGGCGGCTCCACGTCGGCTTTGGGCTCCAACGGCGTAACCTGGTCGGCCCGCGTCAACGGCACGACGCAGCTGCGGCCGGACCTCAGCCTCCAGGCGATGTACTTCTATCGCGCGGGGATGGCGATGGAACGCGGGAAGTTCTCAGGCTTCCAGTTCGCGAACATCGTCCTGCGGAAGAAGCTCAACGGAGACAAGAGCAGCCTCGCTCTACGGCTCACGGACCCGTTCAACACGCAGCTGGTCCGCGTGAACGTCAGCGACGAAAACATCACGCAGTACACCGAGCGCAGGTTCGGCGCGCGCGCCATGTACCTGACGTACCAGATGTCCTTCGGCCAGGCGCCGAGGGTGCGGCAGCCGACCGTTCAGCCACCGGCGGAGCCGCAGACGGGGTTCGCACAGTAGTTAAAGCTGCCACTTAGAACTGCCAAGCTGCGAGCGTCCAGCTAAAAGCTGCCAGCTACGGGCCCATAAAACGGTCGTAGCTGGCGGCTTTTGTTTAGCTGGCGGCTTTTGTCTAGCCGGCGGCTCTCAGCTTGGCTGTTCTATGTGGCAGTTTCCCTTCCGCGCCTGCTCAACCATGCTACGGCAAACGCCACCAGAAGCGGGATGAGCCGCTCCATCCAATCCCCAGGTGTATCCGGCAGCAGGTAGAACACCACCGTCAAGCCGAACCCCGCGACGATCGACGCCAGCACTCCCCTGTCGCTCAACCGGTAGCCGGCCAGCCGCAGCACCAGCACCGGCCCGAAGGCGGAGCCGAGCGCGTGCCACGCAAACAGCACGCGAGAGAAGATTGCCGACGGCGCGACGATGGCTAGCAGCATCGCCAGCAGGCTGAGCACGACGACCACGATTCGCGACGCGGTCAGGCCGCCACTGGGGTCCCCCACGGGACGTCGCGCCGCGCGCCGAAGATCCCACGATACGGACGACGCGGCGACGAGTAGCTGGCTGTCCGCGGTGGACATGATGGCCGACAGAACCGCGGCGACCGTGAGACCGGCGAGTACCGGCGGAAGCGTCGCATTGGCGGCGTGGAAGATCACCTGCTCGCCGTCGGGCAGCTCCCTCCACAGCGCACGCGCACACAATCCCACGAGCAGCATGCCGCTGTAGATGATCGCCGCCCAGCCGATCGCGATCACGCGGCCACGGGACAGCGCCGTCGCGTCACGCAGCGCCATGAACCGGTTCACGACGTGCGGCTGGCCGGGGTAGCCGAGCCCGATTCCCATCGTGCCGAGAACGAACGCGATGCCGAGCACGCCGCGATACTCGCGCGTCAGCGAGCCGCCCGATTCCCCCGCTGCCGCGCGCAGCCCCTCGCCGAGCTCTGCAAAGCCGCCGAGGTGCGCGAGTGCAGCCACGGGGAGAACTATCGCGGCCAGTGCCATCAACCCGCCCTGCAGCATGTCCGTCACGCTCACGGCCCAGAAGCCGCCGAGCAGCGTGTACAGCAGGATGATCGCCGCGCCCACCACGATGCTGATGGTGGACGACAGTCCGAACGAAGCGGCGAAGGCGAGCCCGGCCGCCTGGAACTGCGACGCGATGTAAAAGAGGAACGCAAATAGGATCGCCGCGGAGCAGAAGCGAATCGTGGTGGGATACAGCCGGCTGGTTGAATCGCCGGCAATGAACTCGGTGAGAGTCAGGCTGTCGCGGGCCCGGCTCAAGCGCATCAGCCGCGGCGCCACCCACATCCAGTTGATCAGAAACCCGGTCAGCGTCGCGGGAAACAGCCAGAGCGCGGAGAGTCCCCAGGCGTAGGCCGCGCCGCTGACGCCGAGCAGAGTCCATGCGGAAGACGAGCTGGCCGACGCGCTGAGCCCGGCGACCCACGCCCCCAGCCGGCGCCCTCCGAGGAAGAAGTCGCTCTCGTCGAGCGTCCTCCGCGCGGCCCACAACCCCATTGCCACCAGAGCGGCGTTGTACACGACTAGCGTCGCAAGGATGGCCTGGCCGCGGGACATCGGGGAATTGTACGCTCCTAGCGTGACCTGCGGAATGCGGTGCTCGCCGCGGACAGTTGCTCACGGCACCCTGGCACCAGGATTGCCCTTTGTGCGGCACACGGTTCTCTCAAACGTTCCCTCGGAGGGGTATATGCGTCGGACATACATTTTTGCGCTTGCGGCCGGACTCATGGTATCGAGCGGCTGCAGCAACCTTGGCTCCGTCGGAGACATTCTCGGCAGCGTTCTCGGCGGGCAGCAGCGGCAGCAAAACCAGATCGAGGCGGAGATCCAGCAGGTTGACGCCAGCAGAGGGGCCGTCTATGTCCGCACGCAGGATGGCCAAACCGGGACGATCCGCGTGGACAATCAGACGCAGGTCGTGTTCAACAACCAGCGTTATCCCGTGACGGCCCTGGAGCGCGGCGACATCGTACGGATCCAGGTGCAGCAGACGCGGAACAACGAGCTGTACGCCACGCGCATCGACGTCGTGCGAAGCGCCCGCTAGCGCGGCTGCCACGCGCCCGCGCATGGCGGTCGGGGCGACGAGCTCCGGCCCGAACCCGCTCTCGCGAGCGGCGTGGGGGCTGGGCTATGTCGTCGCCCTGACTCTTGCTGCGTGCTCGAGCGTTTCATAACGCTCCCTTGAACCCGGCGCACCGCCCGGTGATTGCGCGGGCGAGCCGGACGCGTTCTATTCGAGTCCGCTGGCGTCGCAATCCGGTCCGTACACACCGATCCGCCGAGGAGGCGTCATGGTTTCGCTAATGTCGCTGGTGATTCCCATTTTGCTGGCCGCCGTCGTCGTATTCATCGCGAGCGCGATCCTCCACATGGTCATTCCTTTCCACAAGAACGACCTCAAGAAAGTGCCGCGGGAGGACGAGTTCCTCAATGCGATCCGCGGCTTCAACCTCCCGGCGGGAGACTATGCCGCGCCGCACGCGGATTCACCCGCGGCGATGAAGGATCCGGCGTTCCTGGAGAAGCGAGCCAAGGGTCCGATCGTGATCATGACGACGATTCCCGGCGCTTCGCCGCCGATGTCTACCCATCTGACGAAATGGTTCATCTACTGCGTCGTGGTGTCCGTGTTCTCGGCGTACATCGCGAGCCGGACGCTGACGGCCGGCACGGAATACCTCCAGGTGTTCCGCATCGTGGGAACGACGGCGTTCATGGGCTACTCGCTGGCGCTGCTGCAGAACTGGATCTGGTGGATGAAGGACGGCGGCGCGACTTTCCGCTCCATCATCGACGGGCTCGCGTATGCGCTGCTGACGGCCGGAGTTTTTGGCTGGATGTGGCCCGCGGCTTAAACCGCCGATGCTCGATCGTTTATAATGTTGGATACGGCAGGTCACCGATAATCAGTACGGAGCGGAGGCTCTCTAATTGGCAAGAAAACCCAACTACGATTTCGAGAAGCGCAGGAAGGAGATGGACCGCAAGGCAAAGAAGGACGCCAAGCGTGACGAGAAGCTCCGGCGCAAGGAGGAAGGAATCGTGGACGACACGTATCCGCCGGCCGTCACCGAGTCCGACGATCTCGGACCGGCGACTCCGGACCAGGACTGAGGACGAGCGAGCAACTGCTTCGCTTGCCGGCGCGTGCCTTCCGCTTTCGAGATACCACCGGGTGAGCTGACCGTCAGGGCCTCTCGCGCCTCCGGCGCCGGAGGCCAGCACGTGAACAAAACGTCGTCGCGAGTCGAAGTGGTCTGGAACGTCGCCGAATCGCGCGCCCTCGCTCCCGAGGATAGGACGTGGCTGCTGCGGAAGCTCGCGAGCCGGCTTTCCACCGACGGCAGCCTGCGCGTCGTAGTCAGCGACACGCGCAGCCAGCTGCGCAACCGTGACATCGCGATGGAGCGAATGGCCGAGGTCGTGCGGGCCGCGCTCGTGCGCCCCAAGAAGCGCCGGCCGACCAAGCCATCCCGCTCCGCACTGCGCGCAGGCGTCGAAGCCAAGAAGCGGCGCTCGCTGAAGAAGATGCAGCGCCGCGTCGACAGCGACGAATGACTCCCAAGCCGATAGATCCATCGCAGCTTCGCGCCGCCGTGGAGCTGCTCGAATCCATAGTGGATGATCGGGCCACGCTGGCCGGCATCCCCGACGAGGAACGCAAGCGGCTGCTGCAGGCCGCGGGCAAGGTTTCGCGCCCGGACGCGATCGACCGGCGACGGCTGCTCAAGGCGTCGAACCGCAAGCGCAAAGCCGAAAAGGTGCAGCGGGAGGAAGACACGTTCGCTGCCACCGGCATTCGCAAGCTCCGCAGCACGCCGGTGTTCAACACGCCGAACGCGTTCGCGCCGGAGAACTTCGAGCAGCAGGAAGTCGAGGGCGATCCGGATTTCCGCGAGACGGTCGAGCCGCAGCATTGCTACGTCTGCAAGAAGTTCTACACGCAGATCCATCACTTCTACGATCAGCTCTGCCCCGAATGCGCCGAGTTCAACTACTTCAAGCGGACGGAGCTCGCCGACCTGCACGGGCGCGTCGCGCTGCTGACGGGCGGGCGCGTGAAGATCGGCTACCAGGCAGGGATCAAGCTGCTCCGCTCTGGCGCGCGGCTGATAGTCACTACCCGGTTCCCGCGTGACTCCGCGGCACGGTACGCGCGCGAGGCGGATTTCGCCGAATGGGGCGACCGGCTGCAGATCTTCGGGCTCGACTTGCGGCACACTCCGAGCGTCGAGGCGTTCTGCCGGCACCTGCTCGCGACCGAGGAGCGGCTGGACTTCATCATCAACAACGCTTGCCAGACGGTGCGGCGCCCGCCGGACTTCTACGAGCACATGCTGGACGACGAGCAGGCCGCCGTCTCCACGCTACCCGAAGGGGCGCGGCGGTTGCTCGGCGCGCACGATGGGCTGCGCAGCGCGAACATACTCGGCGGGGGCGACGCGCCGGTGATTCGCCACAATGCCGGAGTCATCGGCCTGACGCACGCGCCCGAGCTGTCCCAGGTGCCGCTGCTCCCGGAGGACATCGTCGCGGACAAGCGCCTCTTCCCCGAGGGACAGCTCGACAAGGACCTGCAGCAGGTGGACCTGCGCGGGCGAAACTCCTGGCGGCTGCTGCTGGACGAGGTGCCGTCGGTCGAGCTGCTCGAGGTGCATCTGGTGAACGCGATCGCGCCGTTCCTGATCAATGCGCGGCTCAAACCGCTCATGACGCGCACGCCGGAACACGACAAGCACATCGTGAACGTGTCGGCGGTGGAGGGGCAGTTCTACCGCCGGTTCAAGACCACGCGCCACCCGCACACGAACATGGCCAAGGCCGCGCTCAACATGATGACGCGGACTTCGGCGGCGGACTTCCATGCCGACGGGATCCACATGAACAGCATCGACACGGGATGGGTGACGGACGAGGACCCGGTCGAGATCGCTGCCAGAAAAACGGAGGAGCACCGGTTCCATCCGCCGTTGGATATCGTGGACGGCGCGGCGCGGATCGTGGATCCGATCGTTGCGGGGTTCAACACGGGCGACCACGTCTGGGGGAAATTCCTCAAGGACTACATGCCGACTGACTGGTGAACGACGCTGCGTGCTGCGTGCTGCGCGCTCGATAGGCTAAAAAGCGGTAATCTTTTACTCATGACTGACGAGTCAGTTGCCGACTCCCTGCCCCAGTTCCTCGCTCAGCGGGCCCGCAACGCCTCCGACCGCCGACTGGCACTCGACGCCGCTGGAGGGCTCATCGCACTCGCCGCGGCGGCGGTAGTGGCGTCGCCCGGCAACTTGGTCCTCGCCGCAACGGGTACATGCTTCGTCGCATTCGGCCTGTGGGGGATCACCGACAGGGAGCTTACCGAGCGCCGCGAAACGATCGGCCGGGTAGGTGGCGGACTGCTGCTCACCGCTCGCGCCATCGCCGCAATCGTAGGTGCGATTGGCGGCCTGGCAGTCATTTACGGTGGCCTGGCGGTCATGCTCGGAACCTGGATCAGCTAGAACTGCGCTGCGTGGTGCGTGCGGCGCTTTTCCCCGACACACGTCTAGAATTCAATAGATGGATACACCCTCCCCCTCCCAACGCGCCGCGATAGAAGCCCCCGCCGGTCCGATGCTCGTCCTCGCCGGCCCGGGCGCGGGCAAAACGTTCTGTCTGATTGGCCGCATCCGGTATCTGATCGAGGAGCTGGGAATCGACCCCGCGCGAATCTGCGCGTTCACGTTCACCAACAAGGCGGCCGGGGAGATCGCGGCGCGCCTCGAGCGGCAGCTCGGCGGGCGTGCCGAGCACATCAAGCGCGGCACCATCCACTCGTTCTGCGCGGAGCTGCTGCGCGAGCTGGGCGCGCACATCCAGCTCGAGGCGGGATTCGGCATCGTGGACGAGGAGTACCAGCGGTCGGTGCTGCGGCGACTCGAAGGACCCCGGCCCTGGCACCGGGGCGTGCTCACTCGCTTCTCTGCTCACCGGTTCCGCGGCGACGAGCTGCGCCGCAACGACCAGGAGCTGTACGACCGGTATAACCGCTTTCTCGAGCAGCGCAACCTGCTCGACTTCGACATGCTTGTCCTCAAGACGGCCGAGCTGCTCCGCAACGCGGAAGCCGCCCGGCAGATACGGTCGCGCTGGGACTGCGTGCTCGTGGACGAGTTTCAAGATCTCAACAGAATTCAGTACGGGATCATCCGCGACCTCGCGCGTGATCACCGCAGCGTGTTTGCCGTCGGTGACGATGAGCAGTCGATCTACTCCTGGGCCGGCGCCGATCCCGAAGTGTTCGTGCTGTTCCAGAATGATTTCGGCGCGGCGCGGGCCGAGCTTGGCGAGAACCGCCGCTGCCCGCGCGAAGTCGTCACGCTCGCGCGGCGGCTGGTGACGATCAACACCCCGATCTTCCGCGACCGCGTGCACGCGGAAGGCTCCGACCGGGAGTCACCCTTCCCCGTCGTCGCCGTGTCATTCCCGGACGAGAACGCGGAGATAGCGTGGGTACTGGACGACGTGCGCCGTGACCGCGAGGAGCACTCGCTCCCCTGGGACGACTTCGCCCTGCTGTATCGCACGAACGAGATGGGCAGCGCCGCAGAGGCTGCATTCCTGTCGGCCGGTATCCCCTGCCGGCTCGCGCAGGGGCGCGCGCTCGCCGAGGACCCCGTGGTCGGCTACGTCATCGCTGCGCTGCGCGTGATTGCGCAGCCCGACGACGAGATCCACCAGGAGAGCTTCCTGCGCGTCGTGTTGCCCAAGGCTCTCTTCGACGATATACGCGCGAAAGCGGAGGAGTCGCAACACGAGCTGGTGGACAATCTCGCCGAGCTGGCGCGCGGGCTGCCGCGGGATCACGGCGACAGCAAGAAGCTTTGGCGCTCGCTGTACGCGCTGAAGAACCTTGCCGCGCTCGGCTCGAAGCACACCGAGCTTACACTGCTCGTCGAGGAGCTGCTTTCCCACCGCGTCGGCGAGTACCGGACGGTGCTCGAGGAGCACCACGACGAGCTGGCCGACCCGGCCGAGAATCCCGACGTCGTGCGGCTCGCCGGCCGTCTCTCGGATGCGCTCGTCACCAACCGGCCAGTCTGGCTGGCTTCGATGGGAGGCGCCGAGATCGCGCTCAAGGGGATGCTGCTCGCCATCGGCTTCGCGGACGTTCGTTTCGGCGGCTCGCCGCCGCCGGAAGCGGAGATCGTCACCGCAGGGGCGGTGCCGGAGCTCGGCATCGCGCTCGGCATGTTCAAGGCCGCCCAACTGATCCGCACGAGCGGATTCAGCAACAAGTTCATGGACTTCACGGCGATCGACCTGGAGACGACCGATAAGGACGTCGACTCCGCGGAGATCGTCGAGATCGCGGCCGTGCGGGTGCGCGACGGCAAGGTTGTGGAGGAGCTGCACTCGATGGTGAAGCCACGAGTGCCGATCACGGCCGGCGCCCGGCGGGCGCACGGAATCACCGACGACCAGCTCGTCAATGAGGGGCACTTCGAAGACCTATGGCCGAAGTTCAGCGAGTTCTGTGGCACCGACGTGCTCGTCGCGCACAACGGCTACGGGTTCGACTTTCCAGTGCTGCGCCGCATGACCGCGGCGCTCGGCGGTCCTCAGCTCTGCACTTATGATACGCTGCCGCTGGCGCGCGAGCTCCATCAGGGGAGCGCAAAGCTGATTGACGTCGCCGGCCGGTACGGGATCGATCCGGGCCAGTCGCACCGGGCGCTCGACGACACGCGCACGCTCGCGCACGTCTTTCTCGCGCTCGGTGAAGGCAAGGTCGCGCGCGCGCGGAAGACGGCGCTCGTCAATCTGCTGGACCAACTTGGGATCGCGCTGGCGCTCGCCGATCAGGAGACGCTTGGCACCGAGGCGAAGCTGCTGCGGCGGCTCACGCCCTTTTACTCGCTCAGCCGCCGCAGCGACTGCCTGGATCTCTACCGTGGAGAGCGCGACCTCGCGGGCGATGACAGGCTCCCGCCCGTCGAGGACGTCATCGAGCTGCTCGGCGGCGAAGGCAGGATGGCGAAGATCCAGGCCGACAAGAGCGCGGAGGACCGGTATCCGGCCGCGATGAACCGATTGAGACCGCTCATCGAGCAGCTCGCCGGCCTGTCGTTGCGCGAACAGATCGCGAGCTTCCTGGAGCGAGTCGTCCTATCGAGTCGCGACATCGAGCTCAGCACCAGCCGCGTAAACCTGCTGACGCTGCATTCGACCAAGGGGCTCGAGTTCTCTCGGATTTACATAGTCGGCGTGGAGGACGCGCAGCTGCCAGGTGGGCTCGGCAGGAACCCCGGGCCCAGCAAACGCGAGATCGAGGAGTCGCGAAGACTCCTGTACGTGGGAATGACCCGGACAAAGGACAGGTTGGTCCTCACTCGGGTAGACGTGCGCCGCGGCTCTCCGACCGGCGGCAACCGTTTCCTCGACGAGATGCAGGTGGTCCCCCGGGACGCGTCGTGAGGCCTTGACTCCCGGTCCGGCCGGCGACATATTTAGATCGTTAGCTAATTATGTAACTACATTTTGCCGGGGCAGCATGAACGACGTCTTCCGCGCACTGGCCGATCCCACCCGCCGGGGAATCCTCGAGTTACTGCGGCGGGGCCCGCGCACGTCGGGCGAGATCGCGGAGCAGTTCTCCACGAGCTGGGCCACCGTCTCCCGGCACCTCAGCGTGCTGCGCGACGCCGACCTCATTCTGGCGGAGCGCGACGGACAGCACATCGTGTACGAGCTCAACACCACCGTATTCCACGAAGTCGTGGAACATCTCGTCAAGTGGCTTCGGCCCGGGAAATGACTCATGCGTAAATGGATTCCGCCTCTCGTCATCGCCGTGGCTTTTCTCGCTTCGGCCGTCGTGTACCAGGACCTGCCGGACCGCATGCCGACGCACTGGAACATGTCCGGTGAAGTCGACGGCTGGACGTCGCAGCCCTGGGGCGCGTTCCTGATCCCGATCATGCTGCTGGTCGGGCTTGCCATCTTTCATCTCATCCCGAGCATCGATCCGCGCCGCGGCAACTACGCGAAGTTCAAGGGTACGTACGAGATCCTGATCATCGCGATAATGGTGTTCATGCTTGGTGTGCACCTTGTGATTCTGGCTGCCGCCCTTGGCAACGACGTATCGGTCGCGCGCGTAATGCCGCTGGGAGTCGGCATTTTGTTCATGGTGATCGGCAACCTCCTCCCCCGCACGCGGCCCAACTGGTTCATAGGAGTGCGGACCCCGTGGACGCTCTCCAGCGATCGGGTGTGGGAACGGACGCACCGGTTCGCGGGGCGCCTGTTCGTGGCTGCCGGCGCGCTGATCCTGCTGGTGGGAATCGTTGCGCCAGCCATGGCGCAACCGGTCCTGATCGGGTCCACAGTGGTGGTTTCCGTGGCGGTGCTGGTGTATTCCTACGTGATCTGGCGGGGCTCCCCGCAGGAGCGAGACAAGGCGAGTGGCGCGAGCGTAAGGAGACCATAAGCGGTAACTTCTCGCGCGTAGCTAGCGTAACACTCACTCCGGAGCTGCTCGTGACCACGCTGATCGTGATCCTCGTCGTCGCCGCGCTGATCGTGTTCGGCGTCATTGCCTTGTACAACAAGCTCGTCGGGCTCCGCGTCCGCGCGCAGAACGCGTGGTCGGACATCGACGTGCAGCTCAAGCGCCGCGCCGATCTGGTTCCCAACCTCGTGTCTACCGTCAAGGGTTATGCTTCGCACGAGCGCGAAACGCTCGACGCCGTGACCCAGTCGCGGACCCGCGCGGTCGCCGCGCAGGGAGCCGGGCCGGCGGAGCGGGCAGCCGCCGAAGCCGGGCTCACCGCGGCGCTGCGCGGGCTCAGCGTCGCGGTCGAAGCCTACCCCGAGCTGCAGGCATCGGGCGGATTCCGCGACCTGCAGGGCGAGCTCGCGACGATCGAAGAAGCGGTGCAGAGCTCCCGCCGGTACTACAACGCGGTAGTGCGGGATCTCAATACGTCGATCATGACGGTCCCGTCGAACATGATCGCGGGGCCGATGGGCTTCCAGCCTTTGCAATTCTTCGAGGCGGAGGCGGAAGACAAAGTCCTTCCCAAGGTCGAGTTCTAAAAGCGCTGCGTGCTGCGTGCTGCGCGCTGCGCCCTCGCGGGCAATTTTCCGAGAGTAGAGTGAGGCGCTGCGCTTCACGTTGGGTTCTTGGACTGTTGGCGGCCGTGCTCCTCGCGCCCGCTGTCGGCGCGCAGGAAAGGTCGCTGCGCATCCTGAAGTTCGACGCGGTGTACGAGGTTGCCGCGGATGGCATGCTCGACGTGACCGAGAAGATCACGGTCGAGTTCAGGGGTGAATGGAACGGTCTGCGCCGGGAGATCCTGCTGCGGCACAACACGGCGCAGGGGCGTTCCGTCAGGCTCGACGTCGACGTCGGCGAGATCACCGATGGAGATGGCCGCCCGCTCACCGTCGAGCGCGAGAGCGAAAACGGCCTCCTGATTCTGCGCATCTACGTGCCCGACAACCGGGACGCGACTCGCAAGGTCGTGATCCGCTACCGGGTTTCCAACGCGATCCGGTTCTTCTACGAGGAGGACAGCCGCGTCGGCGCGCTGGACGAGCTGTACTGGAACGTTACGGGGAGCAGCTGGGAGTGGCCGCTCGCGCGCGTGCGCGCGCGCGTCGTGCTGCCGCCTGGAGTCGTGCCGGCCAAAGTGGCCGTATATACCGGCGCCGAGGGCTCCACCGCGACCGACGCCGACGTGGACACGAGTGGCAACGCCGTCACCTTCACAACGCGGCGCGAGCTCCAGACGGACGATGGGACGACGATCGGTGTGGGCTGGGCGCCGGGGTACATCCCACCGCGGCCGAGCGCGGCCATGCTGCGCACGCAGGAGACGGC
>JBPCPS010000199.1:0-4440 GCA_050998915.1 Gemmatimonadaceae bacterium
TGTGGATGCTGTACTTGGGAATTCTGCTCCACGGCGTGTGTTACGATTTCTTCTTCGTGACCGGTCAGATATATGTGGATCAGCAGGCAGGGGAGAGGATCCGCGCGGCGGCGCAGGGGTTCATTGCTTTCGTGACCATGGGTGTCGGGAACTTCATAGGGGCGTGGGCGTCAGGCCGGGTGGTGGAGAGGTATGTGGTGGAGGGGGGGCACGATTGGAACGCGATTTGGATGGTGCCTGCCGTTGGTGCCGCAGTCATCCTGATCGGTTTCGCTTTACTGTTCCGGCCTTCCCAGGAGCAAAGAGCGGTTTAACGACGCTGCGCGCTGCGTGTTGCGCGCTGCGCCCTCGCGAGATTGGCGCGGCTGGAATGATTGGTCCGTGGCCCCAGCGAATTGGTTGGGGGTTTGAGGCAAGAGGGGTGCAGCGTTGATGGATGGAACTAGACGACGCTGAGGGCATCAAAGATCGAGCTGACGAGCTCGATGCAGGAGATCCGCTGCGACGGATGGCGGCATATAGACTGGCGCTGGAGCTGGTGGGTGACGCCTGGATGGATGCGGAGAAGGTGCGTGCTGCAGCTCAAGCAAGGATAGGGTGCGCCTCTTCGAGTACGCTCTCGGCTCCGCGCGCGAATGCCGGTTCTGGTATCACGCTGCGCGGTTTGTATTGGAAGCTCGAGACTACGAACAGCGGTCCTTCATTCTGACGCGGATCTGCAAAATTCTTCTAGTCGCCATCCCGCGCGAACGCGGGCGAGAAATCCGCAAGGCCTGAGCGGAACGCCGAACGCCGTCTCCAGCTCACGACTTGCGAGGGCGCAGTGCGCAGCACGCAGCGCCGTTCAGGGTCTCCACTTTCCACGAGCGACCTCGGGCACGAACGAATCCAACCCTCGCGGCGGAAACTCCAACGTCCTGCCTTTCGCCGCGCTCATGTACGCCGTCATCAGAATCTGCATTACTTCCACGCCGTCGTCGAATGTCAGCATCGGCCGCTCCCCGCGCAGGAACGCGCGCACAAAATGCCGGTTCTCCGCCGTGTAGCCGTATGCCGCGGCTTCGTCCGCGACGACGGGCATCAAGCCCATCTCCGCGTTCTGCTTCTCGACGAGATCCTCGCCGGCTCTCCCGCGCACTTCCCGGCTGAAGAACAGCCTGAGCCCGCTGTCCAGCGTGTTCCACGACATCGAGTACTCCGGGCCCAGTAGCTCCGCGGACAAGCGGAGCCCGGCGCCGACGAAGCTCCACGATGTCGTCACCTCGCCGATCAACGTTTCTCCGGAGGACGCCTCGTACTCGATCGTCGCTCGCGCAAAGTCCTCGGCCGGCCGTCTGCGATAGTCGACGTCGCGCCCCATCGTCGCGCGGAGGCGCTTGGCGTACTGCGGGCGCGTCCACTTGAGCGAAGCCACGTGGCCTGTCACGCGCACGGGACGGATCGACGATCTCGGTGCGCCCGGCTTGGTGAGCAGGTGGCGCACGACCTCGACTGAATGGCACATCATGTCGTTCAGCACTCCACCGCCTTGGAGCGAGCCCTGCCAGAACCAGGGCATGTGCGGGCCGCTGTGCTCTTCCGCCGCGCGCGCCAGATACGGCCTGCCCGTGAGCGCCGCGCCCCGGGCCCAGATGAGCTCGCGTCCGCGCGTGATGTCCGGCGCAAAGAGCTGGTTCTCGAGGTAACCGGTGTTGAGTCCGACGCTAGCGGCAAGTTTCGCCACCTTCTTCGCTTCGGCGACGTTCCGCGCGAGCGGCTTCTCGCACGCCAGCCCGCGCAGCTCGCCTTCGCCGCGCTTGATGGCGCCAACGATCTCCTCGACGTTCGCGATGCGCGCGTGGTTCGGTCCGCACAGCCAGATCGCGTCGATCGCCGGGTCGGCAACCATGTCGCGAATCGAGCGGTACGCCTTCGCTTCGCCTACGCCGGCCGCGCGCGCGAGCTCGGCGGTGGCCAGCGCATTCTTCCGGTTGGGGCTCCAGACTCCAAGCACGTCGGCGTCACGGACGCCCGCGAACGCCTGGATGTGGAAGCGCGCGTTGAAGCCGCTTCCGACAAACCCTATACCAAGCCGCTCACCGCTCACTGGACCGGTATGCGCGTCTTCATCAGATCCTGGGACACGCCCAGCTTCGCCATTGCTTCCGCCGAACACCCTTGCCAGTTGGGATTGAATACGTTCCCGATATATCGCACGTCCTGCCATCCCATTGCGCTGGAGAAGAATCCGCCGGCGGTGAGATCGCGGAAGCGCGTGAAGAACGCCGTCCCGTGACTGTGCTCCGGCTTGGCGCGTGCGGGCCAAGCGATGTCGTTGAGCACGGCCCGGCGCTGCTCGTCGGTGCAGCGGACGAATGTCGCGCCGAATCGCTCGCGGCACTCGAAATCGAGCCAGCCGAGGCCACCGCGCATGGCGACCTTGCTGGACTCGGACGCGTCTTTATCGGAGAAAAGAAAATCCATGTACTCAGGTACCTTCGCTTCGGTAGCGCTCCCTGAGCGCTCGTCGCGGGGGATCACGTAATCGGCGAGCATGCGCACGGTCTCCCATTCGCCTCTCGTGAAGAACGTGGGAGCGTACGCCCGGCCGTCCTCCGCGAACGCGCGGGTGGCGCGCTCGAGCTGCGGTGGCGTTAGGTCCCACGCCAACGCGAATGGAAGCGCGGCCATCGCCTTCATCGCGTCGCGTCTCGATACGTCGGTCATAGGGCCCTCGCTTTCATCTGATCGCGTATGTAGTCCGAGGTGCGCCACGCCAGAGCCATGATCGTCCACGTGGGGTTCTTGTCGGCCTGCGACACGAACGGCCCGCCGTCGGCGACGAACAGGTTCCTGCAGTCGTGCGCCTGGCAGTTGGCGTTGAGCACCGACGTCTTCGAATCGTGTCCCATACGGGTGCCACCGAGCTCGTGGATGATCTGCCCGCCCGTCGCGATGTTGTAATCCTGCTCCTTCGTGGGCATTGGCGAAAAGACCTGTCCGCCCATGTCCGCGATGATCGCGCGGAAGGTCTCCTGCATGTGCTTCACCTGGTTGAGCTCGTAGTCCGCCCACTTCCAGTGGAAGCGAAGCACGGGAATGCCGAACCGGTCCACGACGTTCGGGTCGATCTCGCAATAGGATTTGTCGTTCGGAATCATCTCGCCGCGGCCGGAGAATCCGACCGTCGCGCCGTAGTATTTGCGGTAATCGTCTTTGAGCTGCTTGCCGTAGCCGCCGCCGCCGGGATACCGGTGGATTCCGCCCATGAATCCGGCGCCGGGCGCGCGAAGGCCCCCCCAGACCTCGATGTGATATCCGCGCGGAAAGTCGAGCTTGTCGTTGTCGAGCCACCAGGGCATGTACACGTGCATCCCGCCCGCGCCGTCCTCGTTGTGCGCGACGTGATTCTCCATCGACGGGATGTACCCCGCGAGATCACTCCCCGTGGTATCGGTGATGTACTTGCCGAGCGTGCCGCTGCCGTTGGCCAGGCCCTGCGGGAAAAGGGTCGACTTGGAATTCATGAGAATGCGGGCGGACTCGAGCGCGCTCGCGGCGAGAACGACCACGCGTCCCCGCGCCTGCAGCTCTTCGCCGTTCAGCTTGTTGACGTACGACACGCCGGTAGCGAGGCCGTTCGGCGCCGTCGTGACCTCGCGCACCATCGCGTTGGTCAACAGCGTCAGCTTTCCGGTCGCGAGCGCGGGCGCGATGAACACGTCAGGGCTCGAGAAGCTCGATGTGGCGGTGCACTCGCGATTGCAATGACCGCAGTAGGGGCAGGCGGGGCGTCCGTTGAGCGGCTGCGTGATCACGGAGCGTCGCGCGGGAATGCACGTGATATTGAGATTGTCGCACGACTTCTTGACCAGCAGCTCGTAGCAGCGCGGCGCCGGCGGGGGATGGAAGATTCCGTCGGGCTCGTTCCTGATTCCTTCACGGCTGCCGTATATGCCGACGAGCTTGTCGACCTCGTCGAAGTAGGGGGCTACGTCGTCATAGGAGATCGGCCAGTCATCGCCGACGCCGTCCAGCGACTTGCGGCGGAAATCGTCCGGGCCGAAGCGCAGCGATATCCGGCCCCAGTGGTTGGTGCGGCCACCGAGCATTCGGGCGCGCCACCAGAGGAAGCGCGAGCCGGGGGCGGTGGTGTACGGCTCACCTTCGATTTCCCACCCGCCATCGCAGGCGTCGAACTCGCCGAACGGGCGCAAGCGGGTTGCCGCGCCGCGGCGGGGGGACGCGTACGCCGGCACCATCATCGGCGAATCCTTGGACGCGTACCAGGGTCCGCCGGCCTCGAGCAGTAGCACGTTGGCGCCGGCTTTCGTAAGCGCGTAGGCCGCCATCCCACCGCCCGCTCCGGATCCGACTATTACCACGTCGTAGGTAGTGTTCTGAGCCATCGCTGTTCGCGGGTTCGGGTTTGGTTCGCGCGGGGGGGGGGGGGGGGGGGGG
>JBPCPS010000042.1:0-3120 GCA_050998915.1 Gemmatimonadaceae bacterium
TGCTGCTTGATCAGGGGGCGAAGATCAATGTTCGTGGCCCGAGCCTCTTCGGCGACACGACGCCCCTCCTGCAGGCGGCTTACAACGGCGACGAATCGACATTTCACCTGCTGATCGAGCGCGGCGCAGACCCGACGGCTGAAGGACCGCCCACCCTCGGATTCGCTCTTCGCGCCAGATGTCTCAGTTGCGCCGAGACCCTCATGAAGGGGTTCGATCCGGTCCGCTTGACGCAGACCATGCTGGGCTCGGGCCCCCCGAGAGGTCCGGCGCTGGCGATGCCGCTCTTTGTGGGGCGAGGCGTCGACGTAAACGCCAAGGATCCCGACGGGCGCACGGCGCTCATGCTGGCCGCGGCGTCAGACGCCATGCCGGTCGACGTCATCCAGATGCTGATTGCCAGCGGCGCGGACGTCAATGCGACGAATGCGGCCGGGGAGACCGCGCTGGGATTCGCACGCCTGCGCGGAGAGACGGCGATCACGAAGCTCCTTGAGGGCGCGGGTGCGACGACGGCGGCGACGCCGATGCCTGCGCATCCGATGACCTTCTCCCCAGCCCCATCGGCTCGCGCGGCGCTGTCCAGGGCGTTGCCACTGCTCCAGCAGAGTGACAAGAATTTCATGGAGAAAAGCGGCTGCGTCTCGTGCCATCACAACACGCTGACCGCCATGACCGTGGATGTGGCGCGGACGCGCGGCCTCGCCGTGGACGAAACGACTGCGCGTCACCAGGTGACGGCGATCAGCTCGTATCTCGGCTCGTGGAAGGACCGCGCGCTCCAGGGGATCGGGATTCCAGGCGACGCCAACACGGTCAGCTACATTCTCCTGGGGCTGGCGGCCGAGCGTTATCCGGCGGACGTTGCGACAGATGCCATGGCCCGCTTCCTCCTTGGACAGCAGGCGCCGGACGGCCACTGGCAGTTGCTGGCGCACAGGCCGCCGATCGAATCGTCGGAAATTCAGGCCACGGCGCTGGCGATGCACGCGCTGCAAGTCTATGCCCCTGCATCCAACCGCGCCCCGTATCAGCAGGCGGTACAACGCGCCGGGGCCTGGATCGCCGCAGCCACGCCGCAGGTCAACGAAGACCGCCCATTCCATCTCCTTGGTCTGCACTGGAGCGGGGCGGGCCGGCCGGCGATCGGCGCGGCGGCGCGGGCGCTGCTGGCGGAACAGCGGCAGGACGGTGGATTCGCGCAGCTGCCCTCGTTGCCGAGCGATGCCTACGCAACGGGCCAGGCGCTCGTGGCCCTCGCCCAGAGCCGTGCGATCCCGGTCACGCATCCCGCTTTCACGCGCGGCGTGCGCTTCCTGCTCAAAACGCAGCTGGCGGATGGATCGTGGTTCGTCAAGTCACGCGCCCTGCCGATCCAGCCGCATTTCGAGTCGGGCTTTCCGCACGGGCGCGACCAGTTCATCTCGGCGGCAGCCACCAACTGGGCGGCCCTGGCGCTGGCCCTGTCGTCGCCCGCACCGCCGCGCAAGACGTCCTGAAGTGCGTCGGGTTCGCGGCCCGTCGAGGCTTCTCGTGCGGTAAGCGACCGTGTGCTACACTGAATACGCATGAAACGCACAAATCTTGTGCTTAAGGCGGACCTTCTCGAAGAAGCCACGCGCCTCAGCGGAGAGCGCACCTACTCGCGCACGGTCGAGCGGGCGCTCGAGGAGTTCGTCCGGCGTGTCAAGGCCCGCAGGATCCTCGACCTCGCCGGATCCGGCCTGTGGGAAGGGGATCTAGCCGTCGTCCGTGAGGATCCCGGCGTGTATCGGACGCGGCGCCGTGGTTCTCGTTGATACCTCTGTCTGGATCGAGATTTTCCGAAAGCGCTCCAGGGCGTCACTCGAGACGCTCGTAGATTTCGACGACGTCGTCACGTGTTTGCCGGTCATACAGGAGGTTCTGCAGGGATTCGTGGACGAGCGGGCCTTTACCCTTGCGCGCGAAGCCATGCACGCGCTGCCGGTTGTCGAATCCCCTCTGCAGTCGGTCGTCTTCGATCAGGCCACGACGCTCTACAGGGCTGCACGCCGAGCGGGATTCACCGTTCGCTCCGGCGTCGATTGCCTGATTGCGGCCTGTGCGCTTCGGCATGGGCTGGAAGTCCTGCACCACGACAGGGACTATGACGCGATCGCACGCGTGTCATTTCTCCGCAGCCGTCGCCTCACGCTGTAGGGGCTTTCTCGCCACAAAGATCGTGTGGTAGGGCCCGCCCTGCTTCAGCCGCGCGCGGACGCGTTCCACCTTCACACTGAACCCGACGTACTTCAGGCGCTGCTCGAACTTTCTGTTCTCCCACGCTGACCACACCGCCAGGGTTCCTCCCGGCCTGAGCGCGTCGCGTGCGGCCTCGATACCGCGGTCGGTGTACAGGGACTCGTTTCCGGCGGTGGCAAAGGCGTCGGGACCGTTGTCAACGTCGAGCAGGATCGCATCGAATCTGTTCACGTTTGCGCGCATCGTCTGGCCGACGTCGCGCAATTCCACGCGCACGCGCGTGTCTCGCAGCGGATGCTCTGCGAGCGGGCCGAGGGGACCCCGGTTCCAGTCGGCCACGGCGGGAATCAATTCCGCAACGTAGACGGTAGCGCCTGACGCGAGGATGTCGAGCGTCGCGCGCAGCGTGAAGCCCATCCCGAGGCCGCCGACGAGAACGCACGGCGCCACGTCGGGCACGTTGCGGCACCCGAACGTCGCAAGAGCCTGTTCGGAGCCGTGCATTTGGCTCGACATGAGCGGCTTGCCGGCCGCGAGGATGATGTACTCCCGGTCCCGCCGCTGGAGGGTGACGTGCGTACCGTCGGAGGTGTGTGTTTCGCCCAGCAGTTCCCAGGGTTTCACTGGGGGATTATAGGTGCCTGGATGGCGGGGTGCCGGGTGCGGATTACAATCCGCTGACACAGGAGCGTTTATGCGCCGCATTGCGACTGCCGCCATCGTGCTCGCCGCCGTCACCCTTGGTGCGCAGCAGCGCGCGCCGGAAATCGAATCAATTACGCAGAGAGACATGAAGGCGGACCTCATCTTTCTCGCGTCCGACGCAATGGGCGGGCGGTTGACCGCTACGCCGCAGAATGCGATCGCGGCCGAATGGGTGGCGTCCCGCTTCGCGCG
>JBPCPS010000047.1:0-4317 GCA_050998915.1 Gemmatimonadaceae bacterium
GCTGGAGGGAATACCATGAATAAGACGCGAACATCCAAGACTGATATTCTCCGGCAGATCCCACGCGCTCGCGCCCGGGATACACGGGAGCGAACGGCGGGCCGGCGTGCTGTTTCAGCGTACTACGATTGGGAGACGGGCCGCGTGATGATGGAGCTGACCAGCGGTTATATCTTCGGCTTTCCCGCGAAGTCCGTTCCCGCGCTAACCAAGGCGAGCGCGGCACAGCTTGCAGCCGTAGAGCTCAGCCCCGGAGGCAGCGGATTGCACTGGGAAGAGCTCGACGCCGATCTGAGCGTGCCAGGGCTACTCCTGTCGTCGGTAGGGCGCTCGGAGAAGCTCAGCGAACTGGCCCGCCTGGCTGGAAGGTCGAAGAGCCGCGCCAAGGCCGCTGCGGCGCGTGCGAATGGAGCCAAGGGTGGAAGGCCGAAGAAGGTCGCGAGCCGGTAACATGTCTCCGTAGTGTGCTGATCGGCGGAAACGCTGTGCGCGAGATCGTGATCGTCGAGGGGCTACAGCTCGGCAGCGTCGCTCCCAGCGTGTTTGATTTCGTTTGCCTGCCGCTCAGGATCGCGGGCCTCGACGGCGCGCCAGCAAGCGCGGTTGTGTTTCACGAAGGGTAACCGTGGCTGCCGAGTCGAAACCTTCAGCGTTCGATAAACCGAACGGTACGGTATATCGCGAGTTGCAGCCGGGCGGTGGCCCCGTCCCTCGCTTCTCCTTCGATATATATCTGGGGCTGACGCCACGTAGCGCCCGTATAGAACTCGGCTCCGAACTGGTTGTCCCAGAGCTCCGCTTCGCGGCCGCCAACGTTCTCGCTGAAGCGGCGAACTGTGCCCGGTGGTGGTGGGATTGGTTCGCCAGCGCGCACCACTCCCGTTACGGTCCCGGTCCGAGGTCGGTGCTGCCCCGTGCCCCATGTTATGGACCCGCTGCCTCCGTACCATGTCTTGGCGTCCGTGCCTGACGCCTCACGACGACCAGTCGGTCGCCATGTTGGCGGGACGCAGAACGTAAAGCCGTTCGCCAACACCCTGCGCCAGGGTTCCGCGGCCGCAGTGCGGGCTGTGTTGCACGCCGCTACATCCGACTCGCTGAGCACACGTGCGGCCGGACCGGGTACGTTGCTGCTGCCCTGAGTGCAGGAGTGAAGAGCAAATAAGAGAGCCACAGCGCGTCTCATTTTCGCATTATAGCTCGTGCATGCCGAGTCGGCCAACTCCAGGTGAAAGCGTTAAACCGTTAGGGCTACCCACTCACCTTCAGCAAAGGCATTTGTTCAGGCCGACATCGCGACGGCCCCGGGGGGGGGCGACCATCTGTGAAAACGGACACGACCTTGGCTACCCACAAATTAGGTTTTGGGAAGGTATTCACTTGAGGCACGAATGCAGCTAGCCATGATCGGGCTCGGCAAGATGGGGGGCAACATGAGCGCGCGGCTGCTGCGCGCGGGACACTCGGTCGTAGTGCACGATCGCGATCCGGCTACGATCGCGGAGTACGTGAAGCTTGGCGGGACCGGCGCGCGCGACCTCGGCGAAGTCGTCGACCTGCTCAACCCGCGCCGAGTGGTCTGGCTGATGATTCCGGCGGGCGCTCCGGTGGACGACACGATCGCGGCGCTCCGGCCGCGGCTTGCGGCCGGCGACATCATCATCGACGGCGGCAACTCAAACTACCACGACACCAAGCGCCGGGCGGCAATGCTCGAGCAGGACGGCATAGCGCTCGTGGACTGCGGCACGAGCGGTGGTATCTGGGGGCTGGAGAACGGCTACTGCCTGATGATCGGCGGATCTCCGGGCGCCTTTTCCCACTGCGAGGAGATCTTCCGCGCGCTGGCCCAGGACGAGGGCTACGCCCACGTCGGACCCGCCGGCGCTGGGCACTATGTGAAGATGGTGCACAACGGTATCGAGTACGGACTCCTGCAGGCGTACGCCGAAGGCTACGAGATCCTCAATGCGTCGACGTACAACCTTGACCTGCACCGGATCGCGGCGTTGTGGAATCGAGGGAGCGTCGTGCGCTCGTGGCTGAACGAGCTCGCGGAGCGGGCGCTGAAAGATCCCGCCAACGTGGAGGGGCTCAAGGGCTTTGTTCGGGACAGCGGAGAAGGACGCTGGACGGTGCAGGAGGCGGTGGACCTCGACGTTCCAGCGCCGGTGATCACGCTCGCGCTGCTCATGCGGCTCCGCTCGCGGCAGGACGAGTCGTATGGCGCCAAGCTCATCGCGGCCCTGCGCAACGAATTCGGTGGGCACGCGGTGAAGAAGTGACTGGTGACTGGTGACTGGTGACTGGTAAACCGCACAGAGAAGTCACGATTGCGCCGGTGGTTCAGGCGCCCGTTACGCCCGAGCGCCAGCGCGAGCGGGCGGACGCGTGCACGATGATCATCTTCGGCGCGTCCGGCGATCTCGCGCGGCGGAAGCTGACGCCCGCCCTGTATCATCTCGCTGCCGCAAATCTTCTGCACGAGGAGTTCGCGGTCCTCGGCGTCGCGCGCGAGCCGATGAGCGACGAGCAGTACCGCGAGATGATGCGGGCGGAGCTGGAAAAATCCGACGGGTTCAAATCGCTCGACGAGCGGGCGTGGAAATGGCTCGCGAGCCGGATGTGGTACACCGCGGCGGATTTCACGGATCCCGCGACCTTTCCAGTTATCGCCGAGAAGCTCGCCGGGTTGGACAAGCCCGCGAGCGTTGCGGCCAATCACCTGTTCTATCTCGCCGTCCCTCCCAGCGTCTTCCCGGCGACCGTGATCAATCTCGCGTCCTCCGGGCTGCTGCGGCGCACACCGTCCGCGAGTGACCTGCCGTGGAGCCGGATCGTAGTGGAGAAACCGTTCGGGCGGAGTCTGGAGACCGCGGTCGATCTCAACGCGCTCCTGCTCGACCGCGTCGGCGAGCACCAGGTTTATCGAATCGATCATTACCTCGGCAAGGAGGCGGTGCAGAACATCCTGGTGTTCCGCTTCGCCAACTCCATCTTCGAGCCGCTCTGGAACAGGCAATACATCTCGCACGTGCAGATCACGGCGGCGGAGTCGGTCGGCGTCGAGACGCGCGGCAAGTATTACGAAGAAGCGGGTGTCGTGCGCGACATGTTCCAGAACCATCTGCTCCAGCTGCTCGCGCTCGCGGCGATGGAGCCGCCGATCGCGCTCGAAGCCGACGCGGTGCGAGACGAGAAGGTGAAAGTCCTGCGCTCGCTCCGGCCGCTGGTCGTGAACGGCGAGGCGGCGGCGGTCCGCGCGCAGTACAGCGCCCCGAAGGCCGGCAAGCGCGGCACGATCGGTTATCGTTCGGAGAAGGGAGTGGCGGCGGACTCCATGACGCCGACTTTCGCCGCGATCCGGATCGCGATCGACAATTGGCGATGGAAGGGCGTGCCTTTTTTTCTCCGATCCGGCAAGCGATTGAAGCGGCGGAAGTCCGAGATCGTCGTCCAGTTCAAGTCGCCGCCGCACATGATCTTCGGGCCAGCGGGCAACCGGCCCGTGCCGCCGAGCCGGCTCACCATGCGCGTGCAGCCGCGGGAGGGGATCGCCCTCCGGTTTCAAGTGAAGGCGCCCGGCACGGTGCACGAGCTGACGCCGGGATTCGAGACGACGCCGGTCGAGATGGATTTCTGCTACGAGGAGGCGTTCGGCGAGGCGCCCAATCCCGCGTACGAGACGCTGCTGCTCGACACGATGCTCGGTGACGCGACGCTGTTCACGCGGAGCGACGAGGTCGAGATGGCGTGGCGGGTGATGGACCCTCTCATCGAGCTGTGGTCGAAAGGACCGCCGGGCGACATGCCAGTGTACGAAGCGGGAAGCTGGGGTCCGCGCGAGGCGGACGAGCTGATCACCACGGAATTACCAGGAGCGAAGTGGCTGTGACTGCACAGATTCTCCGCACGATCATTTTTGCGCTGTGCACGACGGGATGCGAGCGGCAGCAAGCTTTGGCAACGTCGGCACCCGAGTCGCCCGCGGCCCTGCACGCGGACAGCATCAAGGTCACGCTGGAGCAGCCGGCGCGCGAGCTGGTGACAAGAGCGCGCAATTTCGACCGCGCCAATCAGCTCGACAGCGCCCGCCTCGCCTATCTCCAGGCGGCGGAGCAGGTGCCGGAGATCGCCGACTGGCTGTACCTGCGCGCCGCTGGGGTGACGCCGGACAGCGGCGCGAGGGAAGAGCTGTACGACAAGGTCAAGACCGACGTCGCGCGCGACCGGATTCCAATGAGTGGAGCGCTCGCGCGCGCGGGCACCGGCGACATCATCGGCGCGATCGCGGCCTACCATCGCGCCGGTACGCGG
>JBPCPS010000050.1:0-24348 GCA_050998915.1 Gemmatimonadaceae bacterium
CACGAGCACGGGCTACGCCGGCTACTTCCTCATCGTATACGACTTCATCAAGGCGGCGCGCGACCGCGGAATTCCGGTGGGACCGGGGCGCGGATCCGCGGCCGGCTCGCTGGTCGCGTACTCGCTCAGGATCACCGACGTCTGCCCGCTCAGGTTCGACCTGCTCTTCGAGCGCTTCCTGAATCCGGAGCGCGTCTCCATGCCGGACATCGACGTGGACTTCTGCTTCGAGCGGCGCGGCGAGGTGATCGAGTACGTCCGCCAGAAGTACGGTCGCGATTCCGTCGGCCAGATCATCACCTTCGGCACGCTCAAGTCCCGCGCCGCGGTTAAGGACGTAGGACGCGCGCTCGGCTTCACGCCGAAGGAGACCGACGACCTCGCCAAGCTGATCCCCAACGCGCCCAACTTTTCGCTCACCGTGCGTGAGGCGATGGAGCGCGTTCCCGAGGTGAGGCTGCTGTTCGCGGAGTCGCGCGACGACACGAAGGAGGCGCGCGATCGAAAGGCGCGGTACCGCGAGCTGCTGGAGTACGCGGTCAAGCTCGAAGGTTTATCTCGCCATGCGGGTGTGCACGCCGCGGGCGTGGTGATCGCGCCGGGTCCGCTGGACGAGTACGTCCCCGTCTGCACCACGGCGTCCAAGGGCGCCGCGGGACTGGCGTCGGACGACGACACGATCGTCGTCACGCAGTACGACAGGAACGCGCTCGAGAAGGCCGGAATGCTGAAGATGGACTTCCTCGGCCTCACGACGCTCACGGTCATCGATGACACGCTCAAGTCCATTCGCGCGCGCACCGGCTCGGCGCCGGACCTCGCCACGCTGCCACTGGACGATCCGGAGACGTACCGGATGCTGCGCAGCGGCCGCACCGCCGGCGTGTTCCAGTTCGAATCGCCGCTCGCGACGGACATGGTTCGCAACATGCGCTGCGACCGGTTCGACGACCTGGTCGCGTCGAACGCGCTGATGCGCCCGGGCCCGCTCGACGCGGGGATGCACAAGGTCTATTGCCGCCGCAAGCGCGGCGAAGAGCCGGTGACGTACCGGCTCCCGGAGCTGCGCGACATCCTCGAGCAGACGTACGGGGTGATCACGTATCAGGAGCAGGTGATGCGGATCGCGCAAACTCTCGCGGGGATCTCGCTCGCCGAAGCCGACGTGCTGCGAAAGGCGGTAGGCAAGAAAGACGCGGAGCTCATTCGCGAGGAGCTCGGCAAGTTCGTCGAGAAGGCCGTGGCGCGCGGGTACGACCGCTCCATCATCGAGGAGATCTCCGGCCAGCTCGAGACTTTCGGCCGGTATGGCTTCAACAAGTCGCACTCGGTCGCGTACTCGATCATCGGCTATCACACGGCGTGGCTGAAGACGCACTTCCCCGCCGAGTTCATGGCGGCGCTGCTGTCGTCGCAGATCGGCGACACGGACAGCGTGGTGAAGTACATCGCCGAGGCGCGCGACATGCGGCTCGACGTGCTGCCGCCCGACGTGAACGAGTCGGGCTACAAGTTCACCGTGATCGGCGAGCGCAAGATCCGCTTCGGGCTGGGCGCCGTCCGCAACGTAGGACATACGGCGATCGATTCGATCCTCGCGGCTCGCGGAGAGAAGCCGTTCGAATCGCTGTACGACCTGTGCGAGCGCGTCGACCTGCGGGTGTGCAACAAGCGCGTGTTCGAGGCGCTGACGCTCGCGGGCGCGCTCGACTCGCTGGGCGCGCACCGCGCACAGCTGTTCGCCGGGCTCGACGCCGCGATTCGCGAAGGCTCGCTGCACCAGGACGACAAGAAGACCGGCCAGGCCTCGCTCTTCGGCGGCCCAGCCGAGAACGAGAAGCACGACGCGCGGGCGCCGCGGCAGCTTCCGGCGATGGCGCCGTGGACGGAGAGCGAGCGGCTCACCCGTGAAAAGGAGATCCTCGGGTTCTACATCTCCGGCCACCCGCTCGACCCGTTCCGCGCCGAAGCCGAACTGTTCGCCACGCACACCGTGTCCAATCTCGGAACGTGGGGACCGGAGACAATGAACCTGTGCGTCGTCGTGACCGCCGCGAAGAAGCAGATGAGCAAGCGCACCGGCGCGGAGTTCGCGCGCCTGGTGATCGAGGACTTCACGGGATCGGCGGAAGTGATGGTGTTCCCGGAAAAATGGGCGTCGCTCTCGACGCAGCTCCGGACGGACGTGCCGGTTCTGCTGCGCGGAGCATACGCGCGCCGCGATCAGACCGCCGACAACCCCTTGTTCGTGGTGGAGTCGGTGAAGCCGATGACCGATCTGAGAGCGGACGGTCAGGTCGCCGTGCAGCTCGAGCTGACGCTGGGCCAGCACGCGACGCCGGCGTTGGGCGCCGAGCTGAGGGAGCTGATCAGCCACCATCCGGGATCGGCGCCGATCGAGATCCGCTGGAGCGACGGCAACGGCGAGCGCGCGGCCTTCAGGTCGCGCACGTTTACGGTTTCGGCGGACGGCCCGTCCATCTCCGACCTTCGCGCGCTCGTCGGCAATGATCGCGTCAAAGTCGTCCGGGCCAGCGCATGAGCACCGGCGTGACTCTGGAGTTCGAGAAACCGATCGCCGAGCTGGAGCGGCGGATCGAAGATCTGCGCAAGGCGGCCGGCGACGGGCAGCTGAGCGTGGACGAAGAGATCTCCACCCTGGAGTCGAAGCTCGGCGAGATGCGCGCGGAGGTGTACCGCAATCTCACGCCGATCCAGCGGGTGCAGGTCGCGCGCAGCAGCAAGCGGCCGTTCACCGAAGATTACATCCGTCTGGTGTTCACCGACTTCATTGAGCTGCACGGCGACCGCGCGTTCCGCGACGATGCGGCGATCATCGGCGGCTGGGCCCGGCTCGACGGCGAGACGGTGATGATCATCGGCCACCAGCGGGGCCGCGATACCAAGGAGAACCTCAAGCGGAACTTCGGGATGCCGCATCCGGAGGGGTATCGCAAGGCGCTGCGGCTCATGAAGCTCGCGGAGAAATTCCACGTTCCGGTGCTGACGTTCATCGACACGCCCGGCGCGTGGGCCGGGCTCGGAGCGGAAGAGCGCGGCCAGTCGGAAGCAATCGCGCGCAACCTGCTGGAGATGAGCCAGCTCACGGTCCCGATCGTGGCGACGATCATCGGCGAGGGCGGATCCGGCGGCGCGCTCGCGCTCGCCGTCGCTGACCGCGTGCTGATGCTGGAGAACGCCGTGTATTCCGTGATCACGGTCGAAGGCTGCGCGGCGATTCTATGGAAGGCGGACGGCAAGAACCCCGAGCTGCGCGACCGGGCTGCGTCTGCGCTGAGGATAACCGCGCCCGACCTCCTGCCGCTCAAGGTGATCGACGAGATCATTCCGGAGCCGCCAGGCGGAGCCCACGCCAGTCACGAGGCTGCGGCGGCGGCGGTGCAGGAAGCATTGAACCGGCACCTGGAAGAGCTGCGGAAGTATCGCCCCGAGAAGCTCGTCCGTCGCCGCCGCCAGAAGTTCCTGCGGATCGGCCAGTGGTCGGAGTAACGGCGCTTTTGGCTGTTGGCTATTGGCTATTGGTCACGGCGGAACCGCGGCCAGGCAGTTACCAACAGCCAAGAGCCAACAGCCAATAGCGTCGCCCATGCCCCATCTCATTGAAGTCGCCTTCCCCGGCAATCGAAAGGAATTCTTCGAGTGGCTCGAGCCCGAGCCTCCGCCCCTCAAGGCGCCGGTCATAGTCGACGCCGACCGCGGCGAGGACTTCGGCTACGTGCACGCCGTCGGCGAGCTGGCCGAGAAGCGGAGTCGCGGGTGCGCCCACGGCTGCGGCTACTCCCCCGGCACCAACGAGCCCGCCGCGCCGGTGCGCCGCGCGCTGCGGATCGCGAGCGACGCCGACGTGCGGCAGGCAGGCAGCATGAAGAAGCTGAGCGCGGACGCGCGCACACAGGCAGCGGAAAAGGTGAAGGGTGCCGGGCTGCAGATGAAGATCTCCGACGCAGAATGGCAGTGGGACCGCCGCAAGCTGACACTGTACTTCACCGCGGAGAAGCGCGTCGACTTCCGCAATTTGGTGCGCGACCTCGCGGCGTTGTTCAAGACGAGGATCGAGCTCAAGCAGATCGGCGTGCGCGACGAGGCGAAGCGTCTCGACGGGATCGGCCGGTGCGGCCGGCAATATTGCTCGGCGTCGTGGCTGCCGGAGCTGCGGCCCGTCAACCTGGGCGTGGCCAAGGACCAGCGGCTCTCGCTGAATCCTTCCCAGATCTCCGGTGCGTGCGGCCGGCTGATGTGCTGCCTGCGGTACGAGCACGAGATGTATGTGACCGCCCGCAAGCGCTTTCCCAAGGAAGGCCGCACTTTCACGACGTCCAAGGGTGAGGAGAAGGTCGTCGCGAACGACATCTTCCAGGAGCGGGTGACGCTCCGCGCGGTCGAAGGAGAGCAGCGGGTCGTACCGCTCGCGGAGTTCTCGCGCGAGACGGGATTCTTCTCGCCGGCCACCGCCGCGACGGCGACAGACACGGCGGAGAACGTCGAAGTTGCGGAAGACATCGCGCTCGTCGAGGAGCTGATCGCCGAGGAGACAGGCGCGAGCGAGTCGGCCAACGGCTCCGACCTTCCGGAGACAGGATCGCAGTTCCCGGCCACTTCGGGAGACGAGCCGCAGAGCGCTGCACGGCGGCGACGGCGCGGACGCCGCGGCGGGCGCAAGAACCGCGGTCCCAAGCGAGGCGATTGAGCTTGGCGCAGTTCTACATCACGACTGCGATCGACTACGCCAACGGTGACCCGCACCACGGTCATGCGTTCGAGAAGATCGGCGCGGACGTGATCGCGCGGTACCACCGCATGCGCGGAGACGACGTCCACTTCCTGATCGGCATGGACGAGCACGGCCAGAAGGTCGCGCAGGCGGCCGCCGATCGCGGCATCGCCCCGCAGCAGTTCGTGGACGAAATCGCCGAGAAGTTTCTCGCGATGTGGCGCC
This sequence comes from Gemmatimonadaceae bacterium, assembly GCA_050998915.1. Taxonomy (GTDB): domain Bacteria; phylum Gemmatimonadota; class Gemmatimonadetes; order Gemmatimonadales; family Gemmatimonadaceae; genus JACDCY01. The sequence goes on from JBPCPS010000050.1 coordinate 4,958, forward strand.
GACTCGAGATCTCGCACGACCAGTTCATCCGGACAACCGACGATGCCCACCGAAAGGGGGTGCGCGCTCTCATCAAGCGCATCCACGACAACAACCCGGACGATTTCTACGAGAAGAGTTACGAGGGGTGGTACTGCGTGGGGTGCGAGCTGTTCAAGCGCGACAATGAGATCGTCGACGGACGCTGCGTGGACCACCCCACGCGCGAGCTGCAGTGGACGGAGGAGCGGAACTGGTTTTTCCGGCTCACCCGCTACTCCGACTTTCTCAAGCGCCTGATCGAGGAGCGACGCGAATTTCTGCAGCCCGAGACGCGAAGGAACGAGATCCGGTCACTGCTCGAGCAGGGGTTGGAAGACATCTCGATCTCCCGGGCGCGCCTCAGCTGGGCGATTCCCTTTCCCCTGCAGTCCAAGGATCCCGACGCCGCCGAGCAGGGAACATGGGTATGGTTCGACGCGCTGCCGAACTATCTGACCGCGACCGGCTATCCCGGGAAGGCATACCGCGAGCGTTGGCCGGCGCAGCTGCACGTCGTGGGCAAGGACATCACCCGCCTGCACGCGGTGGTGTGGCCGGCGATGCTCCAGGCCGCGGAGCTGCCGCTCCCCGAGCGCGTTTGGGCCCACGGCTTCGTGCTGCTCGGCGGCGAGCGTTTCAGCAAGTCGTCCGGCGTGCGGCTCGATCTGGACGAAGTGATCGACCGCTACGGTAGCGACGCACTGCGCTACTACCTGCTGCGCGAGATTCCGTTCGACGCGGACGGCTCATTCTCGTGGGAGCGCTTCGAGGAGCGGTATAACTCCGAGCTCGCCAATGCGCTCGGGAACCTCGCGAGCCGGACGGTCGCGATGGTCGAGAAGTACTGCGGCGGAGTCGTTCCCGGCGGAGCGCCGAACGAGGTCGACGCTGCGGATGCGCGCGACTACGCCTCGTACCACACGGCGATGGAGGGCTCCCGCGGATACTTGCTGCACGACGCGCTGAAGAGCATCTGGGCGACCGTCTCGCGCGGCAACGAGTTCGTGGACCGGCAGGCGCCGTGGAAGCTGGCAAAGGACCCGTCGAAGAGTGGCGAGCTCGCCGGAGTGCTGGCGGCACTCATTCGCCAGCTCGCGCGGCATGCCGTACACATGGCCCCGTTCATGCCCGGAAAGGCACAGGAGCTGTGGGACTCGCTCGGCGCGCCGGGCCGGGTTGAGGAGGTGCGGTTTGCCGACGTCGAGCGACTCGATCCCAGAGGCTGGCGCGTCGCGAAGGGCCCGCCGCTGTTCCCGAAGGAGATCAGCGGCGAGGCCCACACCTCACCGTCCTAGCGGGTAAAGTCCACCTGTGGCGGCGTCTCCGTCCCCGCGGGGGCGTTGAAGTACTCGCGCGCCTTCGCGCCCGTAACGATCGCCGTGAGCTTCTGCGGCAGCGTGCGGATGTAAGCGTTGTACTGGTTCACCGCCGCGTTGTAGTCTGTCCGCGCGACGGCGATCCGATTCTCGGTGCCGGCCAGCTCGTCCTGCAAGCGAAGGAAATTCTGGTCGGACTTGAGCTGGGGGTACGCTTCGACGGTGACGAGGAGGCGTCCGAGCGCGCCGGTGAGCTGCGCGTTCGCGGCCGCGGCCTCACTCGCGTCGCCTGACTGGATCGCGCTGAGCAGCCCCGACCGCGCCCGGGCAACCTCGATGAAGATCGTCTCTTCCTGTTTGGCGTAGCCTTTGACCGTGGCGACGAGATTGGGAACGAGGTCGGCGCGGCGCTGTAGCTGTACGTCGATCTGCTGCTTGGCCTGCGCGGCCTGCTCGTCGTGCCGTTGAATGGTGTTGTAGCCGCAGCCGGTGAGAATCGTCGGGATTGCGGCTATCAGGTACAGTTTCGAGAAGCGGTTCATCGTTAGTTCCGAGTTGAGAGTTGTGAGTGGAACGGCGCTGCGTGCAGCACTTTTCACCCGGCGCGCGCAAACCGGTCCAGATGATGCGCCAGATGCTCGACCGCCGTCAGGTAATCGCCCAATGCCTTTGGTACTTCCCCCGCGCGGAGCTTCGCCTGGCCGCGCACATGGCGGACCACCCTCACGAACGCTTCGGCGTCGAAGCCCGAGCGCTCGGCCACCATCCGGCTCAGCGCCTCGTAGTCCGTCGGCGGTGTATCGCCGTGCAAGCGGACGACGGCACGGAGCAGGATCATGAGCTTGCTCAAGCTCCGCTCCATGATCTCGAGCTGCGCACGGGTATCCGAGCTGGCGCCGAAAACGGACTGCCGGAGGTGGAGCAGCTTGCCCATCGCCTCCTGCTCTATCTGGAGGCGCAGATGCTCCGGCGACACGCTGATCCCAGCGAAGACGTCGTCACCGAAGAGCACGCGGTTTCGCTCCAGAATGTCGGAGTACTCCATGGGGAAGATGTCCGCCGACGACCGCCATTCGCGCTCGGTGAAGATCATCGGCGGTGGATTTCCACGTGAGATCCACGCCTTCGTCACCGCGGCGGCCGCGCGCAGCGTCTCGAGCGGCAGCTCGTCCACAACGACCAGCACGTTGGAGTCCGATCGCCGCGGAATGTGCTCGCCCGCGACTGTCGAACCGTACAGGACGACCGCGCGTAGAGCGGGACCGTACGCGGCGCGGAGCTGGGTGACGAGCTGGTCGAGGGTCATGGAAGAGCTATTGCAAGGTGATTAGTGATTGATGATTGGTGATTGGCGCCTAGTGATGATTGGTGGCAGCGCACGACATTGTCTCCGCTGTTGTACTTACTAATCACTAATCACTAATCACTAATCACCAGTCACCGTCACCAACTCGACCCTCCCCCGCCACCACCGAATCCGCCGCCGCCTCCGAAGCCACCAAAGCCGCCACCGCCAAAGCCACCGCCAAATCCGCCGCCACTCCCCCATCCCCCACGCCCGGTGGGAAAGATGATCGGCACGGGTAGCCAGCCGCCGCCCCTGCGTCCCCTGCGGCCGCGCCTGCTCATCCGGCTGATGAGCATTATCAGCACCAACATGAAGATGATGTTGCCGATCGGGAACGGCTCGTTGCGCGGCGCCCGCCGCGCCACGACCGCCGGCGATGCCAGTGCGGTGTCCACCCCGAACCCGAACTCCGCGGCGAAACGCTGCGCGACGGCGTAGGTGACCATCTCCGTCGCGCCGCCGTAGTCCCTCGCCGCAAACAACGGCTTAGCCGCGCGGCAGATGTCACCGGCGGTCGCGTCGGTGATGAACCCCTCCGATCCGGTGCCCGTCTCGATCCGGCAGCGCCCCCTGCCATCCGAGCTCGTCTCCTTCGGCACGATCAGCACGACGACGCCGGCGTTCCTCGTGGGGTCGCCGGGATCCCCGATTTTCCCCACGCGCCATTCGCGGCCGATTCTGAGAGCGATCTCCGCTACATCGCGGTCACCGATGTCGGGCAGGGTGACGACCGCGATCTCACCGCGCGATTTGGTCCGCACGTCTTCCGCGATCCGCGCGATTCTCGCCTCGTAGCCGGCGGGAATGACGTTCGCGAAATCGTTCACCAGGCCAGCCGGTGCCGGTATCTGGACGGCCTGCAGCAGCGCCGCGAGAAAATGAACCAGGAGAGACAAAGGCGCTGTTGGCTGTTGGCTGTTGGCTGTTGGCTGTTGGCTGTTGGCTGTTGGCTGTTGGTCATGCGGAACCTAACCGTCCGCCTCAAGCGAGGAGCCAATAGCCAATAGTCAATAGCCAATAGTCAATAGCCAATAGCCAATAGCCAATAGCCAATAGCTCATCGCCACTTGCCTGTCTCGATGTACCCACCGACGTTTACACTCGTGACTACACGACTCGTACAACCAGCGTTTCTGATCTTTGCGGCAATTCTCTGCGCGTGCACCAAGCCTCCCGAACCGCAGCGCGCGGCCGCTGCTGCTGCGGCGCCCGCCTCGCGCGACGACACGCTCCGGATGCTCGCGGACCGCGGCAGGATCGAGGGCGATTCCACGGCGCCTCTATGGATCATCGACGTGAGCGATTTTCAATGCCCGTATTGCGCCGAATGGCAACGCAACACGCACGACGCTCTGCGGACCGAGTACGTGCGGACCGGCAAGGTGAAAGTCGCTTTCCTCAACTTCCCGCTGGAGCAGCACAAGCACGCGATGCCGGCTGCGCGCGCGGCAATGTGCGCCGGGGTTCAGGGCCGCTTCTGGCCCGTGCACGACGCGATCTTCGAGACGCAGCAACGCTGGGCGGCCGGGCCCGACGCGGCTCCGCTCTTCGAATCGATCGCGCGGACGGCCGGCGTGCGAATCGAGGAGTGGAGAGAATGCGTCTCGTCCGGCGCGATGGATCCGTTGATTGTCTCCGATCGCGAGCGCGCGCTGGCCGCGGGGGTGAACTCCACGCCTACGTTCATCATCGACCGCCAAGTCATGCGCGGGGCCGCGCCCATCGAGGCGTTCCGGCGGGTAATCGACTCGGTGTTGGCGGTGCAGCCGTAGCACGATGAACCGCGCGGCGCGGCTGCTCTATGGTGCCGCTGGACAGCTGAGCCGCGTCGCGCCCCTACTCGCTCCACCCGGCGGATCCCGCCTGTCGCTCGCGCTCCGCGCGCGGCATGGATTGACGGACCGCTACGCCGCGTGGGCCAGCACCTCGCGCGACGGCTCCCGTCCGCTGGTCTGGGTGCACGCGGCGTCGGTAGGTGAGGCGCTCCAGGCCAAGCCGGTGCTCTCGCTGCTGCGCGCCAAGCGCCCCGACGTGCAGCTCGCGTACACCCACTTCTCTCCGAGCGGGAGACAGCTGGCGGGGACGGTGGACGCCGACTTCGCGGATTACCTCCCGTTCGACAACTCCGCCGACATGGATGCGGCGCTCGACGCGCTGCGGCCTGCTCTGCTCGTCTTCAGCAAGCTCGACGTGTGGCCCGTGCTCGTCGAGCGCGCCAAGCTGCGGCGTATCGCGGTGGCGCTTGTCAGCGGCGTTCTTCCCGGGCACTCGCGGCGGCTGAGCGGCGCCGGAGGGGCGATCACGCGCGACGCGTACCTGGCGCTGGACGCCATCGGCGCAGCGTCGCCGGGAGACGCCGACCGATTCGCCGAGGCCGGCGTCCCGCGCATCCGGATCGAAGTCACGGGCGACACCAGCTACGACCAGGTAATCGAGCGCGCGTGGACCGCGAGAAGCTCACGCATCGTCGAGGCGCTCACTTCGTCGCGGTTCACACTCGTGGCTGGGTCCACCTGGCCGAGCGATCACCGCGTCCTTTTCCCCGCATGGGAAAGCGTGCGGAAGCGCGACCCGAGAGCCCGGCTCATCATCGCGCCGCACGACCTGTCGGACCGGCACCTCGGCGCGATCGAGGCGTGGGCGCGCCACTCGTTCACGCACGCGCGGCTGAGCGATCCAGGCGCCGTCCGGGCGGAAGTGGTCATCATCGACAGATACGGAGTGCTGGGCGACATCTACGCCGTCGCGGACGTCGCGTACGTCGGAGGCGGCCTGCACCGACCGGGGCTCCACTCGGTGCTCGAGCCCGCGGCGTTCGGCGTGCCCGTGATTTACGGCGAGACGCACGCGCACCGGCGCGACGCCGACCTCCTGCTCGCGGCGGGCGGCGCCGCGGCGATCCATGACGCGGCGTCGCTAGAGCGCGCTATCACGGCCTGGCTTCCGGAGCAAAAAAGAAAAACCGCGGGCGCCAAAGCGCTCGCGGTCGTCAGGCGGGAAGCCGGGGCCTCGGGCCGGACCTACGCGCTTCTGATGGCTCTCATGTCGGGGCCCGCCTTGGCGGAATGAGACGACGCCGGCTGCGCGCCCGGGGGAATCGGTAGGTGCTCCGGTGTGTGCCGCGGAGCTCCCGCCGGGTGCAGGAAGAACCCCTGGACGAGGTGCACGCCCAGTGATTTGAGGATCGCCAACTCCTCGGCGCGCTCCACTCCCTCCGCTATCACCTGCGCGCCCTGGTCGTTGGCGAAGCGGATCATCGTCTCCACCAGATTCTGCTTGATGAAGTTCTCGTCGATGCAATTGATCAGCGAGATGTCCAGCTTGATGAAATCGGGCTCGAGATTGGCGATGGAGCCGAGTCCAGCGTATCCGCTGCCGGCGTCGTCTACCGCGAATCTGAACCCGGCGTCGCGGAATGCCTGGAGCCGGTTCCGGAACTTCGGATAATCCTTGATCGCCGTCCGCTCTGTGATCTCGATCACGACGCGCTTGGGATCGGGGGCGTCGAGCTGCTCGGGCGTGAACGTCGGATCGGCGAAGTCTCCCGGATCGACGTTGAGGAAAAGGAGCTCGCCGTCGTCGAAGCGGTGCTGCATCCCCTCGATCGCGCGCGCGCGGCATATCCGGCTCAGCTCCCACAGGAGATCGCCGCGGGCTGCGACCTCGAACATCACCTCGGGGCTGCGCATGCTTCGCATCACCCCGCGGGCCAGCGCCTCGTAGCCGAACACTTTCCCTGTCTCGGCCACGACTATGGGGTGATAGTCCACGTACACGCCGCGCGTCCGGATGCTCTCGCGAAGATCTTCCAGCTTCTTCACGGTCTCGCGCGCTTCGACGCTCTGTGACGCGAGCACGGCCTGGCGCACTCCGCGGTATATCTGGCGCTCGAGCCGGAACTTGGGGTTCACCATGACGTGCGCGCGGCCGGCGTAGATGTCGAAGAGCGACGCGATGTCCTCGCCGTGCGCAGCTTCGATCCTGTCCGAGACGTGCTTCTGCAGGCCGCTGATGATCTCCGTGATCTGCTCGTCGCCCGCGGCCTCGAACCCCGGCTCCGGGATGTGGAGGAAGACGAAGTCGTCATCGTTGGTGAACCTGACCATGACGCGCGACGACCGGAGGGGGCTGTCGTGCAGGTACGCCCGCATTGCCGCCGCGGTGGTGGCGAGCACGGCGTCGAGCTTCTCCCAGCCGTATATCTCCTCGATCTTGGAGTAGCGGCTGAAATTGAAGTAGAGGATGAGCAGCTCACCCCGTTCCACTATCACGCGCCGCATGCTCTCGACCGCGGCCTGGAGAGTGGGGAGGCCGGTTACGCCATCGTAGAGAAGATGCTCGTGTTCCACCTAGCGGGCCGGTGACAGCATCCGGGCATTGCGTTCCACCGTATCGGCGAGCTTCGACAGCTCGAAGGGCTTCTCGACGAAATCGTCGGCGCCGGTCTGGATCGCCTGCCGCTTGTTGGTCCAGTCGTGCAAGGCGGTCACCATGATGACACGCACCGGCCGCGCCACGTCGTGGTTCTGCTTCATCTCCCGGCAGACCTCCCAGCCGTCGCGGCCGGGCATCATGACGTCCAGCAGAACGATGGACGGGCGCTCGCGCTCGAATATCTCAAGGGCCTCTTCGCCACCATAGGCCACGGTTATGGGGTAACCGCGTGCCCTGAGATAGTCGCGAATGATGTTCGCGTTGTCGTGATTATCGTCCACGACGAGAACGTGGGGAAGCGGCGCGTTGGTCATTGGTTTGGTACACCCCTGCACAGGGGGGCGGGGCAAGATACAAGCCACTAACGGCAGCTGTTGGCTATTGGCTGGTGGCTCTTGGCAAAGTAGCGGCTAGCAGCTAGCAGCTAGCAGCTAGCGGCTAGCAGCTAGCTGCCGATGCCCTCTTGCCTGACACCGATTCGGGACGTTATGTAGGACCCTGCTACACATCTGTATTTCCTCCTTGGAGCAAGCCACGTATGCGCTGGTTCTTCCCGTCGTTCAGACGCGCGACCCTCACGTCGATCGCGCTCTCACTCGTCGCCGCTTTCCCGATCGCATCGCCGGCACAGGCGCGTCCAGCCGCATCCCCCCGCGCCCAGGCGCAGCCGCCGCGGGCCAGGCTGGTCACCACGGTCGAGGGGATCTCGGAGTACGAACTCTCCAACGGCCTCCGGGTCCTCCTGGTCCCCGACCAGTCGAAACCCACTGTGACCGTCAACATCACGTACCTGGTCGGGTCCAGGCACGAAGGTTACGGCGAGTCGGGCATGGCGCACCTGCTCGAGCACCTCGTGTTCAAGGGGACGCCCCGTCACCCGAACATCCCGCAGGAGCTCACCGAGCACGGCTCGCGCCCCAACGGAACGACGTGGTACGACCGGACCAACTACTTCGAGACCGTCCCCGCGACCGACGTGAATCTGGACTGGGCGCTCGATCTCGAAGCCGACCGCATGATCAACAGCTTCATCGCCAAGAATGATCTGGAGAGCGAGTTCACGGTCGTTCGGAACGAGTTCGAGGGCGGAGAGAACAGTCCCTTCAACGCGACGCTGCAGCGGACGATGTCAACCGCGTACGTCTGGCACGGGTACGGGCGCTCGACGATCGGGAACAGAGCCGACATCGAGAACGTACCCATTGAGCGGCTGCAGGCCTTCTACCGGAAGTACTACCAGCCCGATAACGCGATTCTCGTGGTGGCCGGCAAGTTCGAGCCGGAGAAGACTCTCCGCCTGATCGAGAGGAAATTCGGCGTTATTCGGAAACCCGTGCGGTCGCTGCAGAACGGGAACCTGCTCTACCCGACGTACACCGCCGAGCCCGTGCAGGACGGCGAGCGCGAAGTGACCGTGCGGCGGGTCGGCGATCTTCAACTGCTGCTCGCGGCGTACCACGTGCCCGCGGGATCGCACCCCGACTTCGCCGCGGTGGAAGTGCTGAGCTCGGTGCTCGGCGACAACCCGTCGGGCAGGCTGTACAAGGCACTGGTGGACGCAAAGCTCGCGGCCGCTGCCGGATCGTTCACCTTCCAGCTGAAGGAGCCGGGGCTGATCTTCAACTTCGCCCAGCTTCGCACTGACCAGGGCATCGACACGGCGCAAAAGGTTCTGACTGCCACGCTCGACAACCTGGGCTCGGCGGCATTCACGGCCGCAGAAGTCGATCGAGCGAAGACTGATCTCATCCGCAACACCGAGCTGCTGCTCAACAACTCCGAGCGCGTCGGCTTCGAGCTGACCGAATGGGCAGCAATGGGTGACTGGCGCCTGCTTTTCCTGCACAGGGACCGTGTCGAGAAGGTGACGCCGGCCGACGTGCAACGCGTGGCCGCGGCGTATCTGAAGCCGGCCAACAGGACGATCGGAATGTTCCAGCCTACGCCGACGCCGGATCGCGCGGCGATCCCGGCGGTGACGGACATCGCGGCGCTGGTCGGCGATTACAAGGGTAGAGCGGCGGTTGCCGAAGGCGAGGTGTTCGACCCCTCGCCGAGTAACATCGACGCACGAATCACACGCGCCAACCTGCCGAACGGCGCGGTAGTCACGCTGCTCCCGAAGGATACGCGCGGTGACCGGGTGGTGGCGCAGATCGTTTTGCGGCAGGGCACGGAACAGTCGCTGATGGGCAAGTCAACGGCGGCGTCACTTGCCATCGCGATGCTGTCGCGCGGCACCACAAGCTTGACCCGGGAGCAGGTGCAGGACTCTCTGAGCAAGTTGAAAGCGAACGTCAGCATCACAGGCGGAGGCAACAATGTGATCGCGCGGGTCGAGACCACGCGGCCGAACCTTTTGCCGGCGCTCGATCTCGTCGCGCAACAGCTCCGCACGCCACGCTTCGACGCGGACGAATTCGCCAAGCTCAAGCAGGAGCGGCTGGTCTCGATCGAGTCCGGCAAGTCGGAGCCGAACGTCCTGGCCTCGACGGCGCTCGGCAAGCTGTTGAACCGCGTGCCGGAAGGGCACGTGCTGTACACGGCATCGCCCGATGAGAACGTGGCGTACATCAACGCTACGACATTGGAAGATATCCGCCGCTTTCACACCCAGTACCTGGGAGCGAGTCACGCCGACCTCGCGGTCGTGGGTGATTTCGACCCGGCAGCAACGCAGGCTGCGCTTGCGAGGCTGTTCGGTGACTGGAACAGCCCGCAGCCGTTCAGCAGGCTGGTTCGAGTATATGCGCCGACGGACTCGGCGATGACGTCCATTCTCACGCCGGACAAGGCGCAGGCTATCTATCTCGCCGCGCAGACGATCAAGCTCAGCGACGCGGACGCGGATTATCCGGCGATGCTGCTCGCCAACTACATGCTTGGCGGCGGTTTCCTGAACTCGCGGCTCGCCACCCGCCTCCGTCAGCGGGACGGACTCAGCTACGGCGTGGGCTCGGGCTTCTCCGCGCAGGCGCTGGATCAGTATGCGGTCTTCCAGGGCTTTGCCATCTACGCGCCGCAGAACGCGGACCGCGTGGTAATGGCATTTCGGGAGGAGTTGGATCGCGCGATGCGCGAAGGATTCACGCAAGCCGAGGTCGATGCGGCGAAGGCCGGCTACGTCCAGTCGCGGTCGCAGGCGCGGGCCAACGATGCCGAGCTGCTTGGCATTCTTGTGGACCGGCGGTTTGCGGGCAGGACGCTGACCTACGACGCCAAGCTCGACGCGGACCTGGCCGCGCTGACCGCCGAGCAGGTGAACGCGGCGATCAGGAAATATCTGGATCCGAGCCGCATGATCGTGGTTCGCGCTGGAGACTGGAACAAACCAGCCACGCCGTAATCCGCTGACCGGTTCCGCCGAGAAAAGGAAGAGGTTGGTTTGCTGGGGCTACGCTTCGCTAAGACGCCCCTGCAAACCAACCTCTTCCGTTTTCTCGCCAGCTCCTGCGCGGTTCCAGGCAGGCTGTTTGTTCCGTCGCCGCGCTCGCTTCGCGCTGACTACAGTGCTGTGGCTTTCTCCGTGACGACACGCACATTGTTGTCCTCGACCTGAAGAAAGCCGCCGTCCACGGCGAAGCGCTTGCCGCCCGCGCTCGCGCCTTCGAGGCGCAGCTCGCCGTTGCCGAGCAAAGTCACCATCGGCGCGTGGCCGGTGAGAATGCCGAGCGAGCCATCGAAGGCGGGCGCGACCACTGATTGCGCCTCGCCCTCGAACAGCAGGGCTTCGGGTGAGATGACCGAGACTCTTAACATTGCTATTGGCTGTTAGCTATTGGCTGTTGGCTTACAGCGGAAACGAAGGGGAGGACGGGGCTTTTAGCCAAAAGCCAATAGCCAACAGCCAACAGCGCCGTTCTCACGCCTTCGCCATCTGGTTCGCCTTCTCGATGACATCCTCGATCCCGCCGGCCATGAAGAACGCCTGCTCCGGATACTGATCGAACTCGCCGGCAACGAGCCGCTCGAAGGACGAGATCGTCTCTTCCAGCTTCACGTACCGGCCGGTGATGCCGGTGAACTGCTCGGCGACCGCGAACGGCTGCGACATGAAGCGCTGCAGACGACGCGCGCGGCCGACGATCTTCTTGTCGTCCTCCGACAGCTCGTCCATGCCGAGGATCGCGATGATGTCCTGCAGCTCCTTGTAGCGCTGAAGGATGCGCTGCACTTCCGTGGCGACCTTGTAGTGCCGGTCGCCGATGTACTGCGCGTCCAGAATTCGTGACGACGACGCCAGAGGATCGACCGCGGGATAGATCCCAAGCTCGGTGATCGCGCGCGAGAGAACGACGGTCGCGTCCAGGTGGGCGAACGCGGTCGCCGGAGCCGGATCGGTGATGTCGTCGGCCGGAACGTAGATGGCCTGCACCGACGTGATCGAGCCCGACTTGGTCGAAGTGATCCGCTCCTGCAGATCCCCCATCTCGCTGGCGAGCGTCGGCTGGTAGCCGACGGCGCTCGGCATGCGGCCGAGCAGCGCGGAGACTTCCGAGCCGGCCTGCGTGAAGCGGAAGATGTTGTCGATGAACACGAGCACGTCGGCGTTCTCGACGTCGCGGAAATACTCGGCCACGGTGAGTCCCGACAGCCCGACGCGGAGACGCGCGCCCGGCGGCTCGTTCATCTGCCCGTAGATCAGCGCCGTCGAGGCGAGAACGCCTGACTCCTGCATCTCCAGGTAGAGATCGTTCCCCTCACGCGTGCGCTCGCCCACGCCGCAGAACACCGACTTTCCGCCGTGTCCCTTCTGCACGTTGGCGATCAGCTCCATGATGACGACGGTCTTGCCGACGCCGGCGCCGCCGAACAGTCCGATCTTTCCGCCCTTCACGAACGGCGCGATCAGATCGATGACCTTGATGCCGGTCTCGAACACTTCGGTCTTGGGCTCGAGCGCGGAGAACTTCGGCGCCGCGCGGTGGATGGGCCAACGCTCGACGTCGGCGGGAATCGGCGGACCGTTGTCCACGGGCTCGCCAAGCACGTTCAGGATCCGCCCGAGCGCCGCGGCGCCGACCGGTACCGTGATCGCCGAGCCTGTATCCACGACTTCCATGCCGCGAACGACAGAGTCCGTCGAGGACATGGCGACGGCACGCACCTGATTGCGTCCGATGTGCTGCTGCACCTCGGAGGTGACGTCGATCACCTGGCCGTAGTCGGTCGTCGCCTGAATCCGCAGAGCGTTGTACAGCTCCGGCAGATTCTCCGGATCGAACTCGACGTCCAGGACGGGGCCGATGACCTGCACGACGCGCCCGATGTTCTTCTCTGTCTTCACAGCAGTGGCCATTTCTTATCCCTGTAAACCGGCGGCACCGCCGACTATCTCGGCGATCTCCTGGGTGATCTGCGCCTGACGGGCGCGATTGAATGTCCTGCGCAATCCGTTGATCATCTCGCTCGCGTTCTCGGTGGCGTTCTTCATCGCCGTCCGGCGCGCGCCCTGCTCGCCCGCGTTCGATTCCGCGAGCGCGCGGTACACCGTATTGCGCACGTACAGCGGGAGCAGCTCGCCGAGTATCGCCTCGGCGGACGGGTACAACAGGTAATCGCGCTGCAGCCCCTGCTGCCCTGCTTCCCGCGCGGGCGGCTGCACCGGCAGAACCTGCTCCGACACCGGCGGCGTCGAAAGCGCGGAGTTGAATTTGGCGTACACGACGTACACCGCGTCGAGCCGGCCCGCCGCGAAATCGTCCATCAGGGCGTCGGAGAGCGACGCTGCGTCGGCGGACGTCGGCTTGTCGGTGAGGTCGGTGCGGCTGGTTTTCACTTCGCGGCCGATGTATTTGAAGTAACCCAGTCCCTTGCGCCCGACCACGTGCAGCTCGGTCTCGGTGCCAGCGCCTTCGAGGCGGGCGATGAGATTGCGCGCTTCCTTAATCAGGTTCGCGTTGAATCCGCCGGCGAGCCCGCGATTGGACGTGATCAGCAGGATCGCCGCGCGCTGCACGCTGTCCGGCTGGCGGAGGAGCGGGAACCTATCGGCTACGTCGGCGGAGTACACGCTCGAGATGACCTCTCGCAGCACCAGGGCGTACGGCCGCGCGGCGTGCACGCGGTCCTGCGCGCGCTTCATCTTGGACGTCGCGACCATCTCCATCGTGCGCGTGATCTTGCGCGTGTTCTCGACGGATTTGATGCGCCCCTTGAGCTCGCGGCCCTTAGCCATGGCGGGAAAGGCGCTGTTGGCTGTTGGCTGTTGGCTTTTGGCTAACAGCCAATAGCCAATAGCAAATAGCGCGGTTCGACCTACGCAGCGGCATCACCACTCGCGCGCGACGCGTTGAAGCTCTCGATCGCCGACTTGAGAGCCGCTTCCGTCTCCTTCGACATCGTTTTCTCGGTCTTGATCTTGTTCTGCACCTCGGCCTTCTGGCTCGCCATAAGCTCCAGGAAGTCGCGCTCCCACGCGCGCACCTCGGACACCGGGACCTGATCGAGGTAGCCGTTGGTCACCGCGTAAATGATCATGACCTGCTGCTCGACCGGCATCGGCTGATACTGCGGCTGCTTGAGGATCTCCACCGTACGCGCGCCGCGCTCGAGCTGACGCTTGGTCGCGGCGTCGAGGTCGGACGCGAACGACGAGAACGCTTCCAGCTCGCGGTACTGCGCGAGATCGAGACGGAGCCGGCCGGCGACCGCCTTCATCGCCTTGATCTGGGCCGCGCCGCCTACGCGCGACACCGAGATGCCGACGTTGACCGCGGGACGCACGCCCGCGAAGAAGAGATCGGACTCGAGGAATATCTGGCCGTCCGTGATCGAAATCACGTTGGTGGGGATGTACGCGGAGACGTCACCGGCCTGCGTCTCGATGATCGGCAGCGCGGTGAGCGAGCCGCCGGGCTTGAGAATGTTTTCATTCACGACCCCCGGATCCTCGCGCAGCTTCGCGGCGCGCTCGAGCAGGCGTGAATGGAGATAGAACACGTCGCCGGGATACGCTTCGCGACCCGGCGGCCGGCGGAGGACCAGCGAGATCTGCCGGTACGCCGCGGCCTGCTTGGACAGGTCGTCGTACACGCACAGCGTCGGCTTGCCCTCGTTGTACATGAAGTACTCGGCCATCGAGCAACCCGAATACGGCGCGATGTACTGCATCGGCGCCGGGTCGGAGGCCGCGGCGACCACGACGATCGTGTATTCCATCGCGCCGGCCTGCCGCAGCTTCTCGACGACGGCCGCGATGGTGGACTTCTTCTGCCCGATCGCGACGTACACGCACACGACGCCGGTGCCCTTCTGGTTGATGATCGTGTCCACCGCGATCGCGGTCTTGCCCGTGCCGCGGTCGCCGATGATCAGCTCGCGCTGGCCACGACCGATCGGAATCATCGAGTCGATCGCCTTGAGGCCCGTCTGGATCGGCTCGCGCACCGGCTGCCGCACGATGATACCGGGCGCCTCGGATTCGACTTTGCGCGTGTGCTTCGTGCCGATGGGTCCGCGGTCGTCCACCGGATTGCCGAGCGCGTCCACGACTCGGCCGATCATCTCGGGACCGACCGGCACCTCGAGCACGCGGCCGGTGCGGCGGACTTCGTCGCCCTCCTTGAGTTGGAGGTAATCGCCCAGGCTGACGGCGCCGATGTTGTCCTCTTCGAGGTTCAGCGCCAGCCCGGTGATCTTCGCGCCGGTCTCAGACGAGGTCGCCTCGAGCATCTCGCCGGCCATCGCCTTGGCGAGGCCATAGATGCGGGCGATGCCGTCCCGAACCTCGAGGACGGTACCGACTTCTTCAACGTCGAGCTCATGGAGGTCGGCAGCCTCAATCTCACGGAGGAGAATGTCCTTGATCTCCCCGGGGCGAAGCGTCGTTTCAGCGGGCATGACGGTTGTGTTCTGGGTGGTCGGCGCCGGGCCGTTGACGGGCCTCGGCAGGGTGTCTGGAGGGCTTGTGAAAAATATCACAAGCTCGGTGGCGTATCAAGTTAGCAGAAAAGCCCACCGGGTAGCTGACGGGGAATCCAAGGCATGGATTCTGTTGAGCCTCGCTCGGAACAGCTACCGGGGCAGCAATCTCCTTAACGACCGCTTCGCAGCGGCCCGGTCTCGCGCCGACAGCTCGCCCGCGCGCCGAACCAGCAACCGGTTATCGATCGTAAAAAGCTTGAAGCGGATCACGCAGGGCGTCGGGAGCCCGGCGGGTTCGAGGTCGGCGATGCGCACGTCGCTCGCCCACTCGCCGGCGGGCGCGGTCGTGATCATCGCGAGCACGGTGTTGCCCGCACCGTTGAAATCCGCCGTGCTCAAAACCACCGCGGGACGCCGCTTGGCACCGAACCGTTCGACGAACGGAAACGGCACCACCACGACGTCCCACGAGTCATAGATCGCGGAAGGCTGCATCGTCCTCGACACTGGCCCACTCCTCGAGGTTTTCGCTCACCGAAGCGTGGTACGCGGCATCGAACGGCTGCAGCCGCCGGATTGTCACGACGTTCCCGGTGATCTCGTACCCGATGACGTCACCCGGCTCCGCGCCGATCGCCTCCCTGACCTGCTTTGGCAGCGTGACCTGGCTCTGCGTGGACAGACGGCTGCTGACAAACATTGTCGCTCCCTGACTGGCTTGAATAAAAACTAAAAGGTAAAACGTTTTATGTCAAGCGGGGCGAGCTAGGAAGCCATGCTGGAGCTGCCGGGGAATCCAAGTGTGAGAAGCCAGAGAGCCAGAGGGCCAGAACGCCAGAGTTTTTCTGGTCATCTGGTCGTCTGGCTCTCTGGCATCTCGCGCCTTGGATTCCGCAGAGCCCCGCTCGGAGCGGGTACGCCGGGATCAGTACGCCCGCAGCAGCTCGATGCCCGTGTAGTAGTGGGCCAGTATCTCCGGATATTTCTTCCCGGCCCGGGCCATCAACACCGCCCCCACCTGCGCCATCCCGGTCCCATGCCCGAACCCGCCACCGTACACTCGGAACGAGCCCGGCACCACGGCCCCGTTTTGTTCCACCGGCTCGATGAAAAACAGCGTGCTCGGCAGGTTGGTGAATCCGCCCGTCGCATTCACGTACTTCAACGCCGCCCGGATCGTCCCCATCGACGCCGGGAACGCGCCCGAATCTGTCACGAACTGCATGGAGATGATCCGTCCCGACGGACCCCGCTCGAGAACCTTGAGCTCGCGCACCATCCTCACATTGCGCTGCGCGAAGGTAGAGATGATCGAGCCCAGCTCGCTCGGCGACCATTCAACCACCCAGCGGTGATACCGCGGCCGATCGGGATCGAACGGCGACGCCGGCTTTCGGAAGTCCGTGATGTACGGCGCCGATTTGAACGCCTCCAGACTCGCCACGAAAGTGGGTCCCGCAGTAGGCGGCATGTCCGGCACGCCGCGCATATACGAGATCGGCGCCTCCGCGAAAGATTCCTCGTTGTTCGCGGTGTGGCCGCCGGATGTGGAGGAGTACCGCGAGATGATCAACTTGCCTCCGTTGCTCATGACCAACCCGCGCGTCGCGTCGACCGCGCCGCTCGATACCGAATGTTCGGCGGACAGCCCGCCATACACCTGGTCATCCACCGTCGCCCGCAGGTCGTAGCCATCGGCGGAGCGTCGGCCGAGATACGCAATCGTGTACGTGCGCGCAGCTATCGCCTGAACCTTCTGCGCTTCGATCTCGGGGAAAACGTTCGGCCCCAGCTCGCGCGGGACGACACCATACAGATAGTGCTCCACCAGCACTTCGTTGATCCCCGCCAGCGATCCCGCTGAATTGAGGCGGACCTCGGCGCTGCCACGATAAGGCTGTCCAGCGATCGTGACACCGGATGGGGACGTGACATGAACGGGGCTGGACGACTCCGCCACGGTGTTGCCGAGCCTGACCCGGTATCCCGTCCCGCCCGCCGAGCGCGTGACCACGGCCGCCGCGTTGGAGCCGGTCAGGAGCACGCGGCCAGTCGCGCGTTCGGTGGCCGTGAAACTGCCGGTGCTCCCCACGAGCACGCTGTCCGCGGCCTGCACGACGCCGATCCGCACCTCCCTTTCCAGGTCGGGAAGAGGCTGCCCAGGGGCGCCCGGTACGGGCAGAGGGGCGACCGGACCGCGCGACGAGCACGCGGGCGCGGCGAGAGCGAGCGAGAGAGCGATCCAGGCGGAATGGCGACCCATCCGAGGCACCTCGTGGTGGCAGCGGGAAGTACGCGACGGTGGTGTTTCGATGACGCATCCAGCACGGTCCGTACCGAGTGTGTGGAATGCCGGCTGGCGTGAAGGATCTCAAGCTCTGGCAGGAAGCCGTCGCCCTCGCGGGCGACACGGTGCGCATCGCTCGACAGCACGGCCGCAAGGAGCTTCCATGGTTCGTCGAGGAACTCGCAAACTCCGCCACGGCGATCGCGACGGGCATAGCGGAAGGGTACGGCCGCGGTGACGCGCTGGATCAGCAGCGCGTGTTCGAGCAGGCGCGCCGCGCGCTCACGGCCTTTGAGACGCAGCTCGCGATAACGAAGCACGGAATGATGCTCCCGCCGGATACGGTAGCCGCGCTCGCGACTCGCGCCGCGACGGTGAGCCGGCTGCTGGCCGGGTTTCTGACTTTCATCGAGCGGCAAAAGACTTCCGAGCTGGATGAAGGCACCCGGCGGATCTCACCGGCGACTCCGTCCTCGCCCCTGCGAAAAGCGCTCGACGAGATCTACTGTGCGTAAGCGCGCGAGCGATGCGGGCCGCGTCCCGACGATGCGCTGCGACGTGCTCGACAGGTGCGAGGAGGAGGCGAACCCAAGGACCGCGGCTACGTCGCGCACGTCATAGCCGGGGTTCTTCGCCAGCTCTGCCGCGGCGATCAGCCGCACGAGATCGATCACCCGCTTCAGATTGGGAGCCCCTTCGCTGGAGAACACGCGGCTCAGATGCTCGCGGCTCAGCCCGACGGCGTCCGCTATGTCGCCGGTTCGGATGGGACGCCCCGCCTGGCCCACGATGATCCGCCAGACCGCATGTTGCCGCTCGTCGTTGAGCCCCACGGAAGCAGGCGGATTGGACAGTGCCGCGGCGAAGCGCGCCGTGAACGTCCGGGGCTGCACCAGCTCCCGCACGACGCCGTCATCCACACCTTCGACAAGCACGTCCGCGAACTCGAGAGCGGCCGCGCGAGCGAGCGCGGGCCCGTCGGCCGATCGCAGCGGCAGCACGCCGAAGAAAGGAGCGCTTGGATATTCGAGCGACAGGCCGGCGACCTTCCAGAGATCGTCCGCACCAGAGCCCAGATCCACGATTGCCGCGTCGACGAGGTTCCGGCGAAACGCATTTTCCATTTCGCCGGAAGTCCGCACGGCGAGCGTGCGCGTTCGTCGCTTGGGGAAGGCCGCGCGCACCAGTGCACGGGCGCGGTCACGACCAGCGTACACTACCAGCGTAGGTGCGAGCGCCGCCGGAGAGAGCATCACACGCCGAGGTTCGCTGCGTCCGGAGCCGGCCGGCCCTCGATGAACTGCCGTACCATCGGGTCCGTGGAATCCTGTATCTCCTCGACCGTGCCCACCTGCCGAATTCGCCCCTGATGCAGCATCGCGATCCGCGAGCCGACTGCGTACGCGCTCCTCATGTCGTGGGTGATGACGATGCTGGTGACTGACAAGCGCTCGCGCAGCCTGATCATGAGCTGGTCGATCACGGATGCGGTCACCGGGTCGAGCCCGGTGGTGGGCTCGTCGTACAGCGGGTGTTTTGGCCTGCCCGCGATCGCCCGCGCGATCCCGACGCGCTTGCGCATGCCGCCGCTGAGCTCCGCGGGGTACCGGTCTTCGACGTTGAGGAGGTCCACGAGCGCGAGCGCCTCGCTCACCCGGTTTTTGACTTCGGCCGCCGTCAGATGGCTGAGCTTCTTGAGCCCCATCGCGACGTTCTTCCCGACGGTGAGAGAGTCGAACAGAGCCGCGAACTGAAACACATAGCCGATGTGCGCGCGCAGCTCATACACCTCGGGGCGCGACAGCTTCGGAACTTCTTGCCCGTCCACGAACACCGTCCCCTCGTCGGGATCGAGCAGTCCGACGATGTGCTTGATGGCGACAGATTTGCCGGTCCCCGATCCGCCGATCACGACCATCGTCTCACCCTCGGAGACGTCGAGCGAGAATCCGCGCAGGACGTGCTTGTTGCCGAAGGATTTGTGGACGTCGACGAGGCGAATCACTGAAAACAGGTATCAGGTATCAGGTATCAGGTATCAGGTATCAGGTATCAGGTATCAGGTATCAGGTATCAGGTATCAGGTATCAGGTATCAGGTATCAGGTATCAGGTATCAG
>JBPCPS010000153.1:0-12904 GCA_050998915.1 Gemmatimonadaceae bacterium
AGAAAACAACAAGAGTCAGGTTCTTGGGCAACTCCCATTAGTATGCGGTGGGGACAAATGCCACGACGCCCGCGCCGCGACTGTCAACGGCAGCGAATGCTGTTACTGCGCGCATACCAGTTTAGGATCCGTGGGATCACAGGAATACCCGCCACCGCCGCTTCCACCGCTGGGTGGCGCGGCCGCGCGCTCCATGTCGATGAACCACATCGCGTCCGCCGTTTTCCTGATTCCATCGGGCGAGTACTGGATGTTCATATGGTTTGTAGTCGGCGCGTGAAAATTTCCCAAGTCGCCAAGCGACGTCCCCGGATACCGGGAAGTCGACGTTGGAATCAGTCCGTCAAAAGTTGCCGGGCTGCGCTTCGCTACAGGCCCTAACGTCCAATACGCCCAGCGGTCATCGATGCTCCCAATGATGTTGTCGACCTGATTGCAGGCTCGCCCAACCTGAGTCCGGATGATGATGTTGTAACCGATCTGCCGACAGGCCTTCGCCGCGCTCTTGAGCCTGTTCTTTTTTCTCACGAAGGAATCGAACTCGGAATCCCTGTACAACGATGAGAAAGCCAATCGAAAAACGGCGTTTCGTCGTCCAATGGTACCAAAAACATTCGCATGTGGTACCCCATCGGCCACGTTTAGGCGGGCGATCGTCGGCGACTCTACTCGAATGTCGTACAATGCCGCGCTCTTCGCTCCGAATTGCGTGTTTAGGTAGCCTCTCACGTAGATTTGGACGTATTGGCTGGCGACATACCGAAAAAGGTCGACCGTCACCGCGCTTAAAATCGTCGTTGGTTGCGGCCGATACAGGATGTCATACACCGTCAGGAAGAAGTCTGAAACGACGTCTGCGATATATCCCGTCACCTGCGTCGCGTTGTTAGCGATCCAGGCACCGTGATGTGGAGTCGCCACTGTAACGATTCCCGATATTCCGGCGTTGTTCGCGAAGTACGCCGAACGGCTGGTTAACCCACCCATGCTCAAACCATAGAGGACGTGCGAACCAACGAGATGCGGGCGCAAATTGCTCGCCTGATTGTCGATAGAGAGCCCACCAGTCAGACTCGGCGTCTGAACTTCCTTGAGATTGACGTAGCTGCTCAACAGTCCCGGAGTGTTGGGCGTCGTCAATCTCGCTGAATTGTCATTGAAGCCGTGGATGAGCGTTGTATGCGTGTAGGGGAGCTGCGCCGACACGTCGGCGGGAAACAATACAGCCAGCGAAACCGCGAGCGTGCTTAAACGAATCATGGCTGGGATCTCCGAGTCTTGAACGGTATCAGAAGTCGAGTAGTCATTTCACGAACGCCGGATTCCAGTGCAGATTTCTGATGAGGACGAGTGTTCTGCTGGTGTAGCGCTTGGTCCCGACCAATTCATCGCTGATCATCTCCATACGGTCCCGAACATACTTGTTCTGGACTCTGGCCCATGTGAGCTCGGCGCGGAGGCTTCCGCCGCCGCTCCAGAGCTCGCGGCGCCGGATCAGCTCGGTCACCGGGTCTATCGAGATTATGCTCCTGTCGCCGCGCGCGCTCACTTGCTCGAAGCGGCGAAATCCTTCCGCGGAAGGCGCGATCTCGGTCTTCCCTTTAAGCAACCCTTTCAAAGCCCCTCGCCTGATTCCAGGATTAGCGGCGGGAGCTGAGCTCTCGCCGGACACACTCATGAGGAGGCAGCCTTCAGTGCAGTTCGGGTCTTCGCTCGCCATCACCCCATAGTACGGGTCGTTATAAGAAGCTTGGCGCTCCGAGTCATCCGCCGCGACGAAATCGAAGCTCGTGGCGCCGACGTCAGGCTGGCTCTCGGCGAAGTTGCCGTACACGTCGTACGCCGTAGTAGTGCCGTTCTGATACACGACCGTCTTGATGTCCTCGGCGTAGTCCGACGGTGGCTCGGAGCTACCCAGTTGAACGACCTCGACGTTGTAATCGCTGCCCGTCCAGGTCTCGCATATCCGGGCGGTATCCGTGACCGCTTCGACCTCGTACGGCGCGAGTTCAGCCTCGTTCGTCTGCGTGACAACATCGTACGTCAGCGCGCAGTCGAATGCCGCGACGGTCGCCCGGAAGGAAGACCCCGGAGGCTGCAATAGCGAGCCGGTTCCGGCAGTCATTCGCTCGTCCGCGCAGCCGGCCATGCCAGCACCCAGAGCCACCGCCGCGGCAATCCCGCTCCTCCTGTTCATGGCATTCCCCCTTGGCAGAGTCGGATGACTGGCGGGGGACAGACGCTCTGCTTTGCCTACCCCGCGCAATAGAACTGGACTTCGTTCGCGCTAACTTGCGGTCGGGGGGGGGGGGGCTTGTCAATAGACTTCGGTGATGGCCGTGCCCGCGACCGCGTATCATTCCGCAGGCCTTACCATGGATGCGCGAATGATGTCGTACCCACTCCGCCTGTGACCTTCGAAGAATTCGCGCGAAGGGCCCGCGAGGGTGGACTCGTCGCCCTGCGGTCGGATATCCTGCTGGATCTCGATTCGCCGGTGTCGGCCTTCGCCAAAGTACGCCGCGGTCCGTTCGCGTTCCTGCTCGAGTCCGCGCCGGCCGGTGGCGAGACATGGTCGCGCTACACGTACCTGGGCACGGAGCCGCGGGCGGCGTGGAGGCTGCGGGACGGCGTCGTGGAGGACTGGACTCTCACGAACGGCTGGCACAACCGGCGCGAGCCGTCCGACCCGATTGACGATCTGGACCGGCTCATCAACGCGGATCGGCCGCAGAGTGCCCCCGAGCTGGGTCCGTTCTGGACGGGAGCGGTCGGCTACTTCGGCTACGACGTGGTGCGCCACTTCGAGCGCATCGGAACTCCGCCGCCGCGCGCGGGCGACGTGCCGGACGCGATGTTCATATTCACGCGCTCGCTGGTGGTGATCGACAATCTTCACGGCACCGCCAACATCGTCATCACCGTGCGCATACCGGCGGACGCCGGCGAGGCGGAGCTGCGCGAAGAGTACAACTCCGCCTCGGCGGAGGCGTCCGAGCTGCGCGAGCGGCTCCAGAGTCCATCCCCGCTCGCGCCGCTCCAGCTCGGGGAGGATCGCAAAGTCTCCGGCAAGTCCAGCCTGGACAAGCAGCAGTTCGAGGGCGCGGTCGAGAGGATCAAGGAGCACATCCTCGCGGGCGACGCGTTCCAGGTGGTGCTCACGCGCCGCATCGATCTGCCGGCCACGTTCGACACGACCGACCTCTACCGGGCGCTCCGGGCGATCAATCCTTCTCCTTACATGTACTGCCTGACGCTCGACGAGATGGAGATCGTGGGAAGCTCCCCCGAGCTGCTGGTGCGGCTGCAGGACGGAATGGTGACGGTCCGCCCGATAGCGGGCACCCGTCCCCGCCCCAGGGCCGGCGCTACTCCCGACTACGCCAGCGTGGCGGACGAGTTATTGAACGATCCGAAGGAGCGCGCCGAGCATCTCATGCTGGTGGACCTCGGCCGCAACGACGTCGGCCGCGTGGCGGAATACGGAACGGTCGAGGCAACCGCGTTGCTGCGCGTCGAGAAATACTCGCACGTGCTGCATCTCGTGAGCGACGTCATGGGCAAGGTCCGGAGCGGAGTTTCCGCGCTCCAGGTGCTGCGAGCTACGTTTCCCACCGGGACACTCACGGGCGCACCCAAAGTCAGGGCCATGCAGATAATCGACGACCTCGAGACAGTGCGGCGTGGGCCGTACGCGGGCGCGATCGGCTACGTCGCGGCCGGCGGCGCGCGCATGGAACTCGCGGTGACGATCCGGTCCTGTGTCATTGCGGGGGGCGTCGCGGCCGTGCAGTCCGGCGCGGGGATCGTGGCGGACTCGGTGCCCGAGCGGGAATGGGTGGAGACCGAGAACAAGGCGCGCGCCATACTGTCCGCGATCGGGCGCATCCCCGTCCGCGAAGCAGCCACCCGGCAGCAGCAGGATTGAAGTGCGCATAGAGATCCCGGGGTACGCGCGATTTCGCGTCGGCCGCGCGCGGGTGACCGCCCTGGCCGACGAGGAGCAGCCCATCTGTGAGGCGCTCAGTCACGGGACGCTGTACGAGTATGCGGGGCGTCACCCCGACCGCCGGCAGATGAAGGGACGCGGCGACGTGTTCGCCGCTCCGCTGCCCGGCCACGATGACTCGGTCGTGGTCCGGCATGCGTTCCGCGGTGGCGCGCCCGCGCGGGTGACGCGTGATCTGTTCTTCCCGCCGACGCGCGGGCTCCGCGAGCTGCTCGTATCTCAGCGCCTTCGCGCCGCGGGCGTGCACACGCCGGAGGTCGTGGCGTACGTGACATACCCCGCGGGCGCGATACTACGGCGCTTCGACATCGCCACGCGCGAGATCCCGAACGGCGCTGACCTCTTCGCCTGGCTGGCCGCGACGGAGGACGAAGGCGCCCGGGACGTGGTGCTCAACGCCGCTGCCGGCGCGGTCGCCTCGCTCGTGGCCGCGGGCGCGCACCATCCGGACCTCAACATCCGGAACGTGCTCGTGGCGCCGGGACCGGATGGCGGCCTTATCGGCTGGATCCTCGACGTGGATCGCGTTCGCTTCCACGTTGCCGGATCGCCGACGGTGCGGGACGCCAACATCACCAGGCTGCGCCGGTCGCTGAGAAAATCGATGCGGCTCGGCCTGTCCATCACAGACGAAGAGATCGTCGCCATCCTCGATCGCGTCCAGGAGCTGTCCGAGTGACTGCCCCGCTCGACCGCGTATGCATCGTGATGATGAGCGCGGTCGGTGACGCGGTCCACGTCCTCCCGGTGATCAACGCGATCAAGCGGCATTCTCCGCGCAGTCGCATCACCTGGGTCGTGCAGCCGGGGCCGAATTCACTGGTACGCGGCCACAGGTCCGTGGACGAGACCATCGTGTTCAACCGGAGCGCGGGGCTCCGCGCCTTCCGAGACGTCCGGGCCGCGCTCGACGCGCGCGAGTTCGACGTCGTGCTGAACCTGCAGGTGTACTTCAAGGCAGGCGTCGTCACCGCGTTCACCCGCTCACCGGTGAAGCTGGGTTTCGACAAGGAGCGCGCGCGAGACCTGAACACGATGTTCACGACGCACACGATCCCGCCGCGCGCGCCGCAACACGTGCAGGACCAATACTTCGAGTTCCTCACGTATCTCGGCGTGCCGCATGAGCCCGTAGAATGGCACCTCGGTCCCTGGGACGACGAGCGCGAGTGGCAACGATCGTTCGCGGATAAGTTCGACCGGCCGCTCGCGTCGGTCGTCGTCGGGACCAGCAAGGCGGTGAAGGACTGGGCGCCGGAGCGGTGGGCGGAAGTGTGCGACACACTGTACGCCGACTATGGACTGCAACCCATTCTGGTGGGCGGAGGATCCGAGCGCGAGCGCAGGGCGGAGCGCGTCATCCTCGAGCGAAGCCGGCACCCGCACTTCTCGGCGCTCGGCAGCGGACTGCGCAATCTGGTGGGCATCCTCGACGCGTCCGCGCTGGTGCTCGCGCCTGATACCGGTCCGCTGCACATGGCCGTCGCCCTGGACAGGCCGGTCATCTCACTGATGGGGTTCACCAACCCGAAGCGCAGCGGCCCGTATCGCAATTTCCACGATCTCATGGTGGACGCGTTCGCCGATCCCGGAGTGACTTACGATGCGTCGGCGAAGAACCGGCCGGGCCGCATGACGCGGATCATGCCGCGCGACGTCCTCGAGAAAGTGGACGTCTGGAAGGCGCGCTACTCGGCCGCCACGCTCTCCACGTTGCCGAAGCGGTAACGCAGGCCGACGCCCCGCAGAAGTCCGATCAACCGGACGAGCGGCAGCCCCATGACGGCGAAGAAATCGCCGTCGATCCGCTGCACGATTGTCGCGCCGAACCCCTGGATGCCGTACGCGCCGGCTTTGTCCATCCCCTCACGGGTCGCGACGTAGGAGTCGATCTCGTCGTCGCCGAGGTGTCTGAACGTCACGGCGACCTCCTCGGCGCCCTCGCGCGTGCGGCCGGCGTAAGAGACGGCGACAGCGGTGATGACCTTGTGGGTCCGGCCGTTCAGCGCGCGCAGCATCTCGCGCGCGGCTTCGGGAGTCGGCGGCTTTCCCAGAACCCGCCCGTCGAGCACGACGACAGTGTCGGCGCCGATGACGACCGAGCCGGGATGGCTCCCGGCGACGGCGGCCGCTTTCCCGACCGCGAGCCGCAACGCGTGTCCCGCCGGCTCCTCGCCCAGCCGCATGGTCTCGTCGAGGTGCGAAGGGACGACCACATGCTCGATCCCCACTAGCGTCAGCAGCTCGCGCCGTCGCGGCGAAGCGGACGCCAGCACGACTTCAGGAATCACCGCTCCAGCACCAGCGTGACGGGCCCCTCGTTCACGAGCGCCACGTCCATCATCGCGCCAAACTCTCCGGTAGCGACGGGATGGCCCCGCACGCGGAACGATTCCACGAACCGCTCGTACAGCGGGATCGCGATCTCCGGAGAGGCCGCCGCGACGAAGCTGGGCCGCCTTCCCTTGGCGGCGTCGCCGTATAGCGTGAACTGGGACACGACGAGCACTGCCCCGCCCACGTCGCCCAGCGCGAGATTCATCTTCCCGGCCTCGTCACCGAAGATACGGAGCGTCGCGATCTTGTCCGCCATCCAGTCCACGGTGTCCGCCGTATCAGTCGCCGTGAAGCCCGCGAGCAGCAGTAGGCCGCGGCCTATTTCTCCCGTGACTCGATCGTCGGCCGTTACACGGGCACTCGAGACGCGCTGCAGGACTACGCGCACGACGACCTTGCTGTTGGCTGTTGGCTGCTGGCTTTTGGCAGGGACGGAAACACCGCGGGAGCAGAGGGGCTGTTAGCCAACAGCCAAGAGCCAATAGCCAACAGCCCTATTCCACCGTCACCGACTTAGCCAGGTTTCTCGGCTGGTCCACGTTCGCGCCGCGCTTGACCGCGATGTAATACGCCAGCAGCTGGAGCGGCACGACTGCCAGCACGGGGATCAGCATCTCGATGGTAGGCGGGATCCTGATCTCGTAATCGATCTTGCCATCCAGCGCCGGCTCCTCCCCCGTGGTTATCGCGATCACCCTGGCACCGCGCGCCTTCACCTCCTGCACGTTCGACACGACCTTGTCGAACACCGAGTCGTGCGGCGTGATGAACACCACGGGCATCTCGGCATCGATCAGCGCGATGGGACCGTGCTTCATCTCGGCCGCCGGATACCCCTCGGCATGGATGTAGCTGATCTCCTTCAGCTTCAGCGCGCCCTCGAGCGCGGTCGGAAAGTTGTAACCGCGGCCCAGGTACAGAAAATTGGTGCTGTCCTTGAACCCCTCGGCGAGGTCCTCTATCCGGGGGGCGGAGTCGAGGATCTTTTGCACCTGCGACGGCAGAGCGCGCATCGCCTCGATGATCTCCCTTCCGCGCACGACCGACAGGTTGCGCAGGCGGGCCAGCTTGAGGGTGAACAGCAGGAGCGCAATCACCTGGCAGGTGAACGCCTTGGTGGACGCGACTCCGATCTCAGGTCCCGCGTGCACATAGATGCCGCCGTCGCTCTCCCGGGCGATCGAGGAGCCCACAACGTTCACGATACCGTAGGTGAACGCGCCGCGGTTCTTCGCCTCGCGCATGGCGGCGAGCGTGTCCGCGGTTTCGCCCGACTGGGAGATCACGATGCACAGCGTGCGGTCCGTTATGATCGGGTTGCGATAGCGAAACTCCGACGCGTACTCGACCTCGACGGGGATCCGCGCCATCTCCTCCAGCATGTGCTCGCCGATCAGCGCCGAGTGCCAGCTCGTGCCGCAAGCCGTGATGACCACGTTGTCGAACTTGAGCAGCTCCTCGTCGCTCAGGTTGATGCCGCCGAGCTTGGACGTGCCCTCGTCGTCGAGCAACCGGCCGCGCATCGTGTTCTCGATGCTCGCTCCCTGCTCGAAGATCTCCTTGAGCATGAAGTGGTTGAAGCCGCCCCGTTCAATCTGATCCAGATCCCAATCGATGCGGCTGACTTTTCGCGACAGGCGCTGCGAGCGTTCGTCAAGGATGTGGTACCCATTGCGGTCCAGCACCGCGATGTCGCCGTCGTCCAGATAGATCACGTCCCGGGTGTGCGCCAGAATCGCCGACGCGTCGCTCGCCACGTAGAACTCGTTATCGCCGATCCCGAGGAGCAGCGGGCTGCCCTTCCTCGCCGCGACGATCTTATCCGGATCGTCGCTCGAGATCACCGCGATGCCGTACGTACCTTCGACTTCCTGCAGCGCGTCGATGACCGCCTCCTCCAGGCTCCCCTCGAACGCTTCCTCGATGAGGTGCGCGAGCGTTTCTGTGTCGGTCTCCGAGACGAATTTGTGACCACTAGCCTCGAGCTGCTTCCGCAGCACGGACGAATTCTCGATGATGCCGTTGTGCACGACCGCGATGTGTCCCTTGCAGTCGATGTGCGGGTGCGCGTTGCACTGAGTGGGCGCGCCGTGCGTGGCCCAGCGCGTGTGCGCGATGCCGGTGTTGCCCGAGATCGGCGACGCCGCGAGAGCCTCCTCCAGCTCGGAGATCTTCCCCGCCGCCTTCCGCGTCTCCACACCGTTGCCGTTCATGACGGCTATGCCAGCGGAGTCGTATCCGCGGTATTCCAGCCGCCGGAGTCCCTCTACGAGGACGGGATTTGCGAGGTTAGGACCAACGTATCCGACAATGCCGCACATGAGATCAGAGTTGAAAGGTCTGTCCGGCCAGGCGATCGAGCAGCGCCCGGGCCTCTAATATCATATGCCGTGCCCCGGCCTCGTCGGGAGCTTCCGCGATGACGCGCACGATCGGCTCCGTCCCGGAGGGCCTGACGTGGACCCACCGATCATCCCAGGCCAGCCGCAACCCGTCCTGTGTGTCGGCTGTCGCATCCGGAAACGCTTTCCGGAGCGCCTCGTACACGCCGTCCAGCGGGACATCGGGGCGGTCCAGCTTGTCCTTGACGATCGCGTATCTGGGGTAGCCGGCGACGATCTGCGACAGTGGCTTCCCCTCGGTGGCGAGCAGGTGAAGGATCAATGCCGCGCCCACCGGTGCGTCCCGGCCCAGGTGGACCTCCGACAGGATGACCCCTCCGTTGCCTTCCCCGCCGATCAGCGCTTTTTCCTCTCTCATTCGCACGGCGACGTTCACTTCGCCGACCGGAGCCCGGATCACGCGGCGCGATGCCTGGCCCGCGACGTCCTCCATGATCCGGCTAGTCGAAAGGTTGGTGACTAGGTCGCCGGGCCGATGCTGCAGCACCACCCGCGCGGCCAGCGCGAGCGTGAAATCTTCGCCGATCGCCTTGCCTTCGTTCGAAACGAGCGCGAGCCTGTCAACGTCCGGATCGACCGCCAGGCCGATGTCGGCGCCGTGCGATTTCACCAGCGCCTCCAGCTCGCCGAGGTTCTCCGCGACCGGCTCGGGCGGACGCGGGAAGCGGCCGTCCGTCTCCATGTTGATCGCGGTCACCTTACAGCCCAGCCGGTCGAGCAGCGCCGGCATGATGACCGCGCCGGCGCCGCGCACGCAGTCCAGCGCGACGTGAAAGCGGCGACGGCGGATGGCATCGGCGTCGAGGAAAGGGATCGCCAGAATTCGCTCGATGTGCCGCGCGACGGCTTCGCTGTCCTCCGTGAGCGCGCCGAGCTGGTCCCATGTCGCGCGCGGAATGCCGGCGTCCAGCAGCTTGCGCATCGCCGTCCCCTGGGCAGCGTCGAGGAACAGCCCCGAGGGTGCGATGAACTTGAGCGCGTTCCACTCGATGGGATTGTGACTCGCAGTTATCGCGAGTCCGCCAGCAGCGTGATGGTGCTCCACTGCGAGCTGCACCGTCGGCGTCGGTACCATGCCGATGTCGATGATGTCGCAGCCCACCGACTGCAGGGCGGCTACGACGACACGATGGAACATGGGGCCGGATACCCTGCTATCGCGCCCGAGCACGATGCTGGCGCGCGCGCCCTTCGATCGAGTGCCGGCCGCCTCGCCCGCGGCCCACGCGCCGAACGCCGCGGCAAATCGCGCGACTACCTCGGGCGTAAGTCCCTCGCCCACGCGTCCGCGGACGCCGGATACACCGACCATCAATCCTTCGTGAGCCATTTCCTTTGGTGGTTATTGAGATGTTGCCGCGGATGCCGCTGATGAAAATCTAGTCGCGGCCCGGCATCGTCCCTTAGATCGTGGCGTGCGCACCCGCCGGCGTGATCAGGTCCAGCTCGCTGACGGACGGGATCGCGATTGTCCCGTTGTCCACCAGCTGGACGAACTCTCCCACCATCCCGGGATCGAATTGCGTGCCGCGGTGCTTCTGGAGCTCTTTCAGCGCGGTCGCGACGTTCATCCTGTGACCACGACGATACGCCCGCCCGCTCGTCATCGCGTCGAACGCGTCCGTCACGCTGGCGATGCGCGCCTCGAGCGGGATCAGCTCCCCAATCAGCGCGTCGGGAACGCCGTTTCCGTCGTACCGCTCGTGGTGGGAGCGCACGATGTTCAACGCGAGCGGCGCGTCGGTGAGCAGCGGCGAGAGGATCTGCCAGCCCACCACGGGGTGCGTCATGATGTGCGCGTACTCAGCGTCCGTGAGCGGACCCTCCTTGTTGAGGATCGATTCGCGGACCCCGATCTTGCCGATGTCGTGCACGTTTCCGCCCAGCTCGATCTGGCGGACGGTGTCGTCGTCCAGCCCGAGATGGCGGGCCATCTGCATCGAGAAGCGGCTGACGCGGATCGAGTGCCCGCGAGTGTAGGGGTCCTTCACCTCGAGCGCGTGCACGACCGCCTGCACCCCGCCCAGGAACAGCTCCTCGATCCGCCCCGCCTGGACCGCGACGCGGTTCTCCAGCTCCTGCTGGTAGTGCCGGTTCTCGAGGACGAGCCGCCGCTTCTCCAGGGCCTGCGCGACGCGGGCGCGAACCTCCTCGATATGGAACGGCTTGGTCAGGTAGTCCATCGCGCCCATCGAGAGAGCGCTCAGTGCGACTTCGACCTCGGCTACGGCGGTGATGAGTATCACCGCGACCTCGGCGTGGTTCTCCTGAATGTTCCGCAGAAGCTCCAGGCCGTCCATACGCGGCATGCGAAGATCGCTGAGGACGAGCACATAGTTTCCGGCCGCCAGCTTCTCCAGCGCTTCGACCCCGTTCGGCGCCTCGTCGCAGCGGAACCCTTCGCCGACCATCAGCCGGACGAGCACCTGGCGGAGGCGGGGCTCATCATCCACGACCAGACAAGAGAGCCCCGCACCGGAGGCTGTTCGGTCAGGCATCGATGTATTGGCCCCTAGCTGTTGGCTGCTGGCTGCTGGCTGTCTTTCATTAACTTTGCGCAGCAAGATCCATCTTCCCAATCCTCATGACTCGCATCTTCGACAGCGATCTCGATTCCGCCTTCGCCACTCGCGCAATTCATGCCGGGCAGCGGCCGGAGCCCTTGGCCGGCGCGATAATGACGCCCGTCTATCTGACATCCACTTATGTGCAGGCTGGACTGGGCGAAAACAAGGGGTACGAGTACGCCCGGGGGAAGAACCCGACCCGCGAGGCGCTCGAGCGGAACGTCGCCTCCCTGGAAGGTGCCCGGCACGGGTTTGCGTTCTCCAGCGGCATGGGCTGCCTCGACTCGATCATGAAGCTGTTCTCCGCCGGCGATCACATCGTCTGCGGCGAGAGCGTTTACGGCGGCACCTTTCGGCTGTTCGACAAGATCCTGAGCCGGATGGGGCTCTCGTTCTCGTTCGTCGACACGCGCGACCCGAACCGGATATCGGAAGCGGTCACTGCATCCACTCGCGCCGTCCTCGTGGAGACGCCGACGAATCCCCTGATGCGCCTCACCGACCTCGCGGCGGCCGCGACGATCGCCCGGGACGCGAACGCTGTGCTGATCGTGGACAACACCTTCGCCAGCCCCTACTTCCAGCGACCGCTGGAGCTCGGCGCGAGCATCGTGTATCACTCCACCACCAAATATCTCAACGGCCACAGCGACATGATCGGCGGGATGGCCGTCACGAACGACGATTCGCTCGCCGAGCGGCTGCAGTTCATCGTGAACGCGGCCGGAGCCATCCCCGGACCGTTCGACTGCTGGCTCGCGCTGCGGGGGACGAAGACGCTGCACCTGCGCATGGAGCGCCACGATAGTAACGGCCGCGCGATCGCGCAGTGGCTGGCGAAGCGCGTGGGCGAGGACAAGGTGCTGTATCCCGGATTGCCCTCGCATCCGCAACACGAGCTGGCGAAGCGGCAGATGTCGGGCTTCGGGGGGATGATCTCACTCGAGCTCGGCACGCGCGACCGGGCCGCGGCCGTTCTCAAGAAGGTCCGCGTGTTCTCGCTGGCCGAGTCGCTGGGCGGAGTGGAGAGCCTCATCAGCCATCCGTCCTCGATGACGCATGCGTCGGTTGAGCCGGAGCGCCGTGCCGAGCTCGGCCTGTCGGACGGGTTGATCCGGCTGTCCTGCGGCGTGGAGGACGTGGGCGATCTAATAGCCGATCTGGATCAGGCCTTGGGATGAAGGTCCTGCTCGTCGGAGGCGGGGGGCGCGAGCATGCGCTCGCCTGGAAGCTTCACTCCGACGACCCGTCCATCGAGCTGATCGTCGCGCCGGGGAACCCGGGGATTGCCGGGCTTGCGCGGTGTGAGCCGGTCGCGGCCACGGACATTTCCGGCTTGCTGACGCTGGCGGAGCGTGAGCGGCCGGATCTGACCGTCGTTGGGCCGGAAGCGCCGCTCGCCGCGGGGATCGTGGACCGCTTTCGCGAGCGTGGGCTGGCCATATTCGGCCCGACAGCGTCGGCCGCGCGCATCGAGAGCTCCAAATCCTTCGCGAAGCGCATGATGCGCGAGGCCGGAGTTCCGACCGCGCGAGCGGTCGTGACGAGTGACGTCGAGACTGCCCGGCGGGCGGTTCGGGACTACGGCG
>JBPCPS010000006.1:0-4658 GCA_050998915.1 Gemmatimonadaceae bacterium
GGGACTGCGACGGCCTCCGGATCATCCCCTCGGTCGACAGTATCTGCATCCCCTCCGCGCTCACATCGCCCGCGGAAACGGCCTCGACCACGCTCGACGCGCAGCCGCATTCAGGGTGGATGAGGAACTCCGCCCCCGGGTGCGCCGCCCTCTGCAGGTTGATGTGCTCCGGATCGATGCCGGCATGCACGTGGCACTCCCCCATCCAGACATGGATGTTCTCGCGTCCGGTTACGCGCCGCACGTGCGCGCCCAGGAACATGTCCGGAAGAAAGAGAATCTCCTTCTCCCTGGGGATCGAATTGATCACGTCGACCGCATTCCCGGACGTGCAGCAGTAATCGCTTTCCGCCTTTACTTCAGCAGTCGTGTTGACGTAGGAAACCACGACGGCGCCGGGATGCTCGGACTTCCACTTGCGAAGGTCCTCCGCGTCGATGCTAGCGGCCAGCGAACAGCCCGCGGCGAGATCCGGCAAAAGAACCGTCTTGTCGGGGGATAAAATCTTCGCCGTTTCGGCCATGAAATGAACGCCGCAGAAAACGATCACCTCCGCCTCGGTCCGCGCGGCTTCCCTGCTGAGACCCAGAGAGTCGCCCACGTAATCCGCGACGTCCTGCACCTCGGGGCGCTCATAGTTGTGCGCGAGGATCACGGCGTTCTTTCGCCGCGCCAGCTCCTTGATCTCGGCTTGCAGAGCCGCATCGTCCTGCTTCGCGATGACTACCATGTGATGTGCTTCCCCCTCCACTTCTGCTTCGGACGTGGAAAGTCGCTGCGGAAATGCCCGCCGCGCGACTCGCCCCTGATCAAAGCCGCTCCCGCGATGAGCCGACCGGTCGCGATCATATTGGCCTCCTCTGTCGCTCCCACCGGCAGCCGTGATTCGATCGCATCCAGCGCCTCGAGACACTTTTTTAATCCCCGCGCCGATCGGTCGATCCCTGCTTTCTCCCACATCACGCGGCGCACCTCGTCGGCGGCGACCTGCGCGGCCCCCCGGTCGCGCAGCGCCGGAGCCTTCCACGCCGTTTTCTTCGGGAGTCTCGCGAGGCGTTCCACCTTTATCATATCGCGAGCCACCCGCTCGGCGAATACCAGACCTTCCAGCAGCGAGTTGGATGCGAGCCGGTTGGCGCCGTGAACGCCGGTGCTAGATACCTCGCCGCAGGCGTACAGCCGATTCATGCTCGAGCAGCCGGTGAGATCCGTAACCACGCCGCCCATCATGTAGTGCGCCGCCGGCGTGACCGGTATCAGCTCGTCCCGCGGGTCGAGACCCCGCGCGTGACATAGCGCGAAGATTCCGGGGAACCGCTTCGCGAATGATTTTCCAAGCCGGCGTGCGTCCAGCCAGACCCTGCTACCCTCCGACTGCTGTCTGAAGATTTCGCGCGCCACGATGTCGCGCGGCGCGAGCTCGGCGAGCTTGTGGCGCCGAATCATGAACCTGACGCCGGCGTCGTTCACCAGCCTTGCGCCTTCACCCCGCACCGCTTCGGAGATCAGGGACAGGGGATTTTCAGGAGTGTCGAGCGCCGTCGGATGAAACTGCACGAACTCCATGTCCGAGAGCTTCACGCCGGCGCGCGACGCGATCGCGTATCCGTCTCCGGTGGCCACGACCGGGTTCGTCGTATACCTGAAGACCTGTCCACACCCGCCGGTCGCGAGCACCGTAGCGTCGGCGACTATCTCGACAGGACGCCCCGAGACGGTCGCCCTGACACCCGCGCACATCCCTGCATGAACGATGAGATCGAGCACGCGCGTTTTTTCGAGGACCTCGATCCTGGGGTTTTCCTCGACCCTGTCGATCAGGGTGCGCACGACCTCCGCGCCGGTTTGGTCGCCGTGGGCGTGCACGATCCGATGCCTCGAATGGGCGGCTTCCTTTCCCAGGCGCAGCTTGCCGCTGGGCTCGAGATCGAAATCGGCGCCCGCCGTCTGGAGCTCGCGAACCCGGTCGGGGCCCTCCGCCACCAGAACATCGACGGCCCTGGCATCACACAACGCTGCCCCCGCCGCGAGCGTGTCCTTGCGGTGGAGCTTGGCAGAGTCGCCGGCGCCGAGCGCGGCCGCAATGCCGCCTTGAGCGTAGGCGGTGGCGCTGTCGACCAGCGAGCGCTTGGTGAGCACCATCACCTCACCGTCCCCTTCCTCCGCTGCCCGCCAGGCCGCATGGAGCCCGGCAACCCCGCTGCCCACCACTAGAAAGCGTGTTCTGATGCGGTCAACCTGCATTGGGGGAAGCTAGTGAAGCGAGCGCGGCGGCGGGCCGGGGGGCGGCCCTCCCTGCGGGACCGCTTTCGCTTGCGGAAATCCCGGCTGAGCGACAGTCTCGTGACTTCCCAAGACGGTGGCCAATCCCGTATGTACATGAACCAGCACAGATGATCGGCGAGTGGCACGCCGCGTTCTTCCAGGGGGTTGTCACAGTAGGCATGGCGGTCGTCTGCTGGTCGCTCTACCTGAGCCGCCGGCAGAAGAACTTTCTCTGGTGGTCGCTGGCGTGGTCCATGTACGCGCTTCGCATCGGAGCGATCATCGCGTTCGCCGCCACGCGTGCCGAGTACTGGCTGTTCGTACATCAGGTGCTGACCGGGTGGACCGCCCTCGCCCTGCTCTGGGCCGCGCTCAAATCTTCGCGCTCGACGCGGTGGCGTGCGGTCTATGCAAGTGCGCCCATCTTTCCACTGGTGTGGTCGTACATCGCGATCTACCAGATGGACAACTTCCTTCTTGCTGCGCTTCCCGCGGTACTCTTTCTCAGCCTCGCGACGCTCTGGACGGGTTGGATCTTTCTCAAGCAATGGTGGATCACCCGCTGCCGCGGAGACGGCGTCCTCGGCGGGGTCCTGATCGCGTGGGGGCTTCACCATCTCGACTATCCCCTGCTCCGCGCTCGCAACGCGTGGAATCCCTGGGGCTACTACATAGACATTCTCCTGACCCTCGGCATGGCCATCGGAATCCTGATGCTGGTGCTCGACGAGCTGGACCGCCGAACGCGTGAGCTCGAGTGGCTGTCCGCTCGCATGGTCAATCAGCAGGAGGAGGAGAGGCGACGCATCTCGCTTGAGCTGCACGATCAATCGGCGCAGGTATGGGCAGCGGTCAAGCTCCAGCTGGGACTCGTCCGGGAGCAGGCGCCGGCGGGGCTTGCCCCGGCGATCGATCGCGTGCTGACCATGGTTGACTCAGGGATCCGCAGCATTCGAAGTGTGACGACCCATCTGCGTCCGCCA
Source organism: Gemmatimonadaceae bacterium (assembly GCA_050998915.1). Classification (GTDB taxonomy): domain Bacteria; phylum Gemmatimonadota; class Gemmatimonadetes; order Gemmatimonadales; family Gemmatimonadaceae; genus JACDCY01. The sequence continues at coordinate 3,249 of JBPCPS010000006.1, forward strand.
CTTTTGGACGATCTCGGTCTGATCCCGGCGTTGCGCGCGCTGGTGCACGGCTTCGCGGAGCAAACCGGACTCGACATCAGCTTCGACGCGCCGGACGAAGTACCCCCCGTCTCGGAGGAGGCGAGTCTGGCGCTGTACCGCGCGCTGCAGGAGGGGTTGTCCAACGCTGCCCGCCATTCGGGCGCAACAGCGGCCACAGTGAGCCTTAGTGTAGCAGGCAAAGACCTCCTTCTCGTCGTGGTCGACAACGGGTGCGGCCTCCCCGAGCCCGCCCCGCCCACGGAGCCGAGTGACTCTCCGGACAACGCCGCTCCATCATACGGGCTCGTGGGAATGCGTGAGCGGATCACGGCGCTCCAGGGAAGCATGGACCTTCAGACGACTCCCCCCGCCGGCCGCGGCGCGGCGCTCACCATAAGAATCCCGATCGAGCATGCCGGTTCGCGCTGACGTCATCCGCGTCCTTATCGCGGACGACCACGCGGTCGTGCGCGAGGGTATCCGTCACGTCCTCATGAGCGACGCCGGGTTCGACGTCGTTGGGGAGGCCGTCGACGGCATGCACGCCGTCGCGCTCGCCCGTCAATTGAAGCCGGACGTGGTGATACTGGACCTGTCGATGCCGGAACTATCGGGGTTCGAGGCCGCCGAACAGATCCGCGGCACTGTTCCGCAGGCGCGCATTCTGGTGCTGAGCATGTACGATCATGAGGAGTACGTGGCGCGAAGTGTCCGTGCCGGTGCCAACGGCTACCTGCGAAAAGACTCCTCGCCGGCTGAGCTTCGCGACGCAGTGCGCGCGATAGCCGAAGGACGGACCTCCTTCGCCGCGCCTGGCCGCCATGCCTTCATTTCCACCGCCCCGGAGCCGGACCCGCCGCTGGCCAGCAGTCGTCTGGCGCGACTCACCGCACGCGAGCGGGAAGTGTTGACCGAGATAGCACATGGCCGTTCGAACAAGGAAATAGGAGCGCGGTTCAACATCAGCGTGCGAACCGTCGAATCGCACCGGGAGACGCTCATGCGCAAGCTTGAGTTACGGGGAGCCGCGGCTTTGACCCGCTTTGCGATCGACCATGGCTTGGTCGAGTGACTGATCTCCTGGGGCCCGTCTCCGTAATATTGCGGAGTGAACGTTTGATTGAAGGCCGCTAGCCTTGTGGGGGCGGCAAGCGTTCTTTCCAGGATGCACCGCCGCTCGCATCAGTTTTCGCGCCCCAACAAGCTCAGCTCGTTTCGCCGTCTCCGGATAGCGGGCACCCATATGCGTCGCGGCAGCTCGCGCGACAGAAAGTGTGATAAGCGTCTGCCGGCTTCAGTCGAGCCGGACGAAGTACTGCGTCCGTCGGTTGACGGGTGCACCGCGCCGCGCAAGCGGTTTCACTTTCCCATCTGGAGTGTATATGAAGC
>JBPCPS010000116.1:0-6795 GCA_050998915.1 Gemmatimonadaceae bacterium
AAAGGAAGGCGACCAGGGGCACCGACGCCAAACCCAGCCACACGAGTGGGTCACCGAAGCCCGACAGGCCGGCCTGGAATCCCTCCACCCGTGGCGAGTTCGACGAGCTGTCGAACAGCAGCATCAGGATCACCTGTGTCAGGCCGATGACGAGCAGATTGACGGCGATTCCGGAGACGACCTGGTCTGCCCGGAAGCGCACGGTCGCTATCCCATGCAACAGGCCGAACATCAAGCCGCCGGCAGCGCCAGCGAGAACGCCGACCACCGGGCTCCCGGAGTAGTAGCTCCCCAGCGTCGCGGTGAACGCCCCGCTCAGCATGAATCCTTCGAGCGTGAGACTCACTATTCCGGCACGCTCCGCGACGAGCCCGCCGCTCGCCGCGAACAGATACGGTACGGCGATCCGCAGCGTCTGAGAAATGAAGTCGAAAGGGTTCACGCGGCCGCCTTACGCACGCCGCGCAACGTCCGCTGCACTTCAGGCACCGCAGCAACCATCGCGAGTATCACGACACCCTGAAGGACTTCGACCATCTGCTTTGGAACCAAAGCATGGATCGCGAGCCCCCCCTGCGACAGCGTCGCGAAAAAGAACGCCGCGAGCACGACACCGAGCGGATGATTGCGTCCGACGATGGCGACCGCGATCGCGAGGAAGCCGGCCCCGCCCGTAAATCCGTCCTCGTAATAGTGCTTGTAGCCGAGCACGAAGTTCGTCCCGCCCAGGGCGGCCAGCATCCCGCCGAGCGCCATCGCCTTGATCCAGACGCGGCCAACGCGAATCCCGCTGTACTCGGCGGCGTCGGGCTGCAATCCGGTGGCGCGGAGAGCGTACCCGCCGGGAGTGCGGAACAGATACCACCAGCACCAGACGGCCGCGGCGATGGCGAACAGAAATGTCAGGTTGGCCGCGGAGCCGTGAAACGCGGGGATGAATTCGTTCAGCCTCGGCACGGCGCCCGCGTGAATCTCCGGAGTGTGCAGCGTGTCCGCCACGCGCAGATGCTCCACGATCAACCAGTTGAGCAGGGCGAAAATGATGAAGTTCAGCATGATCGTGACGATCACTTCGTGCGCGCCGAATCTGGTTTTCAGGACGCCGGGAAGTCCACCGGTGAGCAGGCCCGCGGCTGCTGCGGCGAGCAGGCACAGTGGAACAGCGATCAATGCCGGCGTGCCCGCCGGCAGCCAGATGCCCATCACCGCCGCGGCAAACGCCCCGGCGGCCAGCTGCCCTTCAGCGCCGATGTTGAAGAGGCCGGCCCGTAGCGCGAGCGCGATACCGAGCCCCGCGAACGTCAGCGTCGTCGTTTTGTAAAGAACCTGGGCGAAGCCGTAAGGATTTCCCCAGGCGCCTTCGATCATTCGGCCGTAGACGTGCGCGGGCGACTCGCCGAACAGTAGAATGAGAACGTCGCCGAGGATGAGCGCGACAAGCAGGGCGACGATGGGAGGAAGCAGCGCTTCCTCGGAGCGCCGGAGCAGGCCCTCGTTCATGCTCACGCTGCGTCCCGGCTCGTGCCGCCAGTCATGTACGTGCCCAGCACTTCAGGAGTCGCTTCGCCCGCAGGCAGCGTCACCGCAAACTTTCCCCGGTACATCACAGCGACGGTGTCGGCGAGCGTGAGTATTTCGTTGAGCTCGGCAGACACGAGCAGAATCGCTTTGCCGGCATCCCGCGCCTCGCGGATCTGCCGATGAATGAATTCGATCGCACCCACGTCTACGCCGCGCGTCGGCTGGGCCGCGAGCAGAACCGTGAACGAGCGACCCATCTCCCTGGCGATCACGACCTTCTGCTGGTTCCCGCCGGAAAGCGTGCGCGCCGCGGGTTCGGGGGAGGCCGGCCGCACGTCGAACTTGGCGATTTGCGCCCGCGCGTGCTCTTCGATGCGGGAGGAATCCATCGAGCCGCGGTGGGAGAACTCATCCTGCGCGCCCAACACGAGGTTCTCCGCGATGGAGTACTCCAGGATGAGTCCGCGGCGGTGCCGGTCTTCCGGGACGTGCGCGATGCCAGCGGCTCTCCGGTCTTTCACCGTGTCACGCGAGATGTCGCGCCCGGCGACGGAAATGGACCCGCCAACGATGTCGCGCAATCCCGCGATCGCCTCGATGAGCTCAGTCTGTCCGTTGCCTTCGACCCCGGCGATACCGAGCACTTCGCCCGGCCGGATCGAGAACGTCACACCGTCCACGACGCGCACCCGGCGGGCGTCGTTCACGGCCAGATCCCTGACCTCCAGGAGGGGAGCGCCGCTTGCTGCGGCCGCCAGGCTTACCGCCCCTGCGCGCGTCGACAATACGACATCTCGACCGACCATCGCTTTCGCGATCTCGCCAGGCGTGGTGTCCGAAGTCTTCATGCGGCCGACGGTAGCGCCCGCGCGCATGACGGTGATCGTTTCGGATATGTCGATCACTTCATCGAGTCGGTGCGTGATGAGAATGATCGTTCCACCGTCGTCGCGAATCTTGCGGAGCACGGTCCAGAGCTCCTGTACGTCGGGTGGAGACAACACCGCGGTCGGCTCGTCCAGAATCAGGATCTTGGCTCCTCGATACAGCGTCTTCAGTATCTCGACTCTCTGCGCTTCGCCGACCGAGAGCTCAGCGACGCGACGATCGGCGGGAACGATGAGCCCGGTGCGCTGGATGAGAGCGTTGACTTCGGCAAGGGCGCGCGCGCGGTCGGACATGATGCCGCGCTTCGGCTCATTGCCCAGAACAATGTTCTCCGCGACTGTAAGCGTCGGTACGAGCATGAAGTGCTGGTGGACCACACCCACGCCGCCGGCTATCGCATCGGAAGTGGACCAGCCGGTGACGTCCCGGGCATTTACCTCGACCGTGCCCGCGTCAGGCTTGATCAGCCCGCCCAGGATCTTCATGAGCGTCGATTTGCCGGCGCCATTTTCGCCCACGAGAGCATGTATCTCGCCGGGCGCTACCTCGAGCGACGCGCCCTGATTGGCGCGCACCGGGCCGAAGGACTTGTCGATCGCCGACATCCTGATCGGGTTTGCGCTCATCGTGTGGAAGGCACCTTGATTCGTCCCGCGATGATGTCCGCCTTGAGCTGCTCCACGCGCCGGTGCGCAGCGTCGGGGATGAGCGCGCGGTTGTTGTCGTCGTACACGTAGCCTACACCACCCTCCGCGAGCCCGAACGAATACACCCCGCCTTTGAAGGTGCCGTTCTCGACGCGCGCTATGGCGTCGTACACAGCCGCGTTCACTCCCTTGATCATCGACGTCAGGACTCTGCCGGGCGCTTCCGCCGCCTGATCTGCATCCACCCCGATCGCGAGCTTGCCCATCGCGCGCGCCGCTTCGAACAATCCACCGCCCGTCGCTCCCGATGCGTGGAAGATCACGTTGACGCCCGATTGGTACTGCGAGAGCGCGAGCTCCTTGCCGCGGCCGGGATTGGCGAACGCTTCCGGCGTGACTCCGGCGTATTGCGCGACGACCGTGCAGTCCGGACACACGTGCTTCACGCCCGCGCGGTAGCCTGCCTCGAACTTATGAATGAGCGGGATGTCCATCCCACCGATGAAGCCGACGCGCTTCGAGTTTCCGACTAGCGCGGCGAGGGCTCCGACGAGGAATGAGCCCTCCTCCTCGCGGAACTTGAGCGCGGCCACGTTCGGTGGCGGCGGTACGACGTTGCCCGCGTCGTCCGTGCCGAGCGCGAAGTCCACTCCGGCGAACTTGCTATTCGGGTACTCGCGCGACAGGACTGTGAGATCGTCGGTGAAGATGAACCCGATCCCCATGATGAGGTCCATTCCCTCGGCGGCCAGCAGCCTCAGGCCTGCTTCGCGGTCGGCTCCTTCGCCCGGCTCGATGAAGCGAACGTCGGCTCGGAGCTGCCTGGTCGCGCTGTCGGCACCGGCGTACGCGCCGTCGTTGAACGACTTGTCCCCGCGGCCGCCGACGTCCAGCACGATGCCCACTTTAGTCGCGTCAGCATCGCCCGCCGCTTCCGTCCCGCGAGGGCTGAACACAAGGAAGGCCGCGTGGATGCCCAACAGGGCCGCGACGATTATCAAAAGCTTGCGCATGGGTGGATAAGTTTCGTGCAGGTGACGCACCGGAGCAAGAGAGGTCGCCGGCCGATTGCCCTACTCGGAATCAAACGAAAAAGAAAGGCGCCGAATGACGGCGCCTTTCTCGCAAACGATTCTGCCTTACAGCCTAGTGAGCATGCCGGCTCATCCCGGCCGCCTGGGGGACAGCTACCAGGCAGTGATGTACTTATAGAGCAGGCGGTTGACGGTACCCGTTGGATTTCCGGTGATCACACCGGTGGTTCCTGCGTTGTTCAAGTAAGTCGTAACCGAGCTTGAGGCTATGTCGCCGTAACGATGCTTGATCAGAGCCGAGACCCCCGCGACATGCGGGCTGGCCATCGAAGTGCCGCTGATGGTGTTGGTCTCAGTGGTACCTGCTCCGATCCAGGCCGACTTGACCGAGGATCCCGGGGCGTACGCGTCCACGCATGAGCCGTAGTTCGAGAACGACGACTTCGCATCCGAGCTCGTCGATGACGCGGTGGTGTACGCCGCGGCAGCGCTGGCGGGTGACACGTTGCAGGCGTTCTGGTTCTCGTTGCCCGCCGCGACCGCTACGAACACGCCCGAGTTGGCGAGATTGGTGACGGCCGTGTTGAGGGATGACGAATAACCGCCACCCAGCGACATGTTGGCAACCGCGGGATTGATCCGGTTGATGCGGATCCAATCGATAGCGGAGATGATGCCGGAGGTCGCGCCCGAGCCCGCGCAGTCGAGCACGCGGACGCCGCGGATGTAGGCCTTCTTGGCGACGCCGTAGGTCTTGCCGCCGACCGTTCCCGCGACGTGCGTACCGTGGCCGTTGCAGTCGTTGCCGTTGCCGCCGAACGCGTCGTACACGTTGGACGCGCGACCTTCGAACTCGGCGTGTCCCGCGTCAGTGCCGGTGTCGATGATGTAAGCGCGTACGCCGCTCCCCGTGTACGTGTAGCTGTACTTGCCATCAAGGGGGAGATTGCGCTGGTTGATTCGGTCCAGCCCCCATGTAACGCCGAACTGGTCTATGGACGCGCGCATCACCTGGTCCTGCTCGACGTAGTCGACGTTAGGGTTGCGGGCGAGAGCGGCTGCCGCCTGCGCGCTCATGGCTGCCGCAAAGCCTTTGATCGCCGACGTGTACGTGTATCGGGGAGAGCTTCCGGCCTGGGCGGCCAGCGCGCGGGCGAGTCCCGGCACGTCGGCCACGTCATTGTCGAACACTACGATGTAGTGACCGGGGATCACCTCGCCGGCGGGAGCGGCCGACTGCAGGCTTGCAGCGGGTGCGGTCAGCGCGGGTGAAGTGGGTTCATCCGCGCAAGCCGCGACGAGGAGCACGGTAGCGAGCGATCCAGCGAGTCTTTTCATCGGCGATCTCCAGTCGTTCGGGTTGAAATGCGAGGAACGCGAAAAAAGGGCGCCGTGCACATGCACGACGCCCTTTCGTTCATTCGGCCAGCATCAGTCTCAGTAGTTCGTGAACAGCAGGTGGTTGTTGACGCTCTTGGAGCTCGTCACCTTGCCCTTCGTCGTATTGGCGTACAACGCGTCACGCACGGTCCCAGGGCTCGCACCAGGGTTGGTCTGGAGGTACAGAGCGGCTACGCCCGCAACGTGCGGAGTCGCCATCGACGTTCCGCTGATGGTCTTTGTCTCAGTGGTGCCGCCCCCGATCCAGGCCGACGTGATGCTAGAGCCCGGAGCAAAGAAGTCGACGCAGTTGCCGTAATTCGACCAGGAGGACTTGGCATCGGTGCTCGTGGTGGATCCGATCGTGATGGCTTCGGGCACGCGTGCGGGGGAATACTTGCACGCGTCCTGCGCGATGCCGGCGATGTTGCCGTTGCCAGCCGCGACCGCGGAAGCAACGCCGTCGGCGATCATGCGCTTGACGGCATCATCAACCGATGTGTTCCCGCTACCGCCAAGCGACATGTTGGACGACGCCGGCGCGCCGGCTAGGTGGTGCGTGACGACCCAGTCGACACCCGCGATCACGCCGCTCCAGCTTCCCGAGCCGCCGCAGTCCAGCACGCGAACGGCCTTGAGCGCAACAGCCTTCGCTACGCCGTAGGTGCTGCCCCCGACCGTACCCGCGACATGCGTGCCGTGGCCGTTGCAGTCGTCACCATTGCCGCCAGCAAACGCATCAAAACCGAACGTGGCCCGGCCGCCGAACTGCGCGTGGCCGTAGTCGATCCCGGTATCGATGATGTACGCGGTTACGCCGCTGCCGGTGTTCGTGTACGAGTACGTACCGCTGAGCGGAAGGTTAACCTGGTCGATTCGATCGATGCCCCAGGTCGCGCCGGACTGCGTGGTCGAAGCGCGGGCGATACCATCTGGCTCCACGCGGGAGACGCGGGCGTCGCTGAGCAGGCCGCTGCGGGCGGCTTCTGACATCGCGCCGGCGAAGCCGTTGAGAGCCGCCGTGTATACATAATCCGGCGAGACGCCGTGATCCCCGGCAACCGCGGCCGGGCTGGCTCCGTCACGAAGCGTGACGATGAAGCGGCCTGGGATGGCATCGGATCCGGAAGCGCTGAAGTTCGCCGGAACTTCCGCCGACATCGGTGTTGTGGGTGCGTCAACGCACGCGGATACCGCGAAGGTCGCGGTGACGAGAAGAGCCAGCCTCTGCTTCATATACACTCCAGATGGGAAAGTGAAACCGCTTGCGCGGCGCGGTGCATCCGTCAACCAACGGACGCAGTCCTTTGTCCGGCTCGACTGGA
>JBPCPS010000115.1:0-31942 GCA_050998915.1 Gemmatimonadaceae bacterium
GGCCGGTGTCACGCGCGCGGATGCCGCTCGCGACGCCGCCCACGGGCTGCGCGCAGCCACCGAGGCGCAGCGCGCGGAGCTGACCCGTCTGGCCACGGAGCAGCGCGACGCGCTCGACTCGCTACGCCGGGAGATCATGGTAGCCGAGGAGCGCCAGCGGCACGCCCTGATGCGGCGGGAGAAGGCCGAGCAGGAGCACCGCGAGGGTGGCGCGGTCGCGGAGCGTGTGGCGGCGGAGCGGACGCGCGCGGCGGAGGAGCGCGCCCAGCTGGAGTACGAGCTGAACGACGCCATCGACGCGGTCCAGAAGGAAGTGGGCGCGGAGGAAGAGGTGCGCGGTGCGCTCGCCGCGGTACGGGCGGCGCTCGAAGCCGCGGAGCGCAAGGCCCGCGATCTCTCGGAGCATCTGCATCGCCTCACGCTCGACCGCGATGCCGCGGAGCGCGAGCTGGGCGAGCTGGAGCAACGCCTCGTGTCGCTGTCGGTGGAGGAGCAGCAGCTGCGCGAGACCGCCGGTGGACTCGCGCGCGAGATGGACGCGGCACGCGACGGACTCGAGATCGCGCGCACGCAGCTCGCCGCCGCGGAATCCACGGCCGCGGATGCGGAAGAATCCGTGCGGATCGCGCGTGATTCCGAAGCGCTCGCCCGGGCCGAGATGCTGAGCGTCGGTGAGGAGCAGACCACAATGGAGTCGCGGATGCACGCGCTCGAAGCTCTGGAAGCGGAGCGCGTCGGCCTCGCGCCAGCTGCCGCGCGACTGCTGGAAGATCGCGACCAGTTCGGCGCGGGCGCCGTGCTCGGGCCGCTCAGCGACTTCATCACGGCGGGGACGGCCGCCGCTGGTCAGGTCGAAAGGTTTCTCGGCGCGGGCGTGCACGCCGTACTGGTGCGCGATGCCGGCGTCGCCGAGGCGGTGCGCGAGTGGCACCTCCGCACCAATCCCGGTCCACTGCTCCTCCTGCCGGCGGACCGCGCGCCGGCTGTGGTTTCCTCACACGAAGCGGACGAACTGTTGCGGAGCGTCACGCCCGCGGCGCCGGCGGACCGATGGGTGCGCGCGCTGCTGGGCGGCACGCGGCCGCTGGGCGAAGGAACGGCGTTTATGGACGCGAGAGGCGCCGTCTGGCTGCCGGGCGCGCTTGCGGGACCCGGGCCTCTGCGCCGCAAGGCGGAGCTGGGGGAGCTCGGCGACCGTCTGACGGAAGCTCGCGCGCGTCACGCCGAATCATCGGCGCGGTCCCGCGCGGCGCGCCATTCGCTCGCCGCGACCGAGGCGGTGCTGGAGACAACGAACGCGGGCGTCGCGACCGCGACGCGTGAGGCGCGCCAGGCGGAAGACCGCTTCTCCGAGCTGCACCGGCAGCATCAGCGCGCGGCTCGTGAGCTCGCAGAAGCAGCCGCGGCACGCAGCAGGATAGATGAGCGTCGCGCCGATCTGGCGAAGCGCATGACCGCGGTGGACGCGCAGCTCGTGGCGCAGCGTGAGCACACCGACGAGCGCGCCGCCGAGATAGCGGCGGCCCGCGAGCTGCTGGTGGACGCAGAGCGCAAGCAGGAAGCCGCCCGCGACCGGCGCACCGAAGCGCAGGTAGCCAAGGCCCAGGCAGAAGCGCGGCTGCAAGTGTCGCAAGACCGCGAGCGGCATCTCGGTGAGGAGCTGGCATCCGCAGCGACGAGGGTGGAGTCGCTCGTCAGCGAGCTTTCCACCCTGTCGCAGTCGGACGCGCACCTCGGTGAGCAGCTCGCCAAGTCGAGGCTGGACCTCGAAGCGAGCGACGCCACATTCAATGACGTCGAGGCGCGCATGGCCGCCGCCGAGCTGGGCGTGAAGACGGCGGACGAGGAGCTGACCCGCGTCGAGCACGAGCTGGACTCGATCCGCCGTCGCGCGTTGGCGGTGCGGGAAGAGCTGCACGCGGCTGAACTGCGGCACAGTGAGCTCTCCGGCAAGCAAACCAGCATCCGTGAGCGGCTCGAGATTGAATGGAGAAAGCCGCTCGACGAGCTCATGGCGTCCGCGGAGCCGCTCGACCTGAGCGACGACGACCTGCGGGCCGAGGCGGCGGCGCTGCGCGAGCAGTCCGACGCACTGGGACCCGTGAACCCGCTGGCGATCGAGGAGCACGACGAAGAGTCGAAGCGGCTCGACTTCCTGACGGCGCAGCGGGCGGACCTCGCGTCAGCCAAGACGTCGCTCCATCAGGCGATCCGCGAGATCGACGTGACCGCGCGCGATCTTTTCCTGACAACGTTCGTCGCGGTACGCGAGAATTTCAAGCGGATATTCGTCACGCTGTTCGGCGGCGGTGAGTGCGACCTGCGACTGGAGAACCCCGACACGCCGCTGGAGGGGGACATCGAGATCCACGCTTCCCCGCGCGGCAAGCGGACGCACCGGATCCATCTGTTGTCCAGCGGCGAGCGGGCGCTGGTGGCGCTGTCGCTCCTGTTCGGCATCTTCCTGAACAAGCCGAGCCCGTTCTGCCTGCTGGACGAAGTGGATGCGCCGCTCGACGACCAGAACATCGGGCGTTTCGTGCGGATGCTGAACGAGTTCAAGAAGAAGACACAGTTCATCGTGATCACGCACAACCCCCGCACCACTACCGAAGCCGCGGACGCGGTGTATGGTGTGACGATGCAGGAGCCGGGGGTTTCGAGCCTGGTGAGCGTAAGGCTGACCGGAGAGCGGGCGGCTGGAGACGAGGTACGTGAACGCACGGCTTCGTTGGTCGCTTGACTGCGCTGCGTGCTGCGTGCTAACCGCAACTAATTAAAGCGAACGGCATAAAAAACTAATGCTGGTTGTGATGAAGCACGGCGCCACGAGCGCCGAGATAGATAGAGTGGTCGAGATCGTCGAGGAGATGGGGTACTCGGCGCGCCCGATGCCGGGGGCGCAGAGGACAGCCGTCGGAATCGTCGGCAATGACGGGCGCGTGGACGCCTCGCGGCTGGAGGCGCTGGCGGGAGTCGCGCAAGTAATTCACGTCACGCAGCCCTACAAGCAGGTGTCGCGCGAGTGGCGGCCGGAGAACACCGTCGTGACGATCGCCCCGGGCGTGTCGTTCGGCGGCGACACTGCCCCGGTTGTAGCCGGTCCCTGCTCCGTGGAAGGCGAGCGGCAGATCATCGCGGCGGCGCGCGCCGTGCGGGACGCGGGAGCCAGCGCTCTCCGCGGCGGCGCGTACAAACCGCGCAGCTCGCCGTACTCGTTCCAGGGTCTCGGCAAGAAAGGGCTGGAGCTGCTCGCACTCGCGAAGCGGGAAACGGGCTTGCCGATCGTCACTGAAGCGATGGACGACGAGGGCGCGCATTTGGTCGCCGAAGTGGCCGACTGCATCCAGATCGGCGCGCGGAACATGCAGAACTATTCGCTGCTCAAGACGGTCGGCCGCATCGGAAAACCGGTGCTGCTCAAGCGCGGCATGGCCGCGACGATTCACGATCTGCTGCTGAGCGCCGAATACATCCTGGCGGAAGGCAATGCCGACGTGATTCTGTGCGAGCGCGGAGTGCGCAGCTTCGACACCGCCACGCGCAACATGCTCGACTTGAGCGCGATCCCGACCGTGCATCTGCTATCGCACCTGCCGATCGTCGCGGATCCGAGCCACGGGACTGGACTGCGGGACAAGGTCGGCCCGATGGCTCGCGCTGCGCTGGCGGCCGGCGCGGACGGGTTGCTGATCGAGGTGCACCCGGAGCCCGACCGCGCGCTGTCCGACGGCGCGCAGTCGCTCTACCCCGAGCAGTTCGCGTCGCTCATGGAGGAGCTGCGCGCAGTGGCCGCGGCCATTGGGCGCGAGATACCCCAGAACGCCGGAACGGTCCGCGTTTAGCAGGGTACTCTGGTAATGCTCAAATCGATCGCTTTTTCCGTCGTCCTCGGCGCTGCCGCCGCCTCCAGCGTGTCGGCCCAATCGCTCGGCGACATCGTCAACCGCGCGGCCGCGGAGCACGCCAAAATGCGGACTGCCCGCGTGCAGTTCACGCAGGTCATCACCAACCCGCTGACCGGCAACCGCATCAACGCGCGCGGCCAGGTACTGCGCAAGGCCCCGGGCCTGCTGGCGATCACCTTCACCGATCCCGCGGGCGACAGAATCATCGCCGACGGGAAGTCGGTATGGGTCTACCTGCCGAGCACGAATCCCGGGCAGGTGCTGAAGATGAACCCCGGCGGCAACGAGGCCGAGCGTCTCGATCCCGCGTCGCAGCTGCTGCGATCGCCGGGCTCGCGATTCAACTTCGCCGACGGCGGAACGGCGACAGTCGGCGGACGGCGGACGCGGGTGGTACTGCTGACTCCGAAGGGCCGCGAGTCGTTCACGAAGGCGACGGTGTGGATCGACACGCAGAACTCGCTGGTGCGGAGGTTCGAGGTCACGGAGCCGACAGGATTGGTTCGGAACGTGACGCTGACTGCGATTGCGGCGAATGTTGCCGTCCCCGCATCGGCCTTTCGGTTCACGCCGCCGCGCGGCGTGCGAGTGATAGATCAAGGACAGCTGGGCCGCGGGCAGTAACCACCGGGGTAAGCCTCCGCTCCGATAGCGCGACTGGCGGGATGCAAGCTCTGAGTGAGAGTGCGTGAGTTGGAGTGCTGAGTCACCTCTCCAGCCCGTCAGGATCAGGCTGGCGAAGGACTTTCTTGCGGAGCCATGGCGGCACACTAACCGAGCTCACCTTCCTTCGCGGGATCGAACGACTGCACAATGATTCGATTCAGCTCATGCCGTACCCAAAACCCCCACTCTAAAACTCCAACTCACAGCTTGCACCCGCCTGACTCCGCGCCGTAGCCGCGCTGCGGACCGAATTCCAGCCTATCTAGATATCGTTTTTCCAGGCAGCAATGCCTTTTCGATCTGCACCAACGCCACCGGATCCGTCCCTCGCTCCTTCGCGATTCTCAAAGCCGCCAGTGACAACCGACGGTAAACCCCGAGCGCCCGGTCATCGGCGGCCAACGCCTCGAGATGCTTCCGGACCATCCCGGCGTCTCCCCTGACTACCGGCCCCGTCAACGCCTCCGCCGGCGACTTTCCCGTCGCGTTCGCCAGCGACCCCGTCATCAACGAGTGCACGGCCGACTCCGCGCTCTTCGCCCCGACGCCGATACTTTCCATCAACTCCGCCGCGATCGCCGCGAGCACGATCGGAAAGTTCGCGGAGAACACCGCAGCCGCGTGGTACGTCGGCTTGCCGCCCGCGGGGATGTCGATCGTGCGCGCGCCCACGTGCCCGGCGAGCCGCCGCGAAGTCGCGCGCGCATCCGAGTGCCCGTCCACGCCGACCCACGCGCCGCGCAGCGACTCGAGCGCGCGCTCGGGGTCGAGAAAGGGCACCAACGGATGGAAGGTGCCCCCGTACAGCCCGCGGTCGTCGATCACTTCGAAGCCGGCCGGCTCCGCGGTCCCGCTGGTGTGCAGGATCACCGTTCCGCTCGTGAGCTGCTCCGGCGCGCTGTACGCCGCCCCGCCCAGCACCTGATCGAGCGCCGCGTCTATCTGGTCGTCGCGCACGGCCAGGATCACAGTATTCGCGCGCCCGATCTCGACCGGCAGGACTCCGTGCGATGTCGCACCCGGCGCGGCGCGCTTGCCGTGCACGCCCACGATCTCCACGCCGGCGTTGCGAAAAGCGCGAGCGAGTCCCTGTCCGACCCGGCCCGCTCCGATGATGAATACTCGCTCGCTCATTCCTGCAGCAGCTTCTTTTCTTCCGCCGCGCCCATTGCCTCGGCGCGCTGCACGACATCCCGCGCGCCGCGCGCTCCCGAGATTGCACTGAGCGCCGCAGAGATCACCGCGTCGTCCGCCGCGCGCCGCTGGAACTCGGCCTCCGGGCCCAGGACGTAGCGCGCCATCTCGTACGCGAGAATGCGGCTGACGTAGGCCGACGCGTCGTCGTACACGACCTTCGGAACGTCTATTCCGCGCGCCCGCATCCGATTCCACAAGTCGTCGAGCATCGGCTGCGTGACGACGAACCCGGCAGCGATCCCGTTGCCCGCGCGCTTCGTGGCCAGTGCCTGGTCGGTGACCGCGTCGCGGAACCGCCGCACGTCGGGCCCGAGTTCGTGCAGCAGCTCGGCGGCTTCCGCCGCCTGGACAGTATCGCCCGCGAGCGCGTCCGGCACGATCCCGCCGCCACCGAGAATCGTCCGCCCGCTCCTGCTCCGGAAGCGCGCGCGCTTCCGCTCGATTTCCTCGTCGAGTCCCGGAGTGTAACGCGAAGACGGTTGCGCGATCGAGCGGCCGAGAGGCGTATACCATCTCGCGGTCGTCAGCTTCACCGCTCCCGTGCGCTCGGCGACCATCGGGAAGAGCACCTGCGCACTGCTCTTGCCGCACGTTGGCTGCCCGATGATGGCGGCGCGGCCGTGATCCTGCAGCGCGCCCGCGACGATCTCCGCGGCGCTCGCGCTTCGGCCGTCCACCAGAACGACCAGCGGAAGTTGAGGCCAGGCCTGGGCGGCGCTGTCCACGAAGTCACGATTGGTATCGGGCGTGCGCCCGCGTATTCGCACGATGGGATCGCCCCGATCGAGGAATAGATCGGCGACTCTCACTCCCTGATCGAGCAGTCCGCCCGGATTGACCCGGAGGTCGAGGATCAACGTCTTCATGCCCGCGGCCGTGAGATCCCGAATCGCGCGCTCGACCTCGTCGGCGGTGGAATCCGTGAAGACCTTGAGATCGATGTAGCCGACGCCGGGAGCCAGCATGGCCGAGCGGCGAACGGCGTTTTGGTGCACGCGGCCGCGCGTAAAGCGCAGCGTCAGCGGCTGCTCGAAGTTCACGCGGTCTACGACGACCGTCACGGGGCTCCCGACGGGACCGCGCAACGCGCGTGACGCTTCCTCGGATGTCCAGTTGAACGTGGACTTGCCGTTGATCTCCAGAATCCTGTCGCCAGTCTGCAGCCCCGCACGCTCGGCGGGACTGCCGGGCAGCGGCGCGATGACGATGATCCAGCCGTCGCGTATGTCCACCTGCAGTCCAACGCCGACGTAGTTGCCGCTCGTCGTTTCGGAGAGCCTGTCCACTCGCTCGTTGGAGAGGAAGCGCGTGTACGGATCGCCCAGCTCGTACAACAGCCCGCTCACGGACATCCGGTAGAGCCGGTCCTCGCCGATGGAATCGACGTAATCGCGCGCGATGTGAGACCTGACGTTGTCGTACAGACGCGCGGCCTCGTACGCGGTCGGCGGGCCGCCCCGCGCGCCGCGCTGCACGAGCCATCCGCCCGCGACGATGGCGATCAGAAATACGACCGCGACGAGGCCGGTCCGATACGCCTGGTCGCCGCGAAGACGTCTAAGAAAGTCCACTGTGCTCCGGTTGCCGTAACATCCAGAATTTTTCCGGAAGATTGTCGGCCAGCGCGTCGGCGACGCGCGCAGCCACCTCTTCCGCGCTCCCGCGAGCATCCACGCTCACGATCCTGCCGCACTCCGGGTGCCCCGCGCTCCATTCATCGGTCGCGAACGTCGCGAACGCACGTCCGATCCGCTCGTGGAATTCGCCGTCGAGCTGCTCCATCCGGTCGCGGGCTCCCCGCCCGACGGCGCGCTCGAGTCCGCTCTGCACCGGATAATCCAGCAGCAGCGTGAGGTCCGGCACCAGCCCCCGAGTAGCCAGCCTGTTCGCCCGGCGCACGCTTTCTTCCTCGAGCCCGCGACCGCCGATCTGGTACGCGTAGGTCGAAAGGAAGAAGCGGTCCAACACCACGACCTTTCCGGCCGCCATCGCCGGCATGATCTCGTGCTCGCACAGCTCCGCGCGCGAAGCCATGAACAGCAGCGCTTCCGCGACCGGTGAGATCACGTTGCCCGGACGCAGCAGTATTTCCCGGATCTGGTCACCGACAGCAGTCCCGCCCGGTTCGCGGAAGGAAACCGCAGCGATTCCCGCGTCCTGCAGGCGGCGCAGCAGCAAATCCACCTGCGTGGACTTACCGACTCCCTCCGCCCCTTCGAAGACGACGAGCCCGCCGGTGGACACGAATCAACCGAGCGTGATGATCGGACTAGCGGCGCCCTTCTTCATCCCGTCGAGAATCCAGCCGTTCACCTGCGCCATCAGCTTGTCGAAGTTCTCCTGCGCCACGATCGCGCGCTGATACACGGGATTCACCTGAATGCGGCCGAGGAGGTCGTCCAACTGCTGCTCCATCTCCGGCGTCGGCTGCTCACCGCGCTCCATCATGCCCTGCGCGTCGGTGCGGATCTTCTCCATCTCCTTCAACAGCGCGACGGCCGCGGCGTCGCCGTTGAGCAGCTCGCCGGAGCGCTTCACCGCCTTGTACTCCTCGGTCTGCCCGATCTGGCGGCCAAGATCCTTCGCTTTTTCCTCGAGCATCAAATCTCCAAAACGATATTCGTCAGGTTATCCGTACAGCCGGGCGACCAGGACCCGGTCCCGGCCGGTGAGGTCGGGATGTACCGCAATCTCCGCGTACCCGCCTTGCGCGCGAACGAGCGACTCGGCGACGCCGGCGCGGGACGAATCGGTCTCCAACACGAGCCATCCGCCCGGCGCGATGACGCGGTGCGCACCCTCAATGATAGTCGCCGTCGCGGCCATTCCGTCTTCGCCCGACAGCAGGGCCAGCGGCGGCTCCCAGCCCCTAACGTTGGCCGGCAGCGAATCCAGCTCGCCAGCCGCGATGTAGGGGGGATTGGACACCAGCACATGCGCGCCGAGCCCCTCCACCGGCGCGAGGAAAGAGCCGAGCCGCAACTCCACGCGCGTTTGCAACCTGGGCGCAAGCCGGGCGAGGTTACTGCGGGCCACATCCAACGCATCGGACGACACGTCAGTGGCGATCACGCGGCTGAACTTTCCTTCCAGCGCCAGGGACAGCGCGATTGCGCCACTCCCGGTGCCGACGTCCACGGCGGTCCCACCCTTTCCGCCGGCGAGCCGGAGCGCCCAGTCCACCACGATTTCCGTCTCGGGGCGCGGGATGAGAACCCGCTCGTCCACCTCAAGCTCGATATGCCTGAAGTACGCCTTCCCTTCGGCGTACTGCACCGGCCGTTCGCCGTTACCTGATACCCGATACCTAATACCTGTCTCTTCAGCCACCCAGCCGCTCCTCGACCTCGGCGCCCACCAACGCCTCGACCAGCGGGTCGATCCCGCCGTCCAGCACGCGATCCAGCTCGTGCAGCGTGAAGTTGATCCGGTGATCGGTCACGCGGTTCTGCGGGAAGTTGTACGTCCTGATCTTGGCCGACCGGTCGCCGGTCCCGACTTGCGTCTTCCGCATCTTGGAGCGCTCGGCTTCCTGCTCCGACACGCGCAAGTCCAGCAGCCGCGCGCGCAGAACTTCCATCCCCTTGAGCTTGTTTTGCAGCTGCGACTTCTGATCCTGCTGGCTGACGACGATGCCAGTCGGGAGGTGCGTGATGCGTACCGCGGAATCGGTGGTATTGACGGACTGTCCGCCGGGCCCTGACGAGCGAAACACGTCGATGCGCAGATCCTTGTCCTCGATCTTCACGTCGACTTCCGCGGCTTCGGGAAGCACGGCGACCGTCGCGGCGGACGTGTGAATTCTGCCCTGGCTCTCGGTGACCGGCACGCGCTGCACGCGGTGCACGCCCGATTCCCAGCGCATCACACCGAACGCGCCGTTGCCGACGATCTTGAAGATCGCTTCCTTGACGCCGTCGTGGGCGCCGGCGGAGTGCGACATCATCTCGATCTTCCACCCGCGCCGTTCGGCGAAGCGGGCGTACATTCGGAAGAGGTCGCCCGCGAAGATCGCGGCTTCGTCGCCGCCGGTGCCCGCGCGGATCTCGACGATGGCGGGGCGATCGTCGAGTGGATCAGGGGGGATGAGCACCGGCTTGAGCTTCCGCTCGAGCTCCTCGAGCTGGTCTTCGAGTCGGCGCATTTCCGAGCGCGCCTCGGCGGCCATCTCGGGGTCGTCAACGGAAACGAGCTCGCGCGCCTGCTCGAGCTCGTTCGTCAGTTTGTCGATTCGATGGCCGAGCTCGACAACCGTGCCGAGTCGTTGGTGTTCCCTGCCTAGCGAAGCGAACCGCTGCGGGTCCTTGGTCGTTTTCGGATCGGACAGCTCCCTTTCGACCTCGGCCGCGCGCTGCAGCGCTTCCGCGAGCCGATCGCGGAGACTCAGGCTTCCTTCTTCCGGTACTTCTGGCGGAAGCGCTCGACGCGTCCGGCTGTGTCGATGAGCTTCTGCTTGCCGGTGAAGAACGGATGGCACTCCGCGCAGATGTCGGTGTGGATCTCCGCCTGCGTGGATCTGGTCTCGAACGAATTCCCGCACGCGCACTTCACGTGGGCGGTGGCGTAAACGGGATGAATGTCGGCCTTCATGTGGAACCTCTCAGCGGAGGCAGCGGTCTTTGACACGCGGCCAGCCCGGGACAGTGATGATCTTGGTTAGCCTATAAATATCGCCAAACCCTTACCATAAAACAAGTTGCCCGCCCTGTTGGTACTGGTACAGTTTGAAACTGTACCAGTACCGCCCTGTTGTGGGGTTATCGGTTGGCACTACAGGCTGTTTCCCTCTCCGCGGCTTACCCTCGCGCCAACTGCCTGACCGCAGCCGCCATTGCGCGGACCCGCGCCGCGTCGCTGGAGCCACGAGCGTCACGATCGAGCCCCGACGCTATCCGGTTGAGCGTGCTTCTCCGCCCCGAGCCGCTCATCCCCTCCGCCCTGCTCAAATCAGCCGCCACCGCGGCCGCCCGCGCGCTAGCCAAGCCGTTACTGCGGCCGAGCTGGTCGAGGTATGAGCGTACGACGGCAAAGCTCGCCGGCCACACTATCCGCGTCTGCAGCTGCGGATTGAACCGGTCGACGCGAACCGACTTGGCCGCGTCGATCTCGCTCTGCGACAGGAACTCGCTCGGCTTGAGCGCGAAGATGTCCAGCCCGCGGCCGATCTCGGAGCCGACGATCATGCCGTTGTACCAGTACGCCGACCAGTGACCGGCAAGCGTCAGCTGGCTCCGGTCGAGCGGACCGCGATCGAAGAATGCGATCTCGAACGGGCGCGCAGGATCGGTGAAATCAAACACCGAGATTCCGCCCTGGTACCAGGCCTGCACCATGATGTCGCGGCCCGGGACGGGAATGATCGAGCCGTTGTGCGCGACGCAATTCTCCTGCGCCGTCTGCGGAGCGGGAAGCTTGTAGTAGCCGGCGAGGCTCAACTTGCCGCCGATGAGATTGAAGAGCGCGTTTGCGCCCCACTCCTTCCGGTCCGATGCCTGGCAGCGCGGCGCTCCACCTCCACCCCACTCGTCGGTGAAGATCACCTTGCTGCCGTCGTTGCTGAACGTCGCCGAGTGCCAGTACGCGAAATTGGGATCGATGACTTCGTGCGTCCGCTTCGGATTGGCGGGATCACGAATGTCGAGAACGATCCCGTTGCCTGAGCATGCGCCCGCGGCAAGTCCGATCTCGGGGTAAGAAGTGATGTCGTGGCACTGGTTGGTCTGGTTCGTCTGCTGCGTGCCCTCGCCGTGCCTGCCGCCCGGCCACAGTCCCGCGATGGCGCCGGTCACCGGGTTCGCAAAGATCCGCGGCGTGCTGACGATCCGCGCTTCCTGCGGCGCGGCGAGCGGAACGCGGATCACCTCGATGCGGAAGTACGACGTGTTCGGGTCTTCGGTCGAAGGCCTGCGCGAACAGCCGGGAAGCTCGGTCTCCGGCCGCACCGAGCTGGTTCCCTGCACGTACACGTACATGATTCCGGGATCTCTCGGATCCGGGACCAGCGTGTGCGTGTGCGAGCCGCGGCACGTCTGAACCGTCGCGACCTGCTTGGGCTCCGCGAGGTTGCTTATGTCGAAGATCCGCACGCCGCGGAATCGCTCGTTGCTCACCGTGTCACGAACGCCCTGCGTCCCGCAATCCAGCCGGCCCCGCGTTTCCTCCACGGATACGAACAGCAGGTTGTTGTACACGGATACGTCAGCCTGACCGCCCGGGCACACGATTCCTGATGCCAGCGTCGGCTTGGTCGGATCCGAGATGTCCCAGATCTGAATGCCGCTGTAATTCCCCATGAACACACGGTTGCCGCTGAAGGCAAGGTCGGTGTTCGCGAAGCCGAAATCGTTGGAGTTGCCCGGGTTGAAGAACCGCGCCGGCCGCGACGTGAAAGAGACCCTCTCGAGGTTGCGGATCGCCTCGTCCGCGGGGACCCAATGGCCGCCGGCGAGGCCGACGCGTGGGTCCGCTGCCTGGGCGGAGAGGTCGCTTCCCATGGCGAAGAGCGAAGCCGCGAGCAGCAGCCCGCTCAAGGCCACGGATGTCGATCGCGCAGGAGTGTGGAACAGTGCTTTGAAGCTCATGTCGGATCTCGCTTTGGAGTGATCGAAAAGGTCCAGAAAGCTGCCCTAATACCCCGTCGGCGGCTAGCCCGGAGAACGCGTACCCATCGCGCTCAGCATCGAGCGCATTCTGTTGATCTCGGCGCGCTGGTCGGCGTCGATGTCGGAGACCAGGGCGAACAGCTCGGAGTCCTGCGCCGCCCCCTGACTCCCAAGGAGCTCGGCCACCATGACCAGGGCTCCCTCATGGTGCCTGATCATGAACTCTAGAAAGAGGCGCTCGAACTCGCCACCCGTCGCCGCGCGGAGCCGCCCCAGCTCGGACTCGGTCAGCATGCCCGGCATCATCATGGGCATCGCGTGCTCGCCCGGCGGCGGCAGCGGCTTGCCGCGGCGCTCCAGCCACCGGCGCATGAGCGCTATCTCGTCTTTCTGCGACACGTCGATCCGCTCGGCCAGGAGGTTGAGCCCCTGGCTCGCGTTCCGGGCCGGGACTAGGCTGGTCATGGCGAGCGCCTGGGCGTGGTGCATCATCATGTGATGCATGAAGCGCGTGTCCGGATCCATCTGGTGCCGCATCGCGCTGTCGTTACGGGCCGGCGCAGCAGTCGGCGCGCTGTCCATCGCCATGCCCGGCATATGCTGATGCGCGTCGGCAGCCGGCGCGGGGGCAGGAACTTGCGACACGTCCGACTGGGTCGTTGCCTGGCAGGCCGCCGCGAGCACCAGCATGCCGGACGCTACGGCCCGCAGGGGTCGAGCAAAACTGCGAATCATCGTATCCCTCGTATCCATCGTATCCATCGTATCCATCGTATCCCCGGTATGTCCGTTTACCCTGCGGGGTTGCACATCGTTCACGCCCGTGCTCTCACGGCTTCGACGAAAGCTTCCACTGCGGGCGGCCCTGAGCCGGCTCCCTCGTCATGCTTGAAGTACACGTACGCCTCGCTCCAGGGCTGGCCCGCCACGCACCCGGCCCACTCGGCCAGCGCCGCGGCATCGTAGTCGAAGCGGTGCAGCCGCAGATATCCCCACGACGCGGTGCACACGACCGGGCACTTGAACTCCTCCTGCTCCGCCACGCACATCGCGACGTCGCGCGCGCGCAGCGCCTCGAATACGTCGTCCTCGAACCAGCTGGCGTGACGAAACTCGATCACGAACTTCCGATCCGCGGGCAACAGGTCGAGGAACCCGCGAAGCCGGTCCGCGTCCTTCTTCATGTTTGGCGGCAGCTGAAAGAGTATCGGGCCGAGATGATCTTCCAGCACCGCAGTGTTCTTCAGGAGGAAGCCGAGGAGCTCTGCGCAGTCCGGCTTGAGCCGCGCATGATGCGTGATGCGCTGGCTCGCCTTCACCGCCAAGCGAAAGCCGTCCGGCACCTGCGCCGCCCAGTCGAGCAGCACGCTCTCCCGCGGCATCCGGTAGAAGGTGTTGTTGATCTCTACCGTTCGAAACTTGCTCGCGTAGAACGCGAGCATGCCGTCCGGCTTGATGTCGGCGGGATAGAACGAGCCCTTCCACTCCTTGAACGCGTACCCGCTGGTGCCGGCGAGGATCTCCACCACCTGAATCTGACACCCTCAATAGCGTCGCGCGACCGTCATGTGGTACACGGGCTGGAGTCGCTCCAGAGTGACCATGATCTTGCCCTCGCCCTGCATCTCCAGCAGGACGTTCCCGAGTATCGCCATCAGCTCGCGCGAGCGGCGCGCGGCGATCGTCTCGGCGAGAGTGCCCGCGACCCAGACGAGGTGCGGCTCCAGCCAGACTGCTTCGGGAATCGAGGGACTGAGCCCGGGTTCAGCCGGCGGCGCGAAAGCGCTATAGGCGACGTCGAATGTCGTGCCGTACTGGTGCGTGCTCTCGCCGGCGACAGCGTTCACGTTGGTGCGGCGCAGCGCCGCCTGATCCTCCGCGCCGCGCAACGCAGAGGTGACTTCGAGCCGGTACGGTGGCAGCCCGTGCCGTGAGAGGGCGCGCTGGAATCGCTGCGCAATCTCCCGGAGCGCGGAAGCGGCGTCACGAGTGAGATACGGCGAAGAGTGATCGAGCTTTCGCAGGATCCAGAGCTCGGTACTGTCGCCGAGCCTCGTCATGCGTCCTTCGGCCACCAGGCGGTCCAGCTCGGATCGTGGCGTGCTCGCGCCGATGCCCAGCCGTTTGGCGGCGACGAGCTGCGCGTCGTTGTCGAACCGGCGCAGAGCTGCTTCCACTGCGGGTCGAAGCAGCGGCAACGGCTGGAGGATCGCGTCGATCGAATCGATCTGTGCCTGGATCCGCGCCATCTCCCTCGTCAGCGCGCTTGTGGCGTCGTCCGCGGCGCGCTGCGCGGCAGCGTCGCCCGCCGGCCCGCACGCGGCCAGTACAGCGGCCGCGCACGGGACCATCCACGATCTACGCCGGCGGTCCATTGCCGGCATTCACCGGATTACCAGGGTCGCAGCGCGACCACCATCCGGTCACTGCGCTTGTCGCGGTCGACGTCCACGATCTCGGCAACCGGGTAATTACCCGAGTTGACCAGCAGGACGCGCGTGCCCGCGGGATCCGTACGCCATGTGCCGACCAACGGGTCGACCAGTCCGAGCGTGATGGCGTGCAGTGCGAGACGGTCGACCGCCCGCTCGCCGAGCACCGCCGCAAGAGCGGCCCGCGTCAGGGTCGTGGACGTGGGCTCGTTCAGGAAGACGACATCGTTCAGGTCAAGATTACGTCCCCAACGAACGTCGTTGTCGCTGCCAATTCCGAAGCCCTTGTCGATGCACCACTGGCGACCCCAGTTCGGATGTCCCGCTCCCGAGCGGCAGAAGCTGGGTGATCCCTCACCCACGCGGTCATCCAGCGGCTTCACTTTCCAGCCGCCGAGGTTGCGCGCGCGATCGTCATCCAGCGCGACCAGAACGTCACCCTTCCGGTTGCGCACCAGCATCTGACGGCCGGACGGCGCGATCACGAGGGCATTTCCGCGAATGTCGCGCGCGAATGCATGCGCCAGCGCACCGGCGGCGATCCTCTCCGCCCAGCGATCGCTCGCTATGCGGCTGCGAAGGTCCGGACGGACGTCCGCGGCGGTCCACGTTCTCTTGAAGCGCGCGTTGCTGCTCGCGCGCTCGATCGCCCTGGCGCTCGGGTTCGGGGCCGACACGCTGCTCCCGCGACCCACCCGGTTATCGCGATCATCGCGACTGCCGCGATTGGCGTCGTTCCGCGCCGCCTGCGGCTTGCCCTTATCCGCACCGCGCGAAGTCGACGGCTGCTCGGCGCGTCCCTCATTGCCCTTCGGCTTGTCACTGCCTTGGCCCTGCCCACGCCCCTGCGCGCCGGCACCAGCAACGAGCGCGCACAAGGCGAGCGGCAGGATCGAGAATCGGATCCGATTTGCGTTATACATCGTTGAGCTCCCCAAAAGAGGGGCACCAGCCCCGTAATTAGGGAGTTAACGAAGCAAGGAATCTGCCATTCCCGGCCCCGGAAACCCGTTTTTTAGGGGGAACTTCCAGGCGATGCGTCCCCACGGTGCTTGCCCCGGGTGCGCGCCGCCCCGAGCGCCAGAATCGCCATCACGACTGCCGCGCTGAGCCAGCTGACCCAGTCGCCAAGACGACTGAAAAGGGTCAACACGCCGGCGCTCTCCACGTTGTGCGTCCAGGCGCCTTCGACCTGCAGCGGCGTAGCGCCATGGACCCGGCCAAGCGGATCGATGTAGGCCGATATCCCCGTATTCGCCGAGCGGGCAATCGGCAGCCGGTTCTCGATCGCGCGGATGGGGAGGTGGGCGAAATGCTGGTACGGCGCGGTGCTGCGCCCGAACCACGCATCATTCGTCACGTTCACGAGCAACGCCACTCCGTCCCTCCGATACCGGCGGGACAGCTGCGGAAAGATCGACTCGTAGCAGATCAACACGCCGACCTTCCCGAACGGGAGCGTAAATGGGACAGGCTCCACGCCGCGCCCGAAGGACCCGAAATAGTTGAAGCGCGCGAACCACGCCGGGTTCACGAATGGAACGCGCTCGACGATCGGTACGAGAAACCCTTTTCGGTAGGGCTGCTGGCGTGAGAGGTTGCCCTGCGCATCGGTGATAGCCGCCGCGTTGTAGTACTCGAAGCGATCCGGCGTCGGGATCGTCGAATCGAGGAAGCCGAACAGAATTGGAACGCCGCTCGTGCCAACCGTCGTGCGCAGCGAGTCCACCCAGTGCGGATTCCGCCAGAGAAAGTCGGGCACCGCCGTCTCGGGCCACACGACCAGGTCGCTCCGCGTGCGCGCCATCTCTGCACGGGTGATGCGTCCGGCGATGCCGAGATACTTGTCTTTGTCCTGCGCGCGGAGCTTGTCCTCCTCGGGAATGTTCGGCTGCACGACCGTGATGTGCGCGAACGGAGTCAGCTCGATGGTGCGCATGCGCCAGCCTCCATACGCCGCCGCGGCGAGCGCCAGCCCGAGGGCGATGGCGGCCCGCTGCACGATCGGCCGCCACCGCTCCGCGGCGGGGACGACCCGGGCTACAAGCCACGCGTCAACGACCAGTCCGTTGGTAGCCGCGATCCAGAAGCTGAGTCCGCGCACGCCGCTGACGTCGGCCGCCTGGGCGAGCATCGGCCACCCGGACAGAGAGAGGCCGAGCGGCAGCCAAGGAAACGACAGGTCGCTCAGATAGTTCAGCACGAGCTCGAACGACACCCATGTGAGCGGGAGCAGCACCGCCATCGGCCAACCGGTGTGCCTGCGCGCAGTGAACAGCACAGCCATCGTAAGAGCGCCGAACGGCGCCAGCCATACTAGCGCCGCCGCATATCCCGCAAACGCGAGATTGGTGAAGAGAGACAGCGCTACTGCGATCCAATAGACGTTGCAGCCGTAGCCCAGCAGCGTAAACCACAGGCCGGAGCGCGCCGAATCCCAGCCCGTGCCGTCCCGGTCCGCGAGCCACGCGATGTGCACGCCCAGCGGCGCGAGACAGACGAACGCCGGGAGCAGGAGCTTGAACGGCGGAAACGTGATCGCGAACAGCGCGGCCGACGCGGCAACCGCTATCGCCTCCCTCCGCGACGGGACGAGCGCGCGAAACTTCACAGCTGAATCAGGTCGTTGCAGGCGGGCGTGACGGAACCGCGACTCAAAGCTTGATCTCCGCTCCTTCGTCAGCCGAGCGGTAGATCGCCTCGATGATCTTGTGCAGCTTGAGCTGGTCGGTGGGCGGCTCGTACTCGGAGGCTCCCGTCAGCACCGCGATGAAGTGCGCCAGCTCCGCGCGATACGACTGGAGGAACACGCTCTCGCGCGCCGCCGCGCCCGTCGGCGAGACGTCGGTAGGCTTGCCGTTCAGGTCCTTCACCACGCGCAGTGGCGCCAACCGCGCGCTCCCCCGCGAGCCAAGAACCTCGAACCACCAACGTTCGTCCTGGCCGATATAGCCCCAGTTGATGTCGAAGGTGAAATCCACTTTCTCGGCGCACTCGATATGCACGAACATCGAGTCCTCGACGGCTCCCGGCTTTGCCGGTCCGTCGGAGTACGCCGTCACCCGCACGGCATCCGGGAAGCCGGCGAGCCACATTGCCATGTCGAGCAGCGGAAAGCCGTGCTCGAAGAACGCTCCTCCGCCCGCCTCCGCCCGGCGATACCGCCATCCTTCACGCGACGACCTGAACCGGTATTCCCCCGTGCGCATGCCGGTAACGCGGCCCAGCTCACCGCCGTACAGGAACCGGCTGAGCTGCTGCACGTCGTTGCGGAATCGGTGATTGTTGCCGACGACGACCTTCCGCCCCGTGCGCTGCGCTGCGTCGAGAATCCGCTCGACACCGCGCGAGTTCATCGCCAGCGGTCGCTCACACAGAACGTCCACCTTCGACCTGACGGCGCTCAGCACGTGCGGCTCGTGCAGGTGGTTCGGCGTCGCGATGACCACCGCGTCCAGCTCGTCCAGCTCGAGCATGTCCTCGAGATCCGTGAAGACGTGCGGTACCTCGAAGCGCTCTGCCAGCGCGCCCGCCTTCGGCCCATCGTTGTCGCACAGGGCCACGAGCTGGCTGCCCCGCAGCTTGGTCAGAGCTGGCAGATGCGCGAGCTGTGCGATGGCGCCGGCGCCGACAAGGCCGAGGCGGATGGGAGTCGTCACGTCACGCACAGCCAACAGCCGATAGCCATCAGTACAGAGCCTCCAATTTCGTTCCCGGATAATAAGCTTGCAGGATTTCGCGCCAGCTCTGCCCCGCCCGTGCACGGCCGATCGCGCCCCACTGGCACATCCCCACGCCGTGGCCGTTTCCGCGACCCCGGAACGTGACCCGCACGAGATCGCCGTTCGCCGCACGGGCCGACACGGCGGAAAAATAGGTACTGGGCAGAATCTCGCCATTCGCCGGTCGGATGACGAAGCGGGCGCTGTTGCCGCGCACGACATGCGACCCGCGATCGGTACGGATTTGAAGCGCGGCCAGCCGGCCCGACGAGGTCCGCCCGGCTTCTTCTATCGAGATCGCCCGCCCCGGATCGCCGCGGAGCCCGGAGACATACTCGCGGAGGTACTTCTCCAACGACGCGTTCACGTCCCGCGCCTCGATCGCGCGCGACCACTCGGCGCGGGGGTAAATGTCGCAATAATGCGCATCGTTTCCCGGCATCTTGTCGCTCACCGAGCGTAGATAGGGTCGGTCCGCCGGACCGCCGTACAGCTCCCCCGCGGCTGCGGTGCGGCCGCCGCAGCTCGCATGATACGGCGCGTCCACGGGACTCCCCCGGTAGTGCAACGCGATGCCGCGTGTGTCCGCGATCGCGCTGTCCGTAAGAGCCGTCTCCGCGTCGGCGCCGCCGTATACCTGGTTCGCGACCGTTCCCACGAGATCGAAGGGCCGTCCGACCGACGTCCGGATCCGCGTGTGCGCGTAGCTGCGGGCGGCCACCGCCTGCGCCTCGACCGCGGCCAGCTCGCCGGGCACGCGACGGCCGATCTCCAGCGGGACGACGCCACGCAGGTAGCTCTCGAGGCCGAGCCTGTTGATCACGAGCAGAGATTGTCCCGCCGGGGCGACGACGATCTCTCCCCGGTACCGCTTGCCGTCGAAGATCAGGAACGTGCCCGGATCGACCGGACGGATCACCACTCCGCCGCTGCGCGGAGCCAGCGAAAGACCGCTCTGCGATGCGCCGCGCACGCGACCGCCCACCGGCTCGAAGCGCCACCTGTCGCGAGCCGAAGGCCGGTATAAAAGCGTCCGGCCGTCCGCCGCGTACACCCGCCATGCGCCCGTCGCCCCGAGCATCGCCAGCGGCGTCGAAGGGACGAGCGCGACTCGTATGAGCGGATCAGTCGTACCGGCCTGCGCGGCTGCCTCACGGTTGGGGAGCATTCCCGCGCACGCCCAGAACACGAGCAGCAGGTGGCCGGATGCGGCGCGCGCGCTAAGCACGGGCCGCCTGCATCGTTGCGTGCAGCTCCGCAATCGTGATGTCCACATCGCGGTCCGTATGCGCGGATGACATGAACCCGGCCTCGAAGGCCGACGGCGCCAGATAAACTCCGCGCGCGAGCGCGCCGTGGAAGAAGCGGGCATACATCGCCGTGTCACTTCGCTTCGCGGCATCGAAGTCATACACCGGCCCCGGCAAAAAGAAGCAGCCCCACATCGTACCGGCCTGCGCTGACGTGAAGGGAACTCCGAGCTGGGCCGCGCTCTGCCGGAGCCCGTCCAGCAGCCGCGTGGTCCGTGTTTCCATTGCCGCATGCACGTCAGGCGTCAGTGCGCGAAGAGTTGCCAGGCCCGCGGCCATCGCCAGCGGATTGCCGGACAGCGTCCCCGCCTGGTAGACCGGCCCGTCGGGAGCGATACGCGACATGATATCCCGGCGGCCGCCGTAGGCGGCGACCGGTAATCCGCCGCCGATCACTTTCCCCAGGGCCGTCAGGTCCGGACGAACGCCGTACAGCGCCGCCGCCCCGCCCGGAGCCGCCCGAAATCCCGTCATCACCTCGTCGAAGACCAGGAGCGCGCCGGTCTCGTCGGCGATCTCGCGCAGCGCGCGGAGGAACCCGGCCTGCGGCAGGATCAATCCGGCGTTGCCCATCACCGGCTCGACCACGATCGCCGCCACTGGCTCGGCGGATCCGCGCGCCAGCTCGCGCACGGCGCTGGGGTCGTTGAACGGGGCTACGAGCGTGAGTGCCGCGAGCTGTTCCGGGACGCCGGGTGAGTTCGGCAGGCCGAGCGTCGCGACGCCGGATCCCGCGCGCACGAGAAACGAATCGGCGTGGCCGTGATAGCAGCCGTCGAACTTGATGATCGCGCTGCGGCCGGTGTAGGCGCGGGCGAGGCGGACCGCCGACATCATCGCCTCGGTGCCGCTCGACACGAAGCGGAGCATCTCCACGTGCGGCATCCTCGCCGTCACCAGCTCCCCCAGCTCCACCTCGAGCTCCGTAGGTGCGCCGAAGCTGGTGCCGCGGCCGGCAGCGTCGCTCACCGCAGCGATCACAGCGGGATGCGCGTGGCCAAGCACGAGCGGCCCCCACGACAGTACGTAGTCCAGGTACTCGTTGCCATCCACGTCCGTGATGCGCGCGCCGCGGCCGCTAGCCATCACCACGGGACTGCCGCCGACTCCGCCGAACGCGCGCACCGGCGAGCTCACGCCGCCGGGGAAGATCGCCCGGCTGCGCGCCATCACCGATGCGGAGCGGTCGCTACCGCCCAAAGCTGTGCGAGCCGGCGGGCGCGAGCGGGAGGGACTGCCGCGCATCCATGCGCGCCGGGACGCTCGTCGGCTCCGCGAGATCACGCACCGCCGTCGCCGCGTAATCGTAATCGTCCCGCACTCCGGTGATGGCAACTTCGACGAACGATCCGGGGCGCCGCGCCGAATCGATCCAGGTGACTCCGTCCACGTCGTCCGCCTGCCACTGCAGCCGCGCGCGGGAGGTTCCGGCGAGCGTGTCCGCGCTATCCGCGAGCGCGATCGCGCGCTTCCCCACCCTGTCCTCGTTCTTCTCCGCGCTGATGGCCCGCTGCAGCTCGGTCAGCCGCTCGAGTCGCTCGCGCTTGCGGGGCTCGGGCACGTCGTCTGGCAGCTCCGCCGCGCGCGTTCCCTCTTGCGCGGAGTACGTGAACGCTCCGACCCTGTCGAAGCGGACGTCCTCGAGAAAGCTCAACAGATGCTCGAAGTCCGCGTCGGTCTCACCCGGGAAGCCCACGATGCACGTCGTGCGGATGGCCACATCGGGAATGGCGTCCCGAAAGCGCGCTACTTTCTCGCGGATGGTGCGGTCCCGCTCGGGCCGGCGCATCCGCGCGAGCACCGCGTCCGACGCGTGCTGAATAGGCGTGTCGAGGTAGCGGACGATGCGCGGCTCGCGCGCGATCACTTCCAGCAGCTGCGGGGTGATCCCCGCGGAGTACAGGTACAGCATTCTGATCCACGGGATCGACGTCTCGCGCGCGAGCGATTTCAGCAGCTGTGCGAGATTCGTCCCGTCCCGGAGATCACGGCCGTAGTGTGCCAGATCCTGCGCCACCAGGTTTACTTCGCGCGCGCCGGCCAGCTCCAGCAGCTGCGCCTCGCGCACTACCTCGTCGAGCGGGAACGAGCGGTGGCGGCCGCGCATGAGCGGGATGGCGCAGAAGGCGCAGCCATGGTCGCACCCTTCGCTCACCTTGAGGTAGCGCACGTGCGGCAGATCGCCCATGTACTGGCGCACGCCGGGATGCGCCAGCACCTCGGCGCCGAGCACTCCGCGCGCCTCCAGCTCGGGCACGAGCCTGTCCGCGTCGGAGGTGCCGAGGAAGAGATCCACCTCCGGCAGCTCGGACTCCAGCTCCGCGCGGTGGCGCTCGATCATGCAACCGATCGCGACGAGCGCACGACAGGAGCCCTCGGTCTTGTACCTGGCGGCGTTTACGATCGCATCGATCGACTCGGCTTTTGCAGCGTCTATGAAGCCGCAGGTGTTGACGAGGATGATCTCCGCGTCGTCCAGGCTCTCGGCCTGCTCCGCGCCGTACGCCCCGAGCCGTGCCATGTACCGCTCGCTGTCCACCGTGTTCTTGTCGCACCCCAGGGTGACGACACCGACTTTCATCTGTAATTCCCGAACTTCAGCTCCACTCCGAAGTCCTTCTGCTTGAGCATCGCCATCGCACCCTGCAGCTCGTTGCGCGACGGCGACGTGACGCGCACGGTGTCACCCTGGATCGAGGCCTGCACCTTCTTGAGCTTGGCATCCTTGATGGCGGCGGCGACCTTCTTCGCCGTGTCGGAGTCCAGGGCCGTCTTCAACTTCACGTCGCGCGTGACGGTGTCTCCGCCGGCGGTCTTGTTCTCGCCGAGATCGAGATTCTTGACCGAGATGCCCCGGCGGATGAGCCGCGTCTGCAGCACGTCGAGCAACGCGGTCATCTTGAAGTCGTCGTCGGCGACGAGCGCGATGAGGGCTTCGGCTTTCTTGAAGTCGATGGAGGCCTTGGAGTCCTTGAAGTCGTACCGCTGCGCGATCTCCTTCTGTGCCTGGTTCACGGCGTTGTCGACTTCCTGCAGGTCGACGCCGGTCGTCACGTCGAAAGAGTTTTGTTGGGCCATGGTCGGGATAAAGCTATTCGGGCGGTCAGCCGTCCGGGATATGGCCAAGGGAATCCCAGCTGTTGGCGGTGAGTGGACAAATCTGTGGCGAGCGGGAAGTACCTGCGGGACCGCCTTCAGGCGGCTGGAGCGCTCAGTGTGCCCCTGCAGGTTCCTGATCGAGCTCGACTGTAGCAGTCCCGGGTAAAGTTGATCCGGCGCGCCACTCTACTCACAAATGTCAGTGTATCTCCGCAGGTACTTCCTGCTGAACACTGATCCGGTCGCTCACCGCTAACAGCTAGGATCCCCTCAGCCCTTCGAAGGAAGCTCCAGCGCGGCAGTCAGCCAGATACTCGCACCCACCAATACCCCCGCCAGCAGATACGCCACTCCGGCGCCGAGCCGGTCCATCGCGAATCCGACCGCGATCGGAAACGCGACCCTCGACACTCCGCCGAACGTCGCCTGCACGCCGAGGTACAGACCGCGCTCGCGTTTGCGGATCGCGCGCGTGAGCAGGGACGTAACGCAGGGGAACGTGAACGCAGTCCCTAGCGGCATCAGCGTCAGCGAAATGAACAGCACGGGGTAGGTGAACGTCACCCAGAGCAGCGCGAGTCCCGTCGCCAGAAGCCCGAGCCCGAGTCTGCACAGCCGCACCTCGCCGAGACGATCCACCAGCGGGCCGAGAATCGTAGAGCGGATGACCAACCCCATTCCGCCGAGGTACATGATGAAGTAGCCGATCGTCGTCTCGGTTACCGCGAGCCGGTCGGCGAGCAGCAGCGGCAAAACCGGCACGGTCCCGTAGAAGGCCCCGATGGCGATCGCGTAGATCCAGATCAAGCGTGAAGCCGGGTCGCTGGGACTGCGCAGGACCCGCGAGATCGCGCTGCGGCTCGTGGCAGGATGCGCGGCCGTATGCGTGTCCGAATCCGTCATCGTGTCCCGCGCTTCGTCGAGGTACTTCCACGCGAAGATGGCCACGCCGACACAGAGCCCCGCCGCCGCCAACCCCGGCGCGCTGCGCCCGTAGAATCGCACCAGCAGCGATCCCAGCGCCGGTCCGACGACGGCGCCCAGGCTGGTCGCCGCCGAGAGCCACCCGAGCCCCTTCGCGCGCTCGCCCGGCTCGCTCGCGTCCGCGACGTACGCCTGCACCACTCCGATCGTCCCGCCGCCGAATCCCTGCACGAGCCGCGACAGCAGCAGCACCAGGAGCGAGCCCGCGTACGCGAAGATCACGTAAGCGACCGCGGAGACGAGCAGTCCTGCGAGAATCGCCGGCCTCCGACCGCGCACGTCGGACAGCTTTCCCCAATACGGCGCGCTCAGAAGCTGCGCGATGGAAAATGCCGAGACCAGCAGCCCCACCATCACCGCGTCGGCGCCGAACTCGCTCGCGTAGAACGGGAGAAGCGGGAGGACCATCACCAGCCCGACCATGTCCACGAATGCGGTGAACATCAGCACGACTAGCTTCCGCATCGGTGGCTGGGTTCGGGGATTCGACTGGCGGGATGCAAGCTGTGGGTAAGAGTGCCGAGTTTGGGTTGGGAGTTTGCACCTCGAGGCTTACTCGAAACCCAAACTCACGAACTCCCACCCAGCTTGCATCCCGCTGGGCCCCACTCGGAGCCAGTGGAACGGCCTAGCCTAGAAACGACTCCAATGCCCTCTTTCGCGATGCATGACGGAGACGGGACAGGGCTTTCTCCTTGATCTGCCGCACGCGCTCACGAGTGATCCCCAGCACCGCCCCTATCTCCTCGAGCGTCATCGGCTCCGACTCGCCGAGCCCGAAGTACAGCCGCAGAATCTTCGCTTCCCTCTCCTTGAGCTGCGACAGCGACTCCTGGACCGCGTCGGTCAGCGCCTTCTCCAGCGTCTGCTCGTCGGGCGTCGGATTGAGCGTGTCAGGCAGATAGTCGAGGAGCTTGTTGTCCTCGCCGGGCGTCATCGGCGCGTCGAGCGAGAGGTGCGTCTGCGAGATCGACATCGTCTTCGCGACTTCTTCCTCGGTGATGTCCATCCCTTCCGCGATCTCCTCGTGCGTCGGCTCGCGGCCGAGCTCCTGCAGCAGGGAGCTCGCGCGCTTGCCGATCCGATGCAGCGTGCCCGCGCGGTTCAGCGGGACGCGCACGATGCGCGACTGCTCGGCGAGCGCCTGCAGAATCGCCTGCCGGATCCACCAGACCGCGTACGAGATGAACTTGATCCCCTTCGTCTCGTCGAACTTGTGCGCCGCCCGGATCAGGCCGAGGTTCCCCTCGTTGATCAGATCGGAGAGCGAGACACCCTGGTTCTGGTATTTCTTCGCGACGGAGACGACGAAGCGGAGGTTGGAGCGCACGAGCGTGTCGAGCGCTTCCTGATCGGTCTTCCGGATCCGCTTCGCGAGCTCGACTTCCTGCTCGCGCGTGATGAGCGGATACACGCTTATGTCGCGGAGGTACTGGTCGAGCGACCCTTCGTCGGAGGAGGGCTTGCGGTGCGGTCTCATGCGCTCATGCGCTGTGTAGAGGAGTGGCGGCCTTGCGCGCTGACGTCAGCACCGGCCCGCCGCTCAGTGTACTCGTGAGCCCACCCGTGCCCAGCGCACGCGAGAACCGTTCTGCTCGCGCTCCGGGCTGTCCGAGTCGTAGCTGTAGTACACGAACACCGGCTGGCCGCGGACAAGCGTGTCCGCCACGAAACCCCAGTACCGGCTGTCCTGCGAGTTGTCGCGGTTGTCGCCGAGCACGAAGTAACTGTTCGGCGGCACGACGAGGGGGCCCCAGTCGTCGCGCGTGGGATCATACTGCCGTGATGTCGCCCCCCCCACGAGATACGGGAGCTGCCACTCGAACTCCTGCCGCGCGGCCCGCACGCGCCGGTTCGTGTGCACAGCGTACGGCTCGTTCTCGTACGACCCGTTGCGATACAGCCGGCCGTCGCGCATTGCGAGCGTGTCACCCGGCGTCCCGACGACCCGCTTCACGAAGCTCTGCCGCATGTCCTGCGGTGCCTGGAAGATGATGACGTCCCCCCGGCCGGGCGCGCGGAAGCCGGGGATCCGCGCGTTGAGGAAGGGCAGCTCCGCGCCGTAGACGAGCTTGTTGACGATGAGGAAGTCGCCGGCAAACAGCGTCCCCTCCATGCTGCCGCTGGCGATCTTGTACGCTTCGACGAGCGTGGAGCGCAGCACCAGAAAAAGCGCCAGGGCGATGACGACCGACTTCAACCACTCCCGGAAAAACCGGGCGCGCGGCCGCGGGGCGCGGTGATTCAGACTGCGGAGCGCGTGGTTCCTGCGGCGGTCGTCGATGACTGGAGGCATCTGCTTTGAATTAATCGGAACGAGGAAATAGAAGCAAGAGCGAGACGGCTGCTAGCAGCCAGCAGCCAACAGCGAACTGCCGGACATTCGCATGACTTTCT
Organism: Gemmatimonadaceae bacterium; assembly: GCA_050998915.1. Lineage (GTDB taxonomy): Bacteria > Gemmatimonadota > Gemmatimonadetes > Gemmatimonadales > Gemmatimonadaceae > JACDCY01. Next base: position 26,318 of record JBPCPS010000115.1, read on the forward strand.
TGTTGCCCATTCGTCACCGCAGCTAACAGCTAGCTGTTAGCTGCTAGCTGCTAGCTGCTAGCTGCTAGTCACGTCGGGCTTCCCGCGTAGTTGTCGATTTGCGCGCGCTGCAGCGTGCCCGAGAAATCCACGTAGCCCACCTTCGTTTCCGAATAGAACTCGTACACTTCCCAGCCGCCTTCGCGGTGCCCGTTGCCGGTCTGCTTTACCCCGCCGAAGGGGAGATGTGCCTCGGCCCCGATTGTCGGGGCGTTGACGTAGGTGATCCCGTTGTCGAGCTCGTTGAGAGCGCGGAACGCCACGTTCACGCTGCTGGTGTACACCGACGACGACAGCCCGTACGGCACCCCGTTGTTCACGGTGAACGCCTCGTCCACGGTGCGCACGCGGATCACGGACAGCACCGGCCCGAAGATCTCCTCCTGCGCGATCCGGTGGTCCGGCTCGACTCGCGCGAAGATCGTCGGCTGGAAGAAATACCCCTCCCCGGCGTCCTCGGCGCGACGCCCGCCGCAGAGCATGTCCGCCCCGTCCTCGACCCCGATGTCCACGTACCGCTCCACCTTCTTGCGCGACGCTTCGTTGATCAGCGGCCCGACGTCCGTGCCGGCCTTGCGGCCGTCGCCGAGCTTCAGCGACCGCGCCCTGGCCAGCAGCATCCCAACGAACTCGTCGTGGATCCCGCTTTGCAGGACCAACCGGCTCGTCGCGGTGCACCGCTGGCCAGTTGTGCCAAACGCGCCCCACAGGGCGCCCTCGAGCGCGAGGTCGAGGTTGGCGTCGTCGAGCACGATCTGCGCGTTCTTTCCGCCCATCTCCAGCGACAGCCGCTTATGCATCCGTCCGCACGTCTCACCCACGATCCGGCCGGTCTCCGTCGAGCCGGTGAAGGAAATCAGCGGAATGTCGGGGTGCTCGACGATCGCGGCACCCGCCGTCTCGCCCAGGCCGTGCACGAGCTGGATGACTTCGGGCGGGAGCCCTGCCTCTAGCAGGATCTCCACCAGCAGTGTTCCCGTGTGCGGCACGTCCTCAGCGGGCTTGAAGATGCAGGCGTTCCCGCAGACCAGCGCGGGAAACATCTTCCACGTCGGGATAGCCAGCGGGAAGTTGAACGGACAGATGATGCCCGCGACGCCGATCGGCCGCCGGAAGCTCATCGCCCACTTGTTGCGCAGCTCGCTCGGCACCGTGTGACCGAAGAGCCTGCGACCTTCGCTCGACGCGTAGTAGGCGGTGTCGATTCCCTCCTGCACGTCGCCGCGCGTCTCGACGAGCGGCTTCCCCATCTCGCGCGTCATCGCGTCGGCGATCTCCTCCTTCCTCGACGTCATGATGTCGCCCACGCGCTTGAGCACGTCACCGCGCGCCGGGGCCGGCCACCTGCGCCACGCCTCGAAGCCGCGGCGCGCGCTCTCTACGGCCCGTGCGACTTCCGCGCGACCGGACAGCGGGAACTCGCCGATGATGTCCGCCGGGTTGGCGGGGTTCCTGTTCTCGAAGTACTCGCCGCCGTCGGGAGCCGACCAGCGGCCCGCTATGAAGTTGTTGAACTGTTTCATGAGTATTGGATGCCCGTAATTTGAAATTCTATCCTTCTTCCCGCGACAACCCGTAGCGCTCGATCTTCTTGTACAGGTTCGACCGCGGCATGTCGATCACGCGCGCGGTCTCCGACACGTTCCAGTCGAACTGGCGCAGCTTCGACAGGAGATACGCCCGTTCGGCGGCGTCCTTGAACGATTCGAAAGTGTCCGCTTGCAGCAGGGCGCCATCCCCCTTGGTCGCGGCGGCCGCACGCGCGATCACGAGGCGGTCGACGTCCGCTCCGGTTATCGCGGCCCCCGGAGCCAGAATCAGCAGCCGCTCGACCGTATTGCGCAGCTCGCGGACGTTCCCGGGCCAGTCCAGCGCCGTGAGCCTCGCCATCGCGTCCTCGGTGAATTCCCGCGCCGGCGCGTTCTCGCGCATGGCGATGCTCGCGACGAAATACCGCACGAGCAGCGGGATGTCTTCCTTCCGCTCGCGTAGCGGCGGGACGTGGATTGGCACGACGTTCACCCGATAATACAGATCCTCGCGGAAATGCCCCGCCGATATCTCGGCTTCGACGTTCTTGTTCGTCGCCGCGATGACGCGAACGTCCACCGAAATGGGCTTCGACCCGCCGATCCGGGTCAGCACCCCGTCCTGCAGCACTCGCAGAACCTTTGCCTGCGCGGCGAGGCTCATGTCGCCGATCTCGTCCAGAAAAAGCGTTCCGCGGTTCGCCTGCTCGAACTTGCCGGTACGGTCGGTGAGCGCGCCGGTGAACGAGCCCTTCACATGGCCGAACAGCTCGCTCTCGATCAGCTCGCTGGGAATCGCCGCGCAGTTGACCTCGATGAACGGGCCCGATGCCCGGGTCGAGCGCTTGTGCAACGCGCGGGCGACCAGCTCCTTGCCCGTCCCATTCTCGCCGGTGATGAGCACGCGCGCGGGAGTCGGCGCGACCTTCTCGATCTTCTCCAGCAGTGCGCGCACCGCTCCCGCCTCGCCGACGATCTCGTAGCTCGATCCGATCGCCTCCCTGAGGCGCGTGTTCTCTTCCTTCAGCTCGAGGTGCGCCAGCGCGTTGCGGATCGTTACCAGAATGCGATCGGTGTCGAGCGGCTTCTCCATGATGTCGTAGGCGCCGAGCTGCGTCGCCTCGACGGCGGTCTGGATCGTGGCGTGGCCGCTGATCATTACGATCGGAACCGTATCGTCCTTCTCGCGCATGCGCTTGAGCGCCTCGAGGCCATCCACGCCCGCCATCTTCACGTCGAGAAAAACCAGGTGCGGCTTCCACTGCGTGAACGCCGTGAGTCCGTCGGTGGCGTTCGATTCGGCACGTACCGCATAGCCCTCGTATTCGAGCAGCTGGCCGAGCGCGGCGCGGATCCCCTGCTCGTCGTCGACGATCAAAACCCGTCGCGCGGGCTGTCCGTCGCCGCCGCGCGATTCGCCCTCCCGCGAACGGGCAGCGCTCACTGCGGCGTCTTGTAGAGCGTCACCATGCCGCCGGCCACCCTTATGTCACCGACGCCGGGCGGCAATGGCAGCGAGATCGCGGCTGGCGCGAGCGGGCCGCGGTCTTCGGTCTTGTCGATCTGCCGGACGATTCGCGGAATGACTCCCGAAGGCGCGCGCATCTGCCCGAAGCGCAGCTCCTTTACGACAAACTGTCCCTCGCCCGTGGCGAGCACGTTCATGGTGCCGCTGAGCAGCAGCGTATCACGATCGCTCAGCATCTGCGCGAGAGGCCCAAGAATCTTGGCGCCGCCGATGTCAGCCAGCGAAACGAGACCACGCACCGCCAGCCGGTCGCCGATGACCGCGGCTTCCAGGTCCTCCGCCGTCTCGGGAAGCGAGTTCGCCATCTCCAGGAAGATGTACGAGGCGACCTGGCCCGCCGAGAGCGTCGTGTACGCCTGGCCCTGGGCCAGACTTTCTACCGCGGATCGTCCCTGCGCGCCCAGAGCGGGGCTGAGCCGCTCCCATACGATTGCCCTTGGCGCGCCGGCGGTTGCGGGAGCCTCGTCCGGGACGCGCGCATACCAGTAGTAGCCGGCTGCCAGGGCGATGGCGAGGACGACGAGACAGCCGAGCTTTCGGATGCAACCGAACATGGAAGTTCCCGGGTACGGGGTGCGCAGAGCCCAACACATAAGATATTCCAGGTGCGCCCGAAGCGGCCCGGCTCAGGCGAGCCCGGGCGTACGGCCAATCAGGTGGCCGGATGCTCGGGGTTACCCCGGTACCGGAGCGCTTCGGCGACGTGCGTTGCGGCGATGGCCCGATCCCCATCGAGGTCGGCTATCGTACGGGAGACCTTGATCACGCGGTGATAGCCACGCGCGGAGAGGGCCAGCCTGTCCGATGCGGTCTCCAGCATCGAGCGCGCTTCCAGCGAGATCGGTGTGTGCGCGCTCAGCCAGCGCCCTGGGACGTGCGCGTTCGCGCGATCACCAAAAAGCTTGTCATACCGGCGCCGCTGCCTCGCATGCGCGGACGCGACGCGCTGCCGCATGGTCGCCGACGATTCCCCGCGGGCCCCGTTTCCCAGCTCCCGCACGGGTACCGCGCCCACCGTGACGTGCATGTCTATCCGATCCAGCAGCGGGCCCGACAGCCGCGAGCGATATCGCGCGACATCGCCCGGCGTGCAGGTGCAACGCGTCGCGGGATCAGCCGCGTGACCGCACGGACACGGGTTCATCGCGCCCACGAGCGTGAACCGTGCGGGATAGCTCACCGAGCTCGCCGCCCGAGCGATGACCACCCGCGCGTCCTCCAGCGGTTGCCGCAGCGACTCGAGCACGTGGCGCGGGAACTCGAGCAGCTCGTCCAGGAACAACACGCCGTGATGCGCCAGACTCACTTCTCCGGGCCGCGGAAAGCTGCCGCCGCCAATGAGCCCCGCACCGGAGATGGAGTGATGCGGTGCCCGAAAGGGCCGCCGCGGCGTAACCGCGGTGTCGGCAGTCAGCGCGCCCGCAACGGAGTGGATCGCGACTACCTCGAGAGCTTCTTCCTCTGTCAGCTCCGGCAGCACGGTAGGGAGTCTGCGCGCCAACATCGTCTTCCCTGTGCCGGGCGGCCCCACCATCAGCACGTTGTGCCGCCCTGCCGCCGCCACCTCCAACGCTCGCTTCGCGGATTCCTGCCCAACGACGTCGGTGAAATCGCACGTCTCACCCTGGTCGACACGCGCAATGGGCCGCTCGGGCGCAGTGAGCTCTCCCGCGCGCAGCTCGCTCACGAGCTGCGCGAGCGTCGCGGGCGCCGCGAGAGCGAGCCTGCTCACGCGCGCACCCTCCGCGACATTCGCCGGCGGAATCACGAGCTTGCACGAGGGCGATCGCCGGGCCACGTGCCGCGCTATCGGCAGCGCGCCACGCACAGGCCGCACGGATCCGTCGAGCCCGAGCTCACCCACGATCACGACGTCGTTCACCGCGGCCGCGGGCAGCTGGCCCGTCGCCACGAGAATCCCGATGGCTATTGGCAGATCGAACGCAGTGCCTTCTTTCCGCCGGTCAGCGGGCGCGAGATTGACGGTGACCCGCTTGTGCGGCACCACGAACCCCGAATTGACCAGCGCCGCCGCCACACGCTCCCTGCTCTCCTTCACTCCGCCCATCGCCAGTCCCACGATCGTCCACACCGGCAAGCCCTGCGCGGCATCGACTTCGACGGTCACGCCGTACGCATCGATCCCCTGCACCGCCGCCGACTGCACCGAAGCAAGCATCGCGTGAGCGTAGTCGCTTCCCTTCCCTGTGCGCGAACCAAAACCCGGGCGACCGCAGCGAATCAATGCCGCGAGTAGCGCTGTGGCACGGGTGCCACGATGTCCAGCCGTCAGATGGAGATCGGGCGATGGTCGGCCCAAGGCGGCGTCTTAGCGAGCGTAGTGTGCGAGCGTAGCCGCCGAGGCCGACCGTGTCCCGAGCTCCGTCTGACGGCACGGACACAAAAAAAACGGGGCGCCCAAGTTCTGGACGCCCCGTTGTATTCAGCTGCGGTTGTTACGGCCTGCGAATCCGGCCGTCGCCACCAACGGTGACGATACGGAAATCATCGCGACGGTTGAGCTGGTGA
>JBPCPS010000136.1:0-30406 GCA_050998915.1 Gemmatimonadaceae bacterium
ATGGCGCCGATGTCGATGATCGAGACGATCGCGATCCTGAAGCCGGAGAGTGAATGGCGGCCCGGCATGAGTCACGAGGATATCGTCGCCGAGGCGAACAAGAAGGTGAAGACCCCCGGCGTCGCCAACATGTGGTCCATGCCGATCAAGAACCGGCTGGACATGCTGGCTACGGGAATCAAGACTCCCGTGGGGATCAAGATTTTCGGACCGGACCTCGCGACACTGGATCGCATCGGCAAGGAGATCGAGGGGATTCTTCCATCGGTCGCCGGAACCAGCAGCGTATTCGCGGAACGCGCCATGGGAGGGCGCTATCTCGACGTGACGATCGACCGTGCGACGGCTGGAAGGTACGGAATGACCGCCGGTGACGTGCAGCAGACGATCGGGGCGGCCATTGGCGGCGCCGAGGCGGGCCAGGTCATCGCGGGACGCGAGCGTTATTCAGTGCTGGTGCGGTACCCGCGCGAGTTGCGCGACGACCCCGTGGCCCTGGGTAACATTCTGGTTGCAACTCCCGCAGGCGCGCAAATCCCACTTGCCGAGCTGGCGCGGATCGGCGTCGTCGCCGGATCGCCACTGATCAAGTCGGAGAATGCGTATCTCAACAACATCGTCTATGTGGACGTTCGTGACCGCGACGTCGGCAGCTACGTGGCTGACGCGCAGCGCGTGCTGGAACGCCGTCTCCGTTTGCCGCCGGGGTACCGGGTAGAGTGGTCCGGCCAGTACGAGGCGATGCAGCGCGCCGGGCAGCGGCTCCGGTTCGTCGTTCCGATCACCCTGGCGATAATCTTTTTTCTCCTCTACTTCAACTTCCGGACTGTCGCCGAGACTCTGATCGTGATGTTGTCGCTGCCGTTTTCCCTCGTTGGCGGCGTGTGGTTGATGTGGCTGCTCGGTTACAACATGAGCGTTGCGGTGGCCATCGGGTTCATTGCGCTGGCCGGTGTCGCGGCGGAGACGGGCGTGGTGATGCTGCTGTACCTGGATGAGGCGTTTTGGCAGCGCTCGAATGACGGTGGCATGCGCACGCGCGAGGACGTGGATGCGGCCGTGCACCATGGCGCGGTGGAGCGGGTACGGCCCAAGATGATGACGGTCACGGCCATCATGGCCGGACTGCTGCCGATAATGTGGAGCGCTGGAGCGGGAGCGGACGTTATGAAGCGGATCGCCGCGCCCATGATCGGTGGAATGGTGACGAGCACGGTGCTGACGCTGGTCGTGATCCCGGCGATCTACTCGCTCTGGCGGGAGCGGCAGCTCGGCATGGCTGGCAATCGCGGCGCCCAGAGCCCTTGAGTATCGCGCGCAACTGACGCCCCGAGCGGCTTCTCCCAGGCATTTACCCTTATTAGATTTCTTTTATGCCCCATAAAACGATGCTGAGTCCTGTGCTGGTTTTAGCCGGAATCATGCTGCTGGTGACCGGTGCCAGCGTAGCGGGCGCTCAAACAGATTATTACAACACCGACGCCGGGCGGCCCATTACGGTCGAGGACGCGTATCCCACCGAGCGGTATGCGTTCGAGTTCCAGCTCGCTCCGGTGCGCCTCGAGCGGGCGCGGGGCGGATTGTACAGCTGGGAATTCGAGCCAGAGATCGCCTACGGCATTCTGCCGCGAACCCATCTGGAACTCGGCTTGCCGATAGCGTACCAGGACGCGCGAGGCGGTGCGCGCCGGTCGGGCATCGCAGGCCTGGAGCTGTCTGCGCTCCATAATCTCAACGTCGAGACCTCCTGGCCGGCACTCGCTGTCGCCGCGGAAGTCCTCTTCCCTGTTGGGCCTCTGGCGTACGACGACACGTACGGCACTGTGAAAGGGATCATGACCCGCACGTTCACCTGGGCGCGCTTTCACGTTAATGGCGCGTACACCTTCGGAAGCGAGCCCGAGATCGGCGCTGCTTCGGGCGCGGTGGATGCGTCGCGCTGGCTCGGCGGTGTGGCCATAGACAAGACGTTCCCGCTCCGCGCGCTGCTCATTACTGCCGAAACGGTGGCGCGCCAGCCGATCTTCGAGAGCGAGGACGTGGAGTGGAGCATCGGCACCGGAGCGAGATACCAGATCTCACCGCAGCTCTCGCTCGACGGTGGTATCGGAAAAGTCGTTACTGGTGACGAACAACCCTGGTTCATCACCTTCGGGCTCGCCCGTGCATTCGGCATCAGGTCGCTGTTCCCCAGTCTGGGGGGTAGGAGATAACATGACTATCAAACGGTTTCTCACTCGTGCGCTCCTCGCTGTGGCTGGGGTCGCGGTTTCAGCGCCCGCGAGCGATGCGCAATGGTCGCGGACGTACGAGCAGTTCTACCTGCCCGGGTCGTTCAACTGGCAGTTCCTCAACCGCTATCCGGCCGGGGCCAAGCTGTTCAACGCCTTCGACTTCGGACACGCGATCCTGTACGAATCGTTATGGACCAAGCCGAATGCTCCGGTGTCGGAACTCGAAGTGCGCTGGTACGACCGCCTGACGAAGGAAATCCTGGTCAACCCGCCGCATGTCCCTCTCGAGGAAAGCGCGATCGAGATCGCCTACGCCAAGCTGGCTCCGGAAGCCAAGCAGATGTTCGACTGGGCGCACCTGCTCCACCGGCAGATCTACGACGTGTGGGCGGATGAGCGGATTCCGGTAGCGGAGAAGGATGCGCTGGTAGCGGAGCTGGTCGCCTACTATAAAACGCGCCCGGACCTGGCGTTCAGCTCCAGCCCGAAAACGATGGAGCTGATGGAAGGGCAGGCTTACTCAACCGCCTTCCGGAAGAATTATCCGAAGTTCAACGGGCTGATCTGGGCGTATCACTGGCTGCAAATCGGCCTGTACGAGCCATTGCTCGCCGGGAAAAACTCGGACGAGCGGCAGACGGGAGTTCTTGCCACCGTGGCGCGCTTCCGCCAGATGATCGAGGACGCCCCCACATGGATGCCTCGTGTGATGCCGATGACGCCGTCCGTCGCTCCACTTTTCACGGCACGGTACCCGGAGGCTGCGATCATATTCGACAATCTCCACTCGATGCACGACGTCGTGTCCGACATCCTGGCCAACCCGTCGGTCCCACGCGACCGCAAGCGCGCCGAGATCCTGCTCGCCGCGCGTCGATATCGGGACGACACGTCGTTCGTGCAAAGCCGCGAACAGTGGATGGAGATGGCGCAGATGATGGGTGTGCAGAACATGGGCGGCCCGGTGATCGGGTTTCTCGCGGCTTTTCCGACGCCGACCGTCGAGCGCGGCGCGGTGATGGCGGGCATGGACCACGGTAAGATGCCGGGCATGCGCGGAATGGCCGGCATGCCGGGAATGGGGGCTGATTCCGGACGCGCCGGTGCAATGGCGGGTATGGATCACTCACGCATGGCACAAGACTCTGCCGCCGCGGTTCCACTGATGGCAGGCATGGATCATTCGCGGATGGGCCGCGATTCGGCCGGCGCGATGCCGATGGGTGCCGCACCCATGCCGATGCCCGCAGGACATATGCAGAGAATGATGGACATGCACATGCTGATGCTGGCGGATACCGGCATCCGGCGCCACATCCTGGCGGACAGTGCGATGCGCCGCATGATGCAGGAGATGATGGCCGACATGCCGCCCGAGCACCGCGCACATATGCAGATGATGCTGGCTGCTCCGCTGCCCGCCGCGAAGCCGGCAGTGACAAGAAGGGCCGCGCCGCGGCGCGCCACATCGGCACGGGCGCCGACCAGGCGCACTTCGCCAGCTACGGCTAGAACTCCGGCCCGGAAGCCGGCACCGACACCAGCGCCGAAACCGGCGCCGGCGGTAGACCACACCAAGATGGGACATCCTCCACCGCCTCCAGCGCGTAAACCATGAGAGGCGATCCATTTCTCGCCGACGTTGATTTCGTTCCCGTGATACGGTCTTGACGCCTCCCCGCCTGCAACAGACGGCACGGCTTGACTCGCGCGGCCTGGCCAAGGTGCTCGGCGACCTGGAGGCCAAGGTCATGACCGCGGTGTGGCGGACGAATGCACCCGCGTCCGCCCGGGCAATCCATGAGCGGGTGGTGCGCGATCACACCGTGAAGCTGCTCACCGTGGTGACCGTGCTCAACAAGCTGGTTGCGAAGCGGCTGCTCAAGCGATCCACGATTGATGGACTGCTGCACTACACGGCGCGTCAGACGCGCGCGGAATTCGACGCTTTCGCGTCGCGGCGGCTAGTCGAAGGCGTGCTCGGGTTCAGCCGCGATCTCGTCGCCGCGTCGCTCGTTGATGTCCTGGCAGAAACGGACCCCGAAGCGTTGGAAGAGCTCTCCCGGCTCGTCAAGGCGAGGCTCAGAGAGCAGAAGGAGCGATGAGACCAGTCGCGCGAGATCATGTCCATCGCGCCGGCCACGAGCGCGCGCTGCTGGTTGGTATCGCGCTGCTGATCCTGTTGGGCACGCCCGGTGGGGTAGGGTGCCCGCATTCGGTCGCGTCCGCGGCCGGTGTAACTCACTCCCGGCATTGATGCGAATCTCCGCCCGCACGCTCGCGTTTGCGATCGCCGCGGCCGTCCTCCCGTCGGTTGCCATCGCGCACGGCCTGCTGCGCAGCTCTTCACCTGCGGCCAATAGCGTTATCCGGGAATCGCCGCGGGAGCTCCGGCTCACGTTCACCGAAGCTCCGGAGCGACGCTTCACAACGGTTCGCCTCTTTGGCCCGGCCGGGGAAATCCCGCTCGACAGCTTGCGGCTTCTCCCCGGCAAGAGCGTGGTTGCTAAAGTAGAAAGCTCGCTCAGCGGCGGGAGTTACCGGGTGGAGTGGCGGACCGCAGGCGCCGACGGGCATCCGGTTTCCGGCGCGTTCACATTCAGCGTGGTTTTGGACACGAGCTTCGTACAGCACTCTGTCTCCGACAGCGCGATGGTCGCGCCACCACCGTCGCACGCCCCCATTTCGCCGCATGCACCAGTTGCGCCGGCCGGTGAGTCCGCGGGCGGCCTCGAGGCCCTGGCAGCGATCCTCAGGTGGCTCACACTGGTTGGAACTGTAGCAACGATCGGCGTCATCGCTTTCCGCGCCACGGTGATTGCCCGGGTGTCACTGGAGGTGGACAGGGAAATCTCGACCGATTATTTGCCCGCCGCCTCCGGCCGGGCCGCATCGCTCGGCGCCATCGCGTCGGCCACCGTAGTACTCAGCGCCCTCGCGCGGCTCTTCCTGCAGTCGCGCGCCATGCACGGCAGCGAAGGCATGCTGGACCCGGGGCTCATAGGTATGATGCTGGCGGATACCGCATGGGGACGCGGGTGGATCATCCACGTTGTGAGCGCGGTGGTCGCCTTGCTTGCGTTCCTGGCCGTCCGGCGCGGGCGTAACAGCTGGTGGTATGTTGCCGGCCTGGCCTCACTCGGAATCGCCGTCGCGTTGGCGATGGTGAGTCATGCCGCCGCGCTCCCGCGCTTGTCCGGGCCGTCGGTTGTCGCAAACGTGATTCACGTGATCGCCGCTTCTGGCTGGCTGGGAAACCTGCTCGTCGTTTTCGCGATCGGCCTCCCGCTCGCCTGGCGTCTCGACCGTGACGACCGCTGGACCGTGGTGCGCGACATCGTCAATGCATTTTCTCCGGCCGCCCTGGTATTCGGCGCGACGGCGGGTGCGACCGGCGTGTTCATGGCGTGGACCCACGTCGGCTCGATTTCGGCGCTGTTCGGCACCGACTACGGCCGCGTGCTTCTGCTCAAGGTTGCGCTGCTGTCGATCACGGCGCTGACTGGCGCGTACAACTGGCGGCGCGTGCGGCCATCGCTGGGCGACGAAACTGGGGCGGGGCGATTGCGCAGTTCGGCCGCGGTCGAGTTGACGGTGGCGGCAATGGTGCTGGCTGTTACCGCCGTGCTCGTCGCGCTGCCCATGCCGGACCTGCCGGGAATGTGAACGTGCCGTACGGTACTTCGCCGCGCCTTCGACGGCTGTCAATTCCTCCGCACGCGCGAGGACCAATGGATCGCTCGAATCAGCCATCTACCCGAAGCCGATCGGGACAGCACGACCAGCTCGGCGCCGGCGGAGTTGATCTGTCGGTCTCGAAACTGCCCCTGTACGATGCTGGTCGCGGAGATCCATGCAACATCGCCCTGGATGGTGACCTTCAGCGGCACGCGCCGGCTCGGGACTGCTCTTGCGAACGCGATGTCGCCGGCCAGATGGTGGGCGCGATATTCGTCGCGCGTTTCGGAGCCGCCGCTTTCCAGAATCACGACGTCCGGCGCCAGCAGCGCGAGCGCGACACTGCTGTCCCCGGCGGCGAGCGCGTGGTGAAATGCATCCACTACGCCGAGCACGTCCGACGAATCCGAGGCATGGCGTGTCGCCGGCGTTGGAGCTGCCATTCGCGGCGCGGCTATGCTGAACACAAACGTCGCCCAGTGCACATCCCAGTCAGCCCCCGAACCCGCCGCAGCCGGGACAATCTGGAGCGTTCGAATGTTCCAGAGCCCGGCTCGGTCGATTGGAACGGTGAGTTTGCCATCGGCCGCAGTTGTCAGGGAAAGGTCGCGCGAACGGGCCGCGCGGGCCGCAGCGGTGTCGGTAAAGGCCGCTGACCCAAAGGGCGCGGCGCCAGCATGCACGTGCGCGCCCGCAAGCGGACGCCCGTTGAGCGAAAGCTGAAAGGACAGCGCCTGCCCCGGCTGGACCGCCGCCGGATCGGACAAGGGGGTCAGCTCCAGCGTGTGTCCCGAGTTCCGGTGAAATGAGCGGTCGGATCCCCGTCCCACTTGCACGAGTGTCTTGGCGTACTTGGCGTAGCGGCGTGTGACGCTGTCGGTAGTGGGAAGGAGCCCTTCGCGTTCGTACCGTGCCAGCGCCTCCGGCGCTCCTTCGAGCGTGAGATAGCGCCGGAAACTCTCGGGTGACTCCCGTACCGATCGGGGCTTCAACTGCACGGCGACTAGGTATTGACCCTCGGCAGGTTGCCGGTGGCGCAGAAGCAAGGACGTTCCCCGTGCCGAAAGATCACTGATGTCGGCGGTGGAAGCTGCGCCCATGAGCCTCGCGGACGCGATGCGGGCGGGCGTGACGGCCGCTTCGCTGGTCGGGAACGCGCTCGATGTCTGACCAAGTATTTCTATCTGCTCGCCCGGCTCGGCTATGAATGCGTTCGGAATCAGCCAGAAATCGTGCGCCCGAATCACACCTGTGGCCGCGAGAATCCCCAACACCATTCCGCCCAAGACGGATAAACGACGAATGCGGTTTGTTTGCATCGGATCGGCGGGTTGACGTTGATATGACGTTCGTGGGCGACGCGTAGCCATCACCTAACGGTGGCTTTTATGTAGCATAAAGCGCGCCCGGCATGTACACACCCAAGTCCCGGGCTCCACGCCTGTGGTATCGCTGGGGCCAGGAGAGCCGGCGGGTCACCCATTGCGTGTTCTCCGCCGCGATTGGCCGGCCGGATGATGTGCCCGGTCCCCGAAACAGACAAGTCATCTGTATATTCATCGACGAACTTCCAACCTGGACCAGCATGACGATCCCTCCGTACGAGCCACCCATCGACTTGGGCTCCTTCCGCCAGCTTCCCCCGCGTCCGAAGCGGCGGTTCAGAAAATGGATCGTGCTGTTCCTAGTCGTCTTCTTCGGGCTCATCCCGTGGCTCATCGGCGCCGCCACTGACTGGCTCTGGTTCAAGGAGCTCGGGTACCAGACTGTCTTCTGGACCGAGCTGAACACGCGGGGCGCCCTTTTCGGAATCGGCGGGCTCCTCACATTCGCCTTCCTGTACGGCAACTTGCGCCTGGCGCAGCGCGGCCCCGTCACGCAGCCGATTCTGCTCGCGAACCCAACGGGTCCGCCGGTGGATGTTGTCGCGATTGTCGGGAAGCTCTCGCTTCCGCTGGCCCTGGTTCTCTCGTTCCTGTTCGGCGTCTCGCTTTCGGCGCTGTGGATGACCGTGCTGCAGGCCTCGTACGGCGTGACGGTTGGAACCGCCGACCCGATCTTCGGCCGCGACATCAGTTACTACCTCTTCACGCTGCCGCTGGCCGCGGCCGTGCTGAACGTGCTGATCTCCCTGACCGTCCTCTCGCTCCTGGCCACGACCGCGATGTACTGGGTACGCGGCGATCTGATCCTGCCGCCACGCCGGCCTTCCGTAGAGCGACCCGCGGCATTCCACATCGGAGGAATGCTCGCGTTCCTGTTCGTACTCGTCGCCATTCGTCTGTGGGCGGTGAGCGTGCCGGGGCTCGTGTATTCCACCACCGGCCCGCTGTTCGGCGCCAGCTATACGGATACGCACGCGACGCTCCCCGCTCTCAACCTTTCCGCAATCGTCGCGCTGCTATCGGCCGCGCTGGTCGTCTGGGGGATGGTCCGCGGCAAGCTCGTCTGGTTCGGCGCAGTCGCGATCGCGCTGTATCTCGCCGTCGCGATCGTCGGGCGCGGAGTCTTCCCGTTCGCCATGCAGAAGCTGCTCGTCGCGCCGAACGAGCTGAACCGCGAGACGCCCTACCTCGGCCACCACATCAAGGCCACGCGCGAGGCGTGGGGGCTCGACCACGTAACGACGCGCGACCTGAGCGGCGAGGACAGGCTGAGCATGGCGGACATCACCGCCAATCCTGGAACCATCGAGAACGTGCGGCTGTGGGAGCGCGACCTTCTCGCGCAGACGTTCGGATCGCTGCAGGAGATACGGCTGTACTACGACTTCGTGCAGGTCGACGACGACCGGTACATGATCGACGGCCGTTACCGCCAGGTGCACCTTTCGGCCCGGGAGATGAACACCAGCCTCCTCCCCACGAAGACGTTCATCAATGAGAGACTGACCTTCACGCACGGCATGGGGCTGACCATGGCCCCCGTGAACCAGGTCACGCAGGAGGGCCTGCCCGTCCTGTTCATCAAGGACCTCCCTCCCGCATCCGTCGTATCGCTCAAGATCACGCGACCGCAGATCTACTTCGGTGAGCTGACCCAGAGCTACGCGTTCGTGAACACGGGCCAACCCGAGTTCGATTATCCCTCGGGCGACCAGAACATCTTCACGAGCTACAAGGGGAGCGGCGGAGTCCCGATCGGATCTTTCGCGAAGAAGCTGCTCTTCGCCTGGCACTTCCAGTCGCTCAAGCTGCTGCTCTCGAACGACGTCTCACCGCAGAGCCGGGTGATGTACGACCGCGACATCCCGACCCGCGTGCGCAAGGCGCTTCCCTTCCTGTCGTTCGACGGTGATCCGTACCTCGTCCTGAACGAGGCGGGCGAACTCAAGTGGTTCGTGGACGCGTACACCACCAGCGGCCATTACCCGTATTCGCAGCCGCGCGGTGACGGGGTGAACTACATGCGCAACAGCGTGAAGCTCGTGATCGACGCTTATCAGGGGAAGATCACCGCGTACGTCGCCGATCCCGCTGACCCGCTCATCCGGACGTACGGACGGATATTCGGCGGCATTTTCCAGCCGCTCTCGGCAATGCCCGCCGATCTGCGGCGGCACGTGCGATACCCGACCGACCTGTTCGAGGCGCAGACGACGCTCTACTCGACCTATCACATGGTGGACGCGCACACCTTCTACCACCGCGAAGACCAATGGCAGATGCCTCGCGTGGCGACGGAGGCGGAGCATGGAAACCCGTTCATGCGGCACGTGATAATGCGGCTGCCCGGGGAGCAGGCGGCCGAATACATCTACATGAGTCCGTTCACACCCCGGGGGAAGGACAACCTGGCGTCGTGGATGGTCGCGCGAAATGACGGCGAGCGGTACGGCGAGCTGATCGTCTACCGCTTCCCCAAGCAGTCGCTCGTGTTCGGTCCCCGGCAGATCATGAACCGGATCAACCAGGACACCGAAATCTCCCGGCAGGTCACGCTGTGGGACCAGAGCGGCTCGGAAGTGATCAAGGGGGAGCTGCTCGTGATCCCGATCGAGGAGTCGCTCATCTACGTGCAGCCGTTGTACACGCGCGCGAGGGGAGGGACGATCCCCGAGATGAAGCGGGTGATCGTCGCGTATCAGAACCACGTCGTGATGGAGGAGACGCTCGAGCAGGGGCTCGCGCGGCTGTTCGGCGCGGAAGGGGATGCGCGTGCCGAGAGAGCGGGCCGGGATGTCTCAGGCGCCGCCGCGCCGGTCTCGGGGGCGCCGCCCGCCGCGGTGCCAGCGACTCCGGCACCGGTAGCATCGGTCGGAGCGACGCTGGCCCAGCGCGCGCAGCAGCATTATGACCGGGCGCTCGCGGCACAGCGGTCGGGCGACTGGGCGACTTACGGCGAAGAGATCCGCCGGCTGGGGGAGGTGCTCCGGCAGCTAAGGCCGTAAAGCGGGCAACTGCCACATTTACAGTGTGGCAGTTTGCTCCGCGATGCGTTGCCCCGAATCCGCCTCCCGCCGGCACGGAATCGAAAACGCGAAAATTGATTCTTCGCCGCTGAACTCGGCCCACGCGCTGCCGCCCATCGCCTTGGCGGTCTGCCGCACGATGCTGAGCCCGAGCCCCGTGCCTTCGATCTCTCCCGCATGTTCGTGGCTGGCGCGGAAGAACCGCTCGAACAACCGGTCCCGCTCGTCGACCGGGACTCCGAGGCCGTTGTCCACCACGCGAATCACCGCGCGCGGCGTCCCGTCATCCGCGCTCTCCATCGCCGCCTCGATCCGCACCCACCGGTCGCTCTTCGCCTTGTCGTGATACTTGACGGCGTTGGAGATCAGGTTGGTGAGGCACAGTTCCACTGCGGCGGCGGCCACTTCCACACCGGGAAAATCTTCGGCGATGGCGATCTTCACGCCGCTCTGCTCTCCGAAGCTGCGCAGCTGGCGCGCCGATTCCGCGACCGCGCTGCGCAACGGGACGTGGCGCGCCTGCCGGGCGTCGTGATCGAGCCGGGACAGCTCGACGAGGTTGTCGATCGTAGCGCGCATGCTCGAGAGGTTGCGTAGGAGGAGCTGCAGAATCTTCTGACGCTCTTCCGCAGAGCCCATCTCCCCCTGATCGAGTATCTCGGCGGCGCCCATCGTGGCGCCGAGCCGGTTCTTCATCTCGTGGCTCAGCGCCTGATTGAAGCCGCGCAGCCGGTCCTCCCTCTCCTTCACGCGCTCGCGCAGCAGCTCCTGGTAGTGCGTGATCGTGGCCTGCTGTATCACGGTGATGGCGTTGAACAGCCGGTGCGCGCAGACCAGGAGATCTGCATTCTCGCACGGCTTCTTGAGCTCGCGCACGGTACGCGTGAGGAACGCGAACATGACGCCGCCCAGTATCTCGAACTCCTTCAGTATCTGGTACTCGTCGAAACCCTGGCTGTGGCGGAGAGCGCCGAGCTCCATCGCCTTCGCGATGACGGGCGCATCGGCGCCGATGCTCAGCGACGGGTTCTCGATGCAGGAGGCAATGCCGTCGACGAGTACGGGCACGTGATCGAGCAGGTCTTCCGAAGGGAACACGCTGTTCGGATCCAGCTCCACGCGCTCGCTGATACGGGTCAGCCACCTGTTGATGAGATCCAGGCGGGCTTCGCGCATCCTTTCGGCAAGAATGGGCGCAAGCGGGCAATCGTCGAACTGTTCCAACGGCCCTCCACGATCCGCGCGCGGGACGATCCGCGTGCGTCCTGCTACATCAAGAATCGTGCGGAGCGCTCTGCCCTGAGGGGGTCCCGTAGAACTCCTCGATGCACATGGTCGCTACGCGAGCCATGAGGTCGTTGCGCTGGCGACCGCGCGGCAAGCCGGACAGCGCGGGGAGGCTCGCCCAGGTCTCCTTGAACCGAACCAGCAGCTCCTCCGCCCTCACGTCTTCGCTGTGCGCGAGAATGCAAAGCTGACGCACGGTTGGGCGAAGATCCGACAAGGATGACTTGCCGTCGACCACATCCATCAGCTCGAAACGCAGCACCTCCAGGGCGCCGGCCCAGTCCCGCGCAATCGCAGCGGACACGCCGTTGGACCGGGACTCCTGACTGTCACCCATTTCGCTGCCTTGGTCCCGCGGCCTGCTCAGATCGCCTGCTGAGTGCAGGCGTAAATCATGAGTTTCGGCCCCACGGTTAGCCCCAATACCCCGGGAAAAGCAAGAAAAGTACAAAACGTAGGTCTAGAACTTACCTTACGGCCTCCGTTTAGGGCTTACTTGGTCAAACCGGCTAGGCGACTCTCACGCGCGGTACCAAGCCACGCGAGATCACATGATCGCCAAGCAGCCCTTCATAGTCGTCGCGAATCCTGCGGTAGCATTCGCAGGCGATCCTCTCCAGTCCGAGGCGGTCCGTGATCGTGATGCGGCCACGCCTGTATTGGATCAGCCCGGCGCCCTGTAAGGTCTGCGCCACAACCGTCACTCCCGGCCGCCTGACACCGAGCATGATCGCAAGAAACTCCTGGGTCAGCGGCAGCTCCTCTGTGTCCATGTGATCGTGCGTCGTCAACAGCCATTTGGCGCAGCGCTGCTCCAGCGAATGCAACCTGTTGCAGGCGACCTGTTGCCCCGCCTGGTTCATGAGCGCGAGCGTGTACCGATGCACCAGTGGCTCGAGCGAAGGGACGTTCTTCATGGTTTCCTCGAACGAATCGGACGGGATTCGTTTTGCTTCTCCCGCCACCTGCACGAGAATCCGGAACGGCTGATTCTTCTTGCCGTAGAACAGCGGCAATCCCGCAACTCCTTCCCGGCCAATTACCCCCACCTCGATGCTGGTCTTGCCGTCGTCCATGTCGTTCACGATCGACAGCAGTCCGCTCTGGGGAAACCAGACATGGCTGATCGCCTCACCGGGCTCGATGAGGTCCTGCTTCAGTCGGAGGGGAACGACGCTCGCATCCCGTACGACTTTCTCGTAGTCGGCGGGCGAAAGCGCGCGCAGCAGCGAGTTTCTCTCGAGAGAGCCGGCTTGCGCCTGGCTCGACTTCGGGCGGACTTGCATCGTCAACTCCTGTGCGCCGGAACGGGGCGCTGGGGGAACCACCCAGGAGGACGGCAAAGGTTACCAGTGGTACCTTGTCCGATGTCGATTCTGAATGCCCGGCCGGAGAGCTCGACGTGAGCACGGCCTGATACATCTGAATGTAGCTGGTTTACTGTCAGAATGTGACAATATTCCGGTGCGGTTACGCACCATAAACCGGACACCTCCAATGGCCGCCAACACAGTTCCCCTGGTTCTTGTAGGAACCATGAAGGGCGCGTTTCTGCTTCGTCCCGACAGGGCCCGTAAGAGGTGGCAGATGGAGGGCCCGTATCTGAAAGGACACGCGGTGTACGCGATGGCGCTCGACAATCGCGCCGGAAGGCAGCGTCTCTTTGCCACGGCCATGAATTCTCATTTTGGCACGGTGCTCGCCTCGAGCGACGACCTGGGCAAGAGCTGGAAGATTCCCGAGGAGCCAAACGTCACCTTTCCCGAAGGATCGGAGCTGGCGCTCAAGCAGATCTGGCAGATAACGCCTGGTCCCGCAGACCAGCCCGACGTGTTGTACTGCGGCGTCGAGCCGGCGGCGCTGTTCAAGACCACCGACGCAGGAGAGAGCTGGACGCCCGTCCAGGGGCTGCTGGATCATCCGCATCGCAAGCAGTGGATGCCCGGCGGCGGCGGTCTCTGCCTGCACACGATCGTTCAGGACGCCACGAACAGCGACCGGATGCTCGTCGCGATCTCGGCGGGCGGCGCGTACCGCACCGACGACGGCGGCATGAGCTGGCGTGCGAGCAACAAGGGGGTGCGCGCCGAGTTCATGCCTGACAAGCATCCCGAGTTCGGCCAGTGCGTGCACAAGGTCGTGAATCACCCGAGCCGTCCCGAGCGACTGTTCCTGCAGAATCACTGGGGGTTGTACCGGAGCGACGATTGGGGCGACAGCTGGCAGGACATCGCCAACGGCGTCCCATCGGATTTCGGATTCGCGATGGCGATGCACCCGCACGACCCCGACACCGTCTATATCCTGCCGATCGAAGCGGACGTGTTCCGCGTCGTTCCCGAGGCCAAGCTCCGTGTGTATCGCACCCGTGACGCGGGAGCATCGTGGCACCCTCTCACGAAAGGACTGCCGCAGGAGAGCGCGTACGAATGTGTGCTGCGGGATTCGATGGCGGTGGACCGGGCGGAGACCGCCGGCGTCTACTTCGGGACGCGCAGCGGGAAGGTCTTCCTCGCCGCACCCCTCGCCGCGCTCGATGCGGGGTTACGGCCGGAGCGAACGGCGCGCGTCCGCGCCCGGCTGTTTCAGGCGCACGGCGGCCACACCGACGGCACGGCAGAACTCCGCGCGATCTGGTTCGCGCGGATCGCGCGCGAGTGCCTGCGCGTGCTGCTCGCACTTGGGTTCACCGACGCCGTACTGCGACGCATCGAAGTCATCGGGGCGACCGCGTCTAGAGGAAGCTGCATTTACGCCATTTACCATACGCCGTGGGGGCGGACTCTCGCGCTCTGGATGGCTCGTCAGTCGGATGGCCTCGTCTTCTCGGCGGGCCGCTGGCTGGACCGCGCCGGGAAAGCGCACGTGCCCTGCACGTGGCGCGGGCTCCGGGAGTTGGTACGGCGCATCCGACACGGGGCCGCGGCGGCAGTGACCGCGGACCACTTCGGCCCTCCGGGAGATGACCACTCGACGACGGCATCGATTCTCGGGCGGGACGTCCAGGTCTCCACCGGCGTCGCGCGCATCGCTCTCGCCGCCGGCGTGCCGATCGTCCCCGTGTTGACGCGCTACCGCGCCGGAAAGTTGCAGGTGGTCATCGGCGGGGAGATCAACGTAGCCCAGGGCGCAGTCGCAGATGCCACGCGACGCATGACCGCGGCGTTCGACGCCGAGCTGCGCCGTGACCCGTCGGGATGGGAACAGGCGCACCGGTTTCTCTCGGTGGCCCCGGACGAGCCTCGCTAAGCGCTGGAGGCTTTTCGCGCCGTGACCGAGCGGTGCTCCGTGCTCACGTCCCGCGCAATCATGAGGACCCGGTCTTCTCCGTTCTCGGGCGGGAGCGGAATCAACGTCCCCGCGATCCATCCCTGGTTGGCGTGAGTCGAGCGGTAGGCGATCTCGAAGGGCGCGTGCTCGCCGGTGCATGCGGTCTCGAGCTCGCGCGTCCACGTGTCCACGTGCTGGCGGTCGACGACGTCGGCGAACCGCGTTCCCACGAGACTACGGATGGGAAAGGCCGTTCGCTCGGCGAACACCTCACTCGCGCCCTGGATGATCCCCTCGCCGTCCAGCACGATCACCATGTCGGACGCCGCACCCAGTATCGCGCGGTGCCGCGCCTCGGAGCGGCGGAGCGCGCCCAGCAGCGCCTGCTGCAGAAGCAGCGCGAGGGCGAGCGTAGTTCCCTGCACCACCACGGTCAGCACGGCGAACTGGATAGGGATGCCGTTGCCCGGGGCAGCGCCAAACTCAGGCAGTGCAATCGTCCCCATGGCTTCGCCAAGACTCAGCCAGGCAAACCCGGCCCACGCGACCACCGCGACGAGCCCCGCCTTGGCCATCGGGAGCGAAGCCGCCGCCGTTATGACCAGCAGAACGTAGAAGGCGCTCGCGATCCAATCGGCGCCGCCCAGATAGAAGCAAACGGCGGTGAGCCAGAGAGCGTCGAGGCAATACGACGCGGTCTCGATCCACTGTGACCGCCCGGACGACGACGCGCGATACATGAGATGGCCGGCGAGCCACACGCCGCCGATCCAGGGAACCAGCAGCGCCGGAACTTCCCACGGGAGGTAGCCAATGGCCGCCGCAAGCGAGCCAACGACCAGGAACACGGCGAGATTGCCGAGGCGGCGCCGGCTGACCGAAGCCGGCCCGTACTCCGGGGCTATGAGGGGAGTCGTCCGTGGCACTGTGGGAGGACGCGGGACGCGTTTGGAGGCAACATCCGACGCGCTAGTACGGCAGTTGCTTAGGAACATGTGGAGATCCTTCCCTTAAAGGAGGCGTGAGTGCGGCTAGGACGACGTAGCACCAACATCGAAGACAGGCGCGGGATGCGGATGGGTCCCGCGATGGGAGGCGGAATCGGCGGAATCGCCATACTCCTTATCGCCCTCTTCCTCGGCGTCGACCCGGGAGCGCTGCTGAACTCCGCGCCCCAGGCAACGGGTCCACTGTCTCCAGCCGACTCGGCCGCTCTCGCCAACGACCCGAATCGGGACCTGGTCGCCGCCGTGCTGGGCGACACCGAGGACACCTGGACCGAGATCTTCCGCACCAACGGCCAGGATTACGAAGAGCCGAAAGTCGTGATCTACTCGGGGATGACCCCGTCCGCTTGCGGCACCGGGCAAGCCGCGATGGGCCCGTTCTACTGCCAGCTCGACCGCGACATCTATATCGATCTGAGCTTCTTCGAGGATCTACGCTCCCGGTTCGGCGCCGATGGAGACTTCGCGCAGGCGTACGTGATCGCGCACGAGGTGGGGCACCACGTGCAGAACCAGCTCGGCATCTCGGAGCGCACCGTAGCGCAGCGCCAGCGTAGCGGCGAGGCGGAATCGAACCAGCTCTCAGTAATGCAGGAGCTGCAGGCGGACTGCTTCGCCGGAATCTGGGCGAATCACGCCAACCAGTCCCGCCGGATCCTCGAGGCGGGCGACGTCGAGGAAGGACTGAACGCCGCGGCCGCGATCGGTGACGACCGGATCCAGCGCAAGACGCAGGGAACGGTAGTGCCGGAGAGCTTCACGCACGGCAGCTCGGAGCAGCGCGTCCGCTGGTTCAAGCGCGGCATCGAGACCGGAAACGTCGAGCAGTGCGACACTTTCAACGCGCGCGCGCTGTGAGCCCCGCGGTATATCGCGTGTCGCGGGCCCTGGCCCTTCCCCTCCTGGTGGGGTTGGCGATGGCGTGCGCGCCGGCCGCCGCGCCGGGACGCGACACCCAGGGGCGGGCGACGGTCGAGGTCGAGAACCGGTCATTTCTCGACGTCAACGTGTACGCGGTCAGGTCGGGGCAGCGAATCCGCCTCGGCTCTGTGACCGGGCAGAGCACGCGAACCTTCGTCATCCCGAGCACTCTCGTCGGGACGGGTGCGCTCGTCCGGTTCCAGGCGGATTTCATCGGCAGCAATCGGGCGCCGGTCAGCGAGGAGATGATGATCTGGGCCGGCGACGAGGTCGAGCTGACCATCCCGTCCGCATGAGCCACGCAGCACCGACGCCTGGGTCGATTTCGATTTCTTCGGCAATCAAATATCGGCGGGAAGCGCCGCGCCGGGCCTACCTGAACGCTTTCTGAATCTCCTCCAGCGCCGCGGCGCCGGGACACAGCTCTTCGAACGGCACCGCTGACAGCGGACGCTCGACGGTGCGCAGGGTAGCGTGCATGTCCCCCGCGGAGGGATCGATGTACAGCAGGCCGGTCACCACCTCTCCCGAGTGCTCGCGCTCGCGGAGATAGGAGTACACGGCGTCGCGATCCGTCGGATCGTAGCTCTCCGGGACTTTCCTGAACCGTACGCTGCTCCCGTCGTGCAGCGTGACCGAGCTCACCGAGCCGGGCTCGTACGACGTCGTGATCTCGCTCGCGGGAGGAACGAAATCGTGCGCGCCGTTCAGCTGGACGAACTCCGCCTCGACCAGCGGAAGCGCGTGCTCCCGCGTGTACATGTAGCTCTTGGTGGACCCCTCGTGATCGTTGAACGCGACGCATGGCGAGATAACGTCCACCAGCGCGAACCCCCGGTGCTGCAGTCCCGCCTTCAGAATGGGCACGAGCTGGGCTTTGTCGCCCGAGAAGCTGCGCGCGACGAACGTCGCGCCGAGGGTGAGCGCGAGGAACACCGGATCGATCGGCGGACTGACGTTCTCGACGCCGCGCTTCGACTTCGTCCCTACGTCCGCCGACGCGGAGAACTGGCCCTTCGTCAATCCGTACACGCCGTTGTTCTCGATGACGTACAGCATGTTCACGTTCCGGCGGATCGCGTGGCACAGCTGGCCGAGCCCGATCGACAGAGAATCACCGTCGCCGGAGACGCCGATGCAGATGAGCTCGCGGTTGCCCGCGTTCGCCCCCGTCGCGATCGCGGGCATCCGGCCGTGCACCGAGTTGAAGCCGTGCGACTGCCCGAGAAAATACGTCGGAGTCTTCGACGAGCAGCCGATCCCGCTCATCTTCGCCACGCGGTGCGGCTCGATGCTGAGGTCGAAGACGGCCTGGATGATCGCGGCCGTGATCGAGTCGTGGCCGCAACCGGCGCAGAGCGTGGACATCGCGCCCTCGTAATCGCGCGTCGTGAGCCCGAGCCGGTTCTTCGGCAGCGAGGGGTGCCGAACCTTGGGCTTGGTGATGTAAGTCATTCCGTCACCGCCGTATCGCCCGCGCCCTGCGGGAGCCTGGCCTCGTGGGCCGGCTCATCCGCGCCACCGAGCGCAGCCACGACGTCCTCGACCACGTCCCGCGCGCTCAAAGGCATCCCCCCGAAAGTCCCGACGTGCTCCAATCGCTCCCGCGCAAAGCCGGTCTCGAGCGCGAGCAGCGAGGCGAGCTGCGCGTCGCGGTTCTGTTCGACCACGAAGATTCGCTGGTGGCTCCGGAGAAACGCGTCAACCTCCGATACGAACGGAAATCCCCGGATCCGGAGGTAATCGACGGCGATCCCCCGGCCGGCCAGCAGCTCGATCGCCTCCAGCACCGCACGATGGCAGCCCCCGAGCGACACGATCCCCGCCGCCGCGCCCGGAGCGGATTTGATCTCCGGCGCCGGCAGGCTGTCCGCGGCGGTCTCCAGTTTCTTGGAGAGCCGCACCATCACGTCCGAGTACTCGGCCGCATCCTCGGTGTAACCGCCGAACCTGTTGTGCCCCGAGCCGCGCGTGAAGAAAGCGCCCTTTGGATGGACCCCGGGCAGCGTACGCGCAGCCACGCCATCACCGTCCGCGTCCACGTACCTGTGAAACTTTGCGATCTCCGCGAGCTCCTCCGCGCCGAGGACCTTGCCGCGATCCGGCCGGTAACTGTCGTCCCACTTCAGTCGCGGGACCATCCAGTCGTTCATTCCGATGTCGAGATCGGACAGCACGAACACGGGCGTCTGGAACCGCTCGGCGAGATCGAACGCGCGCACAGCGAAATCAAAGCACTCGCCCGGGTCAGCCGGAAAGAGCAAGATGTGTTTCGTATCGCCATGCGAGGCGTATGCGCACAGCAGAAGATCGCCCTGCTGCGTCCGCGTCGGCATCCCGGTCGACGGTCCCGTGCGCTGAATGTCGAAGATCACCGTGGGGACTTCGGCGTAGTACGCGAGCCCGATGAACTCGCTCATCAGGGAAATGCCCGGCCCGCTGGTCGCGGTGAACGCGCGCGCGCCAACCCAGCTGGCTCCGACCACGACTCCGGCGGCGGCGAGCTCGTCCTCGGCCTGGATGACGGCCACTCGACCGCACCCGGTCTCCGGATCGCGCCGCAGCTTGCCGACGAATCCCTGGAAGGCGTCGAGCATGGACGTCGATGGCGTGATTGGATACCACGCCGCGACCGTCGCGCCGGCGTAGATGCAGCCGAGCGCGGCCGCGGTGTTGCCGTCGATCAGGATGGAATCTCGCGTCGCGTCCATCGTCTGCAGCCGGATCGGCAGCGGACAGTCGAAGCGCTCCCGCGTCCAGTCGTGGCCGAGCCGCACGGCGAGAAAGTTCGAGTCGAGCAACGCCTTCTTCTTCGAGTACGTCTGCGACAGCAGCTCGCGCACCACTTCCATGTCCATGCCGAGCAGCGCCACGAGCGCGCCGGCGTATGCGATGTTCTTCATCAGGATGCGCTCGCGCGCACCGGCGAAGCTCTCGTTGCACAGCCGCGCGAGCGGCACCCCCAGCACGGTCACGTCGTCCCGCATGAGCGACTGCGGCTGCGGCCAGGTGGAATCGTGCAGCAGCCATCCGCCGGGCCGGACCTCGGCGATGTCGCGGGCGTACGTGGCGGGATTCATCGCCACCATCAGGTCGAATTCGGGCGTGCGCGCGGTGTGCCCCGCGGCGTTCACGCGGATCTCGTACCACGTAGGCAGCCCCTGAATGTTCGACGGGAAGATGTTCTTCCCCGAGACCGGAATGCCCATGCGGAAGATCGCCTTGCGAATGAGATCGTTCGCGCTCGACGACCCCGTGCCGTTGACGCTGCCGATCTTGAATGCGAAGTCGTTCAGCTGACTGCGCGCGGGAGCGGTCATGCGGCTCCCGTCGCGACGCGCAACGGCAGCGCCCGGCGACCCGGGTGCGTGGCGCAGGGAGATAGCCCCGCGTACGGAATCAGTAGGTCGAACTTCCGCATGTCCCACGCGGCCGTCGGACAGCGCTCCGCGCACAGTCCGCAGTGGATGCAGATGTTCTCGTCCTTGAGCATCAGGCGCTTCGTCTGCGGCAGCGGGCCGGAGGCGAACAGCGGCTGATCCGGATTGAGCGCCGGCGCCGTGAGCCGTTGCAGCAGCTCCTGCTCGTCCGACGTTCCGTTCGGCGCGATCGTGAGACAGCTCACCGGACAGACGTCGACGCACGCGTCGCACTCGATGCACAGCGCGTCGGTGAAGTGCGTCTGGACATCGCAGTTGAGGCAACGCTCGGCCTCGCGAAGCGTCTGCTCCAGATCGAACCCCACCTCGACCTCCTCCTCCATATTGCGCAGCCGCGCGGCCAGGGCGACGTGCCGCATCTTGGCGCGCTGCGCCTCGTCATAGTCGTTGCTGTAGCTCCACTCGTGCATCCCCATCTTCTGGCTGACGAGGTTCATCCCCCACGGCAGCCTGTCGGTGAGCGACTTCGACTGGCAGTACTGGTGGATGGAGATGGCGGCTTCGTGGCCGTGCGCCACGGCCCAGATGATGTTCTCCGGCCCCCACGCCGCGTCCCCGCCGACGAACACGCCCTCGCGCGTCGTCTGAAACGTCTTGCGGTCGACGGTCGGCGCGCCCCACTCGTCCATCTCGATTCCGAGATCGCGCTCGATCCACGGGAACGCCGCCTCCTGCCCGATCGCGAGGATCACCGCGTCGCACGGTAGCACTACCGTGCTCAGCGTCTTGCTGACTGCGCGCCCCTTCGCGTCCTCGCCCCACTCCACGACGTCGAACTCCATCCCGGTGAGCACACCATTCTCGACGATGAACCGCTTGGGCGCGTGGTTCTCCACTATCTCGACGCCCTCTTCTTCCGCGTCGGCGAGCTCCCATGGCGAGGCCTTGAAGTGCGGGCGCGACCGGCGCGCCATCACCTTCACGTCGGTCCCCCCCATTCGCTTGGACGAGCGGCAGCAATCCATCGCCGTGTTGCCGACACCGATCACCAGCACGCGCTGCCCGATCGACTTGATGTGGCCGAACGCGATGGACTGAAGCCAGTCGATCCCGATGTAGATCTGGTCGGTGTCGTGCCGTCCGGGCAGCTCGAGCTCCTTGCCGCGCGGGGCGCCCGAGCCGATGAAGATCGCGTCCCACCCTTCATCGAGAACCGTGGCAAGGCTCGTGACCGGGTGATTCGTCCGGAGGTTGACGCCCATGTCGAGGATCATCCCGATCTCCTCGTCGAGCACCCTGGGCGGTAGCCGGAAGCGCGGAATGTTGTTCCACATCAAGCCGCCCGCGCGATCGTACTTCTCGTACATCGTCACGCTGTAGCCGAGCGGGAGGAGATCGTTGGCGACGGTCAGAGACGCCGGTCCCGCGCCGATGCAGAGAATCCTCCGACCGTTTTTCTTTTCCGGAATGCTCGGCAGGTTCGCCCGCATCTCCTCGTCGTCACGGTAATCGGAAGCGACCCGCTTGAGCCGGCAGATGGCGACGGGCTCGCCGTCGATGCGCGTCCGGCGGCACGCGGGCTCGCACGGCCGGTCGCAGGTGCGGCCGAGAATTCCGGGAAAGACGTTTGACTGCCGGTTCAGCAGATACGCTTCCGTATAGCGACCCTGCGCCACCATCCGGATGTACTCCGGAACGTTGGTGTGCGCGGGACATGCCCATTGGCAATCGACGACCTGGTGGTAGTATGCCGGGTCGGATACGTCGGTAGGTCGCATCGCACTCCAGTAAACGCCGGTCCAGCCGACTAAATACTACAAGTGGTGCGCGGGGGCGTCAGTAGTCGATTTCGTCCCGGGATGGCGGGGCGCCGTTCCACCGGCAGAACGAGCCGACTCTTGGATTGGAAGGCAGTGCGTTATCCTACCTGAACCATCCCGTACTGGAGAGCGACGTGAACCGCACCGCCCAAATCGATACCAACCTCGGCACCTTCAAGGTCGAGCTGTTCGAGGATCGCGCGCCGAAGACCACCAAGAACTTCATAGACCTCGCCGAGAAGGGTTTTTACAACGGCGTGATCTTTCACCGCGTCATCAAGGGCTTCATGATCCAGGGCGGCGACCCCAAGGGCACGGGCACTGGCGGCCCCGGCTACATGATCCCGGACGAGTTCCATCCCGAGCTGAAGCATGATTCCGCGGGGATCCTGTCGATGGCGAACGCCGGGCCCAACTCGGGCGGCTCGCAGTTCTTCATCACGCTGGCTCCCACGGCATGGCTCGACGGCAAGCACGCGGTGTTCGGCAAGGTCGTGGACGGGATGGACGTGATAGAGAAGATCGGTACGACGCCCACGGCGCCGGGCGACCGGCCGAAGACGAACGTCGTGATGGAGAAGGTGACGATCGGTTGACTGCCACAGAGAACTGAATAGCTGCGAGCTGCCAGCGAAAAACGCTACCAGCTGCCCAGCTGCCTGCGATGTTGACCTGTCTTTGCGCGGGGCAGGCGCCCCACAACGGCAGGTCAACATCGCCTGCGGCCGAATAGCCGGCAGCGTCCCGCTGGCAGCTCTCAGCTTGGCAGTTCTACGTGGCCGTTAGAGGTCGCTCCAGTCCGACTTCGACGTACGCTCGTACCCGTGTCGCACGTACGGTCTCACGGTCTCGAAATCGCGGTCCCGATCCTTCCAGCCCTTGCGAAGCTCGGTTTCCACCTCGTCGTAGCTGCGGCCGCGGTAGCTGGGATTGCGGCCGGCCACATGCCCGACGCCGTAGCCCGCCCGCGCACCGTTCCAGTCCACGGTGCTCGCCTTGTTCGCGTCATAATGTTCGCGATAGTGCGGCTCATGGTCGCCGAAGTCCTCGGCGGCGCGTCCCACCTTCTCCCCCGCCCACCAGCCGCCGAGCGCCCCGGCGATTCCGCCGATGACTGCGCCGATCGGACCGCCGACGGAGCCGATGGCCGCGCCTGCAAGCGTCCCGCCGATTCCGCCTACGCCTTCACCCGTCTGCTCGCCGATTCCGGGGCTCTTATCGCGCGCTTCGTCTGAAAAGTCAGTGCGGTCTGCCACGTTAACCTCCGTGTTTGTGAATGAGATTGCTGCTTCTTCTCACTTTGCAATGACCGCGCCGCCAGTGCTGGATTCGCGCGAGTGCCGACAGCTATGACCGCAAAAGACACGGAATAGCTGCGAGCGACCAGCTAGTAGCTACGAGCTGGTTGGCTGCAGACGATTTTGACCTGCCGTTGCGTATGGCAGGGCTCTTACCCGGAAAGGTCCACGTCGCCCGCAGCTGAATGGCTGGCAGCTGTCAGCTGGCAGCTCGCAGCTATTCCGTTCTCTGTGGTAGTTGCAGTTACCGCTCGGCTATCCGCCTGAGCGCCTGCACCGCTTCGACCGCCTTCGTGGTCGGCATCGCCGCCGGCGCCACGGCTTCCATCAGCCGGTCGTCACGGGAATACAGGTCGTTGCCGAAGTACAACTGCCCGCCGCGCATGTACGTCGTGATGTACGCGATGTACACCGGTATCTTCCTAGGCAGCTTCACCGTGCGGTCTTCGGGGCCGCTGTTCATCGCCTCGTCGACCCTGTCCTGCGGCCAATCCAGCACGAAGTTGGCGAGCCGGTCCGGCCGCTCGACCCGGATGCAGCCGTGACTGAAGGCACGCACGTCTTCCTTGAAAAGCTCCCGGTTCGGCGTGTCGTGCAGGTAGATGTTGAAGTCGTTGGGGAACATGAACTTTATCTGCCCGAGAGCGTTGTCGTCGCCAGGACGCTGGCGGACCCGCGTCTCCCCCTGCGCCGTGTACACTTCCATGTTGTTGGCCGCGAGGTAGCCGGAGCCTTTGGGGAAGATCTCCTTGGCCGCGATGTTCGGCGGCACCAGCCAGTACGGCCGGAAGACCACGTACTCCATGGAGTCGCTGAACACCGGCGTCGCGCGATCCTCGTACTCCTGGCCGACGATCACCTTCATCTCGAGCGCAATCTTGCCGCCGTCCCACGCCTCGAGGCGGAACGCGGGCACGTTCACGAAGATGTAGCGCGCGCCGAGCGTGCGCGGGAGCCAGCGGTACCGCTCCATGTTCGCGGCGATCTGCATCAACCGATATTGCGCTGGCCTGTTGAGCGCTTCCAGAGTTTCGCCGCCCAGCACGCTGTCCACGACGATGCCGCTGCGCGCCTGGAACTGCGCGACTGCCGCCGCGAGCGAGCGGTCGTACGTCGCGGCCGGAGCAGCTGCCGGCCGGCGCCCGGTGTCACCCGGCGCCGCGTCCTCGATCGTGAATCCCTGCCTCGTGAGTCGCGCGCGCAGCGCGCCGGCAACCGCGGGGCTGATCCGCTCGCCTGGCTTAACCGATTCGGTCAGCGGAACCCGCGGCCATCCGCCGGCGAGCACGAGCTTGCGGTACCTGTCCAGCTCAGCGCGCAGGCCGACGTAGTCGGCGTCCTGCGGACGCATCGTCGTGAGCGACCGGTCGAGCGCGTCGATGCGCAGTCCGCGCGAGAGCGCGCTGTCGACGTTTTCGTCCATCGGATCCACGAACCAGCTCTGCGAGACCGTCTTTGGATTGATCTGGCCCGTGAGCAGGTCTTCGCCCAGCGCGACGTACGAAGCCGAGAACACGACGTCCGCTTCAGCGAACTGCTCGGCGGTCGGTTGCCCTGATCCCTTGATGGCCGCAAGCGCGCTCGCGAGGCGGCTGACGGGGTAATCGTCGATCCGCATCGCATCCGAGTGCGCGGCCAGGATGGCGTCGGTCAGCGCGCGAGTGCGGGTCTCGTGCAGACCCTTCGAGGTAAGCCAGAGCGGCTTGCTGCCGTAAGCCCTGTAAAGCGCCTTTGTGCGCCGCCATTGCAGGCCATCGATGGTGGGCGGCGCTTCTTCGGCGAGCCTTGCCTGCATCGCGGTGGTGATCGCGGCGGCCGGAATGCCGTTAACGGACGTCAGCTCCTCGGGCGCCCAGGCCTTGGCCGTCTCAGTCTCGGTATCGGCGCCCGCGTCGCCGCGCGAGCACGCGGAAAGGGAGATCAGCGCCGTCAGCGCGAAAAGGCCCACGGGGTGGGCAAAATGGCGAGTCGTATTCATGCCGGCCTCATAGGCGAAATCCGGGCCAGAGCGGTGCGACAGAGAGTCGCGAGCGATTACATTCGCACGCCTATGAGCGATCAAAGCTCCCGCCCGCGGCAGGCCCGCACCAGGAAAGCCGCGATCGCCGTGCTGGCCGGCTCGATGGCATCGATTGGCGTAGCGTACGCGGCTGCCATCGTCACCGGCGCAACGAGTACCTGGAGCGCCTGGGTCATAGCGATCGCGACTTCGTTCGCCATGGTAGCCACGATGGCGCTCGGCGCGGCGCGCACGGGACAGCCGCTCGGCGGACTCCGCGGTCTCCTACTCCCGTTTGCCGCTGTGCTTCTGATCCTGCTGGGTGCGTTCGCGGCTGCGTTGCTGCTCCCTGCAGCCAACGAGCCGCTGTTGTTGGGCCTTCCGCGCCGCGCGGCGATCGTGCTGTACGGAGTTGGCGTGCTGCCAGTGCTGATTCTTCCGGTCGCCTACGCGCTCACGTTCGACGAGCTGACGCTGACCGAGGAAGACATCGAGCGCGTTCGTGAAGCAGCGAGCCGCGCCCAGAGCGAGGCGCGCGAGTGATCGCGTTGCTACAGACCACGGCGCTGCCTGACGTCAGGCAGCCCGTGATCGTCGCCGTCGCCATCGTCTATTTCCTCGTCGTCGCCGCGATCGGCGCGTGGGCCACCCGCCGCACCCGGACCGCGAGGGATTTTTTCGTCGCCGGTCGCAGGATCGGCGTCTTCCCTCTCGCGCTGGCCGCCATGGCCGCAACCGTGTCCGGATTCGTGTTCATCGGCGGACCCGGGTTCGTGTACGGCTCAGGCGTCGGCGCGCTCTACCTCGTGCTCTCCGCTTCAATCACGACATCGATGGGAGCATGGGTGCTCGCGAAGCGCCTGCGACTCCTCGGTGAGGTGCGCGGGCTTATCACGATTCCCGATGCCATCGGTGTGCGCTACCGGTCGCCCTCGGCGCAGGGGCTCGCCGGCGCGGCGATCATCATCGCCGTCGTCGGCTACATGGCGACCAACATTCTCGCGCTGGGTCTCGTGATCGACGCCGTGTTCGGCGTGGGCCTCACGACCGGCATCTGGCTTGGCATGGCAATCACCCTTGCGTACTCGGTTGCCGGCGGAATTCTCGCCGGCATCTACACCGACGTGTTTCAAGGAACGTTGATGGCCGTCGCGTCGCTGCTGGTGTTCCTGTTCGCGCTTCAGGCCGGTGGCGGCGGCGAGGGGCTCGCGGGGATCTCGCGGACGGTTACCGCGGTCGACCCGGAATTCTTTGGACCCTGGGGCAAGCTCACGCCGATGGCCGCGCTGTCGCTCTTCTTCGTGTTCGGGCTCGGCTCGCTCGCGCAGCCGCACGTGGTGCACAAGTTCTACATGCTGCGCGACGCACGGCAGCTCAAATGGTATCCTCTGCTGATGTCCGTGGCGCTGATGCTGGCGCTGCTGCTGTACTTCGCGGTGGGGATCGCGACGAAGTCGCTCGTGGTGCAGGGGCAGATGCCCCCGCTCGCGCGGCCGGACGACGCGACCCCGCTGTTCCTGCTGCACGCCACTCCCGTGCTGCTCGCCGCGCTTGTGTTTTCGGGCGTAGCGGCTGCGATCATGAGCACCGTCAACTCATTCATGAGCATCGGGGCGGCGGCGGTGACGCACGATCTCCCGAAAGCGTTTGGTCGCACCGTTGCCAACGAGCTGCTATGGGGCCGCGTGTCCACTGTGGTGATCTCGCTGCTCGCCGCGCTGCTCGCGCAGCTGTCGGGAACGCTCGTCGCGTTCCTTGGAATCTTCGGCTGGGGGCTGTTCGCGTCTACGCTCGTGCCGTCGCTCGCGATCGGACTCAACTGGGCCGGCGCCACTCGCGAAGGCGCGATCGCGTCCATCGCCACGGGGCTCACCTTTACGCTGGTGTTCGAAACGCTGGCCTACAGCAAGGCGTATTCGTTCCCCGCCGGTGTGAGCGTTTCGGGATTGGCGCTGGTGCTTTCCTTTCTCATGTTCTTCACCGTGTCGTGGATGACACGCGGCGGTCCGGGCTCGACGATCGACCCCGACGTGCGAATGGTGATGGATCTGTGACGGACGGGCAGTAGATCGCCGCAACGGGAGACAACGCGCCCTCTCGCTGCTCGCGTCCTCTATTCCCTCAAGGGGCCGGTCATCAGCGCGCCGGCATCGTCATGAGGTCGGGAAAAAGGATCGTCGCGGCTTGGGGCGGAAAGGCAAGGCGTACGCCGGCGCGATGACTGTCGGCTTCGAGCATGCCGTCCCTGAGAAGCACCGACAGTGCCGCGCGTGCGGTCCGCTCACCCTTGGGGAAATAGTCCAGCGCGTCGCGCCTCGAAAGCGTGCCGCGCGATACGAGCGTGGCAAGAAGGTCGCCGGACTCGATACGCCAAGCGTGCGGCGCCTTGACGTTGACGTCCGTGCTCGTCCGATACGCGGAGTACGCGCGCAGGCGGTCCGCGAGCGTTTCCGGCTTGAGAATGGACCGCATGTACTGGATCTGATCCATCGCCACGCGCACGACGAAATCACACCAGCCCTCGAGGCCCGCAAGCGACAGACTCCCCCTTCCATCGAGGGCGGACCCCCGCGGCTCGTCGGCGTTCGCTAGGGCGCCGTAGTACTCGCTCCGATAGCGCGCGAAGCCGCGCGCGATGCTCCACAGGCCGTTCGAATCCAGCCCGATCCGCCGCGCGTACGCCGTCGTCAGCAAGCGGCTGACCCGGCCGTTTCCATCCAGAAATGGATGGATCCACGCGAGCCGGTGATGACTAGCGGCGAAGGCGACCACGCGACGCACTTCGCTAAGGCCTTCCGGGCGGTAGGCTTCATGAAAATGGGCGAGCAGCGCCGGTAGACTCCCCGCTCCGGGCGGGATGTGCCTGCCGACCGTCACGTCCTCCGTGCGGAGCTCGCCGGGCTCCACGACGGATTCGCGCCCGCGTGGCGAGCGAACGATCCGTTCGGAATCCGGGACGTGCGCATACAGGTCACGATGTAGCCGCCGAATGAAGTCGGGAGTCGTGACCGGCGCGTCCGGCCTCGCGGCAAGCTCCGAGTCCACCGCCTCCTCCACACGGACGTGCGCAGCAGCGAGGCGCTGCAGCGCGGCTCGACGTGGATCGTGCGAATAATCCGACTGCATTGCCGCCGCGATTTCGGCGGGCGTCGTCCGGATGTCTTCGATGAGGTTGGAGTAGAACGAGTTGACAATTCGAACTAGACGGGCCAACGCCGCCCTCGTTGCGGGATGGGCGGACGCAGCCAGGGCGCCCGCTTCCTTGTGGAGGAGGACGGCGACGGACTCGAACTTTCCTCCATCGGGTGGGAGCAAGGGCTCCATGGCGGATGGGTGCACGAAACGCCTCATCAAGTTACCGGTTCGCTTGCCGGTGGGTAATATTAGGTAATGCCTTGACCATAAGCAAGTTATATGATTTTGATAGCACTATTGTCACCAAGGTAATTGCCTGTTTAATTGCCGGTTATGTCCTCCGTAAGGTCTTGTAATGCGCACAAGCGGTGGCCAACAGAATTCGGATAGCCGAGGTCGCCGCCCGCATCTAACATCCCCGAAATGACACAAGACAAGGATTACATCCTCGGCACCCACGACGAGGAGATCGAACGGCTCGGCCTGCAGCACCGCGTGTGGAGACCGAAAGCCACTGGGAGTGGCCCAAAAGCTTTCGTGGCGGTCGGGGTCGAGCGCATGCGCGAGCTCGGGTCGTTGACGTCCGACGAGGCGGAGGGAGTGCGGAATTCCCTGGCCAACGCCGAGAACGACCCGCACGCCCTGATGGTCACGCCCGCCGTGATCGAGATCATTGCCACAAAATCCCTTTAGGGTCGTGCGGCACGGCGCCTGCTTCATCGGCGCCGGCATGCACGCCCATCCACCGCGCGCGGCAGTCGCCGCGCTCTTCATCCTGACTGCCTGCAGTGGCGACTCGCCCACCGCTCCGGTCATTCCGCTGGCGCACGACCCCGTCGTATTGGTCCATGGCCTCGGCGGATCCGCCGCGGACTGGAATCCGGTGATGGCGCGGCTGCAACAGGATGGATGGACGGCTCGCGAGCTCTCGGCGGCCACCTACAGCTCCACGGACTCCAACGGAATCATCGCCGAGAGTATTCGTGCTCGCGTGGACTCGATCCTCGCGGCGAGCGGCGCGTCGAAGGTCGACATCGTCGCGTTCTCGATGGGCAGCGTGTCGTCACGGTACTACATCAGGAACCTTGGTGGCGACGCCAAGGTCGACGCGTGGGTCTCCATAGCCGGTCCGAACCACGGGACCGAGACCGCGAATCAGTGCTCGTTGACGCCCTGCATCGAGACCAGGCCGGGATCGGCGTTCCTCACCGCGCTCAACGCGGGCGACGAAACTCCGGGGGCCGTGCGGTACGCCACGTGGTGGTCGCCGTGCGACCAGACGATCATCCCGAACTCGAGCGTGTCATTGGCGGGGGCGATAAACACCCAGACCGAGTGCCTGCCGCATACGGGGATGTTCACCGAAACCGTCTATCAGCAGGTTCGAGCCTTCATCGCGCCTTAGCGTTCCGCAGGACCGAGGATCGCCAGCTGCGAAACTGCTGCATTAAAATGGCTACACAAGGGAAGTGCTGCAACCGATCGAGTCCGACCCGCGGTCCGCGCACTCCCCGATGCTGAAGCCCAGGAGCTCGATGCCATGCGGGCCCGAAGGCGGCAGCTCCTGGAGATGCTCCAGGCAGAGCGGAACCGCTTGGGCCAAGTCTTTGGCCGCGGCAAGCGGCCGGTCAGGAAGAGCCTCAAGCGTATTGCCGGTTTTCCATCCACGCCGTGTTCCGCGCTGGCGCGGACGATCGTAGTTTGGTGCAATGGCTAACGTGCGCGAGCAGCTCCAGCAAGCGTTAGGCGACGGCTAGGTATAGACCGGGTACATAGGTAACAGATCAGTCCGGCAGCATGGGTAACACTCCTTCTAAACTGCACGGCGACTCTCGGTTCAGCGAGGACTGCCGATGCCCTGGTTGGAGACTGCCCCTGTGGAAGAGCGAATCCAGTTTATTCAGGATGCCCTGAGCGACCGGTTCACGATGTCGGAGCTGTGCGCACGGTACGGCGTCAGTCGTCG
>JBPCPS010000033.1:0-6701 GCA_050998915.1 Gemmatimonadaceae bacterium
CGGCCGGAACTCTGGCCAACGGCGTAGAACGCGCCGCTCAACCGCGCGCCGAAAGCGTCGCGACCAACGGTCCGTTCGCGCGCCGGCCGCGATCTCCGCGGAGGCTGGCCCTCGACCGTCGTCTTCAGGAGCGCCTGCGCGAGACCTGAAACGTAAGAGCGTAGCGCTCGATCTCCATTCTGCTGTCGCGAGCCAGTCAGCGCCTGGCGGATTGCCGCAACGGTGTACGGTCGTTCCAGCGAGGCGAGCTGTCGTAGCTCACCGCGGGCCATGAGCGCGTCGATGTACACGTACGCGACGTCGTCGAGCGGTACGTAGGGAGAACCCTGCCCCGTCGCAGGCGACGCGGACGCGACAAGCAAGGCCGCCACGCACACAGCTAATACCTCATACCTAATACCTGATACCCTTGTCATCTATACCATCCGATGGCGTCAAACCTCGGGGCGATCTGCAACGCGGGAGCGGGAAGTCTGATATAGCTGATGGTATTCTTCACCTTGCGCCAGATGGGATGCTCGCCGGGAAGCTTGCTGGCGTCGAGATCCACCGACAGTAGGATTTTTCTTTGCGCGCGAATGTTGGCACCGGTCTGTGGATCAATCCAGTCGGTGATCGAGTGTCCAATCGAGAAGCGAAGGGCGTCGGGCCAGTACCGCCGAGCCTCCGCTGGTAGAAAAGGATCGACTTCCGCGGAAACCCAGTACGTCTGGCCCGAATAGTCGAGCGAATGCCGGATCTCGCTGTCGGGCAGCCGCCCGGCGTCCCGCGCCCGCATGGCCGCGCTCCGCGAGTAAGAAATCGTCGGCTTGATCCGCTGGACGCTCGGGTACTTATGCTGCGCGACCGCGTACGCCATCCCCACGGTGTTCGCCAGCAAGTCGGGGTACGAGAATCCGTACTTTTCGAATTTCGCGTCCCAAATTTCGATCTGCAGCTGAAAGAGAGTCGCGTATATCGCGGATAGCGTGATGGCTTTGCCCGGAGAGATGCAGGCGTTGTCCAGGACGGCCGCACCGATGCGCGTGAGATGATAGCCGCCGAAGAAGTGGCCGAACTTGTCCTGGTCACGGAAATCCTCGCCCCAATCGGCCCGGAAGAAAAACCCGTCCGACTTTTCTCCTGACCACCACGCGTTCTCGAAGTACCGCCACAGGACCGCCTGCGCTCCGACGAACGTCGCGCCCGCTGCGGTGCGCGTGGCCGTGCGATAGGCGCGCGAGTGGCACCGGTCGACCTTCGGAGCCGGGACGCACGCCGACGGGCTCGCCAAGCAGGGATCGAGCGACCCCTCCATCACAGCTGAATCCGACTGTACCGCGCGCACGCCGACGGGCTCCGCGTGCTGCGCCTCGGCCTGTGTGGTCGCGGCGATGCAGCAAGCGATTGTCAGTGCGCGGAGCAGGGCAGGGCTATACGACCGCATCCCTCACCACGTGAAATGCATCGTACGCGTCGATCACTTCGTCGGCCGTCACGGTCGCGGCGCCGAGCTTTCCGACCTCCACACCGGCCGCGAAGTTGGCGATGACGGAAGCTTCCGCCGCGGTCGCGCCGGCGGCCATCGTCGTCGCGAGGTAGGCCGTCACGGTGTCGCCCGCGCCGACCACGTCGTATACCTCGCGCGCGGTCGTCGGCACGCGACCCACCTCGCCGTCAGCCGATATCAGAACCATCCCCTGTTCACCCAGCGTGAGGAGCAAATGTTCCACGCCGAGCTTTTTGAGACTGGCGGGGAGCGCCTCGGGGTGCTCGATGTCGACGTCGGCGCCGAGCGCGGATTCCAGCTCGCGCCGGTTGGGCTTGAACACCGTCGCGCCGCGGTAGTTGAAAAAATTCCTGTACTTCGGGTCCACGATCACCGGAATGGCGACGAGTCCAGCGGCATCGATCGCGGCGCGGATGACCGGGGGCGCGAGCAGCCCCTTGTTGTAGTCCTCCAGCACGACGGCGTCGGAGCTCTCGACCGCCGCGCGCACGCGCTCGACGACCCGCGCGACCTCGGCGTCGCTCAGCTCGCCGTCCTCCTCTTCGTCGAACCGGACCATCTGCTGCGACCTGGCGATGACGCGCGTCTTGGTGGTAGTACGGCGCCCGACTTGTACGAGCCCGCGCGTCTCCGCATCGAGCGCGGCAAGCATCTCCTTGAGCATCCGCCCGCCGTCGTCGTCACCGATGGCTGCCACCAGCTCGCACGTCGCTCCGATGGCCACCACGTTCTGCGCCACGTTGGCCGCGCCGCCCAGCGCCAGCCTGCGCTCGCGCACGCGCACGACGGGCACGGGCGCCTCGGGCGAGATCCGCTCCACGTCGCCCTGGAGGTACACGTCGAGCATGGCGTCGCCCACGATCGCGACCCTTTGGTCGCTCGCCGCGTGCAGCAGCCCCACCAGCCGGTCGCGGGAAATGGTTTCAATCATGTGCGCTAGAAGCCAACATCGTTCCGTCGCGAGGTCAGAGCCTCGGGGCAGGGAGCAGGATATCCCGTTTCGGCGCTACGCTCGCAAACTGCGCGAGCTAAGACGCGCCTGCACGGGACACCCTGCTCCCAGCCCCGGGCTCTGACCCGCGCAGGCTCGGCATATGGCTTGCCTTACCGGACAAACACCTTGCGCCTATCCGGCTTTAACGAAGCGGCAAAACAGAAAGTCCTCTCGCTGCAGGAGTACTTCGTCCTCTCGGCGAAGTCCATCGGCTTCATCTTTCGCCGCCCGTTCTACACCACGGACCTGGTGCAGCAGATGGACGCCATCGGCGTGCAGTCGCTCACGATCATCCTGCTCACCGGCTTCTTCACCGGGATGGTGCTCGCCCTCCAGACGTCGGTGCAGCTCGCGACGTTCGGCGCGACCATGTACGTGGGCCGCCTCGTGACGGCGTCCATGATCCGCGAGCTGGGCCCCGTGCTCGCCGGGCTGATGGTCGCGGGCCGCGTCGGATCGGGCATCGCCGCGCAGCTCGGCTCGATGCGCGTCACCGAGCAGATCGACGCGCTCAACACGCTCGGCACCGATCCGATCAAGAAGCTGGTGACGCCGCGCGTGCTCGCGGCGCTGATCATGGTGCCTGTCCTCACGATCATCGGCGACGTCGCCGGCATCGTCGGCGGCAACGTGATCGCCAGCACGTACCTGGGCCTGCCGGCGTCGCTGTACTGGCGCACGGTGTGGGAGCAGATCGCGTCGGGCGGATTCACGCTACGCTACATCCCGATCGATTTCGTGCACGGGCTGGTCAAGCCGTTTGTGTTCGGCGGGATCATCGTGACGGTCGCTTGCTACTTCGGGCTGAACACCAAGGGCGGCACTGAAGGAGTTGGAATCTCGACGACCAGAACCGTGGTGTACTCGAGCATCATGATTCTGATCATCGATTACTTCATCACCCAGATCCTGCTGGCGGTGCTATGAGCGAGAAGCCGCCGCGGAACCGGCCCAGCCCGAACCAGCCCGTCCAGGATCCGTCCGGGCCGAATCCGCCGGAGCCGGACGAATCGGTCGTGCCGGAGCTGTACACCGGGGAGCGCGCAGCCACGGAGAAGCACCGCCCGCTCGAAAGCGACGCAGAGGCGGACGACCGCCGCAAGCTCGAGCGCGGGCCGTCGCAGAAGCCGCATCCCGAGGCCCAGCCGATCGTGCAGGTCGAGGGTGTGCACCTCGCGTTCGACGAGCCTATCCTCGAGGACGTGTCGTTTCAGGCGAACGAAGGCGAGACCGTCGTCGTCGTGGGCGAGTCGGGGACGGGGAAGTCCACGATTCTCAAGCTGCTGCTGCGCCTGCTGGTGCCCGACAAGGGCCGCGTGCTGATCGACGGCGAGAACATCGTGGACCTGAGCTTCGACGAAGCGCTCGAGGTCCGGCAGAAGATGGGGATGGTGTTCCAGTCCGCAGCCCTGTTCGATTCGCTGACCGTGTTCGAGAACGTTGCTTACCCCCTGCGCGAGCACACCGACCTCAAGGAGGACGAGATCGAAGCGCGGGTGCGGGAGAAGCTGGAGTTCGTCGATCTCGAGCCGGAGAAGGTCATGACGCAGATGCCCGCCGAGCTGTCGGGAGGAATGCGCAAACGGGTGGGGGTCGCGCGGGGGATGGCGAACAACGCCAAGATCATGCTGTACGACGAGCCAACCTCCGGATTGGACCCGCTGACCACGGCCACCATCACCCACCTGATCATGAAGCTCCAGAAGGAGCTGAACGTGACCAGCATAGTGGTTTCGCACGACATCCGGTCATCTTTCAGGATGGGCACGAAGGTCGCGCTGCTGGCCGAGCGCCGGATCGTCTATTTCGGGACCCCGGAAGAGATGCGCAAGCAGGACGACGAATACATCCGCAAATTCCTCGGTGGTTACTGACACATGAAACGATCTACGTTCATCACATGGGATCAGCTCAAGGTCGGCCTGATGATTCTGGTCGCCCTGAGCCTCATCGTAGTCGCGGTCCTCAAGCTCGGTCAGACGACCGGTCTGTTCGCCAAGCGCTACAACCTCGTCGCGTTCCTGCCATCGGCGAGCGGGCTGGTGGAAGGCGGCGGCGTGACCGTCGCGGGCCAGCAGGCCGGAGTGATAGAGAAGATCGAGTTCCTCCCGGTCGATGCCGACACGAGCGAGAACCTTCGCATCACGATCGCAGTCGAGGAGAAGCTGCGGGCGCAGGTGCGCGGCGACTCGAAGGCCAAGATCCGCACGCTGGGGCTTCTGGGCGACAAGGTGTTCGACATCGCGCCCGGGACGCCGCGGTTCCCCGTGCTGCGCGACAACGACACTATCGCGATCGCTCCGTCGGCGGACTACGAGGCGATTCTCACGCAGGCATCCGGCGCGGTTACCGACGTCGTCGTCCTGACTCGCGACCTGCGGAAGATCACGGCCGGGGTCGCGCGCGGGGAGGGAACGGTCGGACAGCTGCTCACCAACCGCGAGCTGTACGACCAGTTCAACACGACACTGTCGCGCGCGAGCACGCTGATGGCCCGGCTGCAGAACCCCAACGGGACTTTCGGGCGGCTGATAGATGATCCCGCGCTGTACAGGAACATGACGCGGATGCTCGTGTCGCTCGACACGCTGCTGACCTCGATCAACTCGTCGGAAGGGACGCTCGGCAAGCTGATGCGGGACGACAGCCTGTACACGGCGCTGGTGAGCACGGTGACCGGGGCGGACCAGATGTTGAGGGCGATGTCGCAGGGGGAGGGGACGGCGGCGCGGCTGATCAACGATCCGCAGCTGTACGACCAGCTGGTAAAGACGGTGTCCGATCTCAATGCGATACTGGCGGACGTGAGGCGGGATCCGTCCAGATATACCAAGGGAATGATCAAGGTGTTCTAGGGAGGGAAGGCGGGGCGCGGTGTGCATGTCCCGTGTTCCTACCAGCACGCTGGCGAATCCAAGTCCGGAGTGTGGCGGTTTGGAGTCGGGAGTTTGGAGCAGCGGATGCAGGCAACTCCCCACTCGTAAACTCCCGACTGCCACACTCCGAACTTGGATCCCCCGTCAGATCCCGGTATCCCGGTATCCCGGTATCCCGGTATCACGGTGAACGCGCACCGCGCCCCGCAGTGCCGCTTACCATTTCCGCTGGTGCCCCGCCTATTTTCCGAAGGTGGACTACTCCCATGAGCTCGACGTAGTCGCCGTCCGCGGCGGCCGGGTCGAATCCTGTCACCGCGTTCATGCCGCCATTGTCGCGGATGACGACCAGCTCATCGGTGGAGCCCGGAACCCGGAGGAAGTCACCTTCTGGCGGTCGTGCGCCAAGCCGTTCCAGATAATCCCCTTCATCCAGGCGGGCGGGCTCGACGAGCTCGGCTGGGGATCCGATGAGCTCGCGGTCGCGTGCGGCTCGCACGGCGGCGAGCCGGAGCACGTCGCGATAGTCGAGCGGATGCTGAGCGACGTCGGGCGCGAGGAGGGCGATCTGGCCTGCGGCCCGCACGAGCCGCTCTCGCCGCGCGGCGCGAAGCTGGTGCGCGAGTGCGGCAAGACGCTGACCCGCCTGCACAACAACTGCTCCGGCAAGCACGCCGCGATGCTGGCCCGCGCCGAAATCACCGGCTGGCCGACGCACAGCTACGACCGCCTGGAGCACCCGGTGCAGCAGGCCATCCTGGCGTACATGTCGCGCTGGACCGATCTCGCTCCGCCGGAGATGCTGCTTGCCGTCGACGGCTGCGGCGTCGTCGTGTTCGGTGGCCCGATCGAACGGATGGCGCGCGCGTACGCCCGGCTCGGCACCGCGGCGCGGAGCGGGGAAGAGATCCCGCAGCTGATCGTGTCGGCGATGATCGAGCACCCGTTTCTCGTGGGAGGCACCGACCGGTTCGATTCCGTCCTGATGGAAGAGACCGCCGGTGCCGTGCTGTCGAAGACGGGCGCCGAAGGCGTGCACTCGCTCGCCATCCCCGAGCTCGGCGTCGGTGTCACGATCAAGGTCGAGGACGGTGCCCAGCGCGCGCTTTACCCACCGCTGCTGCGCATTCTGCAGAACCTGCAGGTACTACCCACAACTCTCCCCCCGTGCCTCTCCGATTACATGCACAAGCCTCTGAAGAACTCGCGCGGCGAAAAAGTCGGCCAGGTCATGCTTGCCGCTGATTTCTCGGAAATAGGAGTGCGGGGTCTGGCACCGGGGTCGCTCGCGGGCGCTACGCGAGCAAACGGCGCTCGCTAAGACGCCCCCTTGGAGCGACCC
>JBPCPS010000058.1:0-31774 GCA_050998915.1 Gemmatimonadaceae bacterium
GCTCGGCGCTGTTCACGCGCGGCCAGACGCAGGCGCTCGTCGCCGTCACGTTCGGCACGTCGAAGGACGTCCAGCGTCTCGATTCGATCGACGAGCTCGGCGAGACGACGAAGTCCTTCATGCTGCACTACAACTTCCCGCCGTTCTCGACGGGTGAAGTGGAGATGGTCCGCGGCACCAGCCGCCGCGAGATCGGGCACGGGAACCTCGCGGAGCGCGCGATCCAGGTCGTGCTCCCCGAGTTCGACAAGTTCCCGTACACGATCCGCATCGTCTCCGACGTGCTCGAGTCCAACGGCTCGTCGTCGATGGCCTCGGTGTGCGGCGCGTCGCTGGCGCTGTTCGACGCCGGCGCGCCGATCCGCTCCGCCGTCGCCGGCGTCGCGATGGGTCTCATCAAGGAAGGCGACCGCTATGCGGTGCTGACCGACATCCTCGGCACCGAGGATGCGCTCGGCGACATGGACTTCAAGGTCGCGGGCACCGAGCAGGGGATTACGTCCATTCAAATGGACATCAAGATCGAAGGGCTCGACCTGCGCATCATGCGCGAAGCGCTCGACCAGGCGCGCGCGGGACGACTGCACATCCTCGGCGAGATGAAGAAGGCGCTGGCCGAGCCGCGGGGCGACCTGTCGCCGTACGCTCCGCGCATCGTCACGATGAACATCAACCCCGAGAAGATCGGCGATCTCATCGGACCCAAGGGCAAGATCATCCGCGGGATCCAGGAAGAGACCGGCGCCGAGATCACCGTGGACGACACGGGCCTCGTCACCATCGCCGCGGTCGGCGGCGAGTCGATGCAGCGCGCCAAGGAAATGGTCGAGCAGGTCACGGCCGAGCCGATCGTGGGAGAGATCTACGAAGGCGAGGTCAAGAGCACGACCGCGTTCGGCGCATTCATCGAGATCATGCCGGGCACCGAGGGATTGCTGCACATCTCGGAGATCCAGCACGGCCGCACCGAGCGCGTCGAGGACGTGCTCAAGCGGGGCGACGTGGTGCGCGTGAAGCTCCTCGAGCGGGACGAGCGCGGAAAGATGCGCCTGTCGCGCAAGGCGCTGCTGCCGAAGCCGGAAGGCACGGGAGGCGAAGGCGGGAGCGGCGGCGAGGGTGAGCTGGCTGGCGTCGGCGGATCCGGCGATCACAGCAGCGAGGATCGCCCGCGCAGGCCACGCAGCAGCGGCGGCAGCGGCGGTCGTGGCCGCAGCGGTGGCGGAGGGAGAGGGCGACCGCGAGAGTGATCACGGCCGGGGCGGCTGAGCGGCGCGTGCAGACACCGCCGCGCATCGAAGCCGGCGTTCGCCGAACCGTTTTGCCCAATGGACTGACCGTACTCTCGGAATACATGCCGTGGGTGCGGTCGGTCGCATTGGGGACCTGGGTGAAGTCCGCGTCCATCCACGAGCCGTCCGACAAGATGGGGGTCTCGCACCTGCTCGAGCACGCCGTCTTCAAGGCGACACCCACCCGCTCGGCCAAGGACATCGCTCTGTCGCTGGAGGTCCTCGGCGGAAGCCTGGACGCGTACACCTCGCGCGAGCACACCAGCTACCAGGCACGCGTGCTC
The DNA here is from genome assembly GCA_050998915.1 of Gemmatimonadaceae bacterium. Taxonomy (GTDB): domain Bacteria; phylum Gemmatimonadota; class Gemmatimonadetes; order Gemmatimonadales; family Gemmatimonadaceae; genus JACDCY01. The sequence continues at coordinate 1,574 of JBPCPS010000058.1, forward strand.
GACGAGCATGCCGCGGAGGCGGCCGACGTGCTCGCCGACGTGGTGTTCCGCCCGCTGCTGCGCGAGACCGACGTGGCCATGGAGCGGAAGGTCGTGCTGGAAGAGATCAGCATGGTGGAGGACACGCCTGACGATCAGGTGTTCGAGCTGCACAACGCGCAGCTGTGGGGCGCCCACCCGTACGGCTATTCCATACTCGGCACGCGCGACACCGTGTCGGGGCTGACGGCCGCGGACCTGCGCGAGCTGCACGACGCCACGTACCACTGCGGGCAAGTCGTCGTCGCGGCGGCGGGGAACATCGAGCACGACGCGCTGCTCGACGTGCTCGACAAGTCGGGCTGGATGAGCATTCCATCGAGCGGCGGGACGCCGCGCGCCGCCGATGCTCCCCGCACGGCTCCGGTGGCTTACGCCCACCACGACCGGCGCGACCAGGCGCAGACGCACGTCGTGCTCGGTACGGCCACGGTCCCGCACAGGGATCCCCGGCGATACGCGATCGCGCTCATCAGTGTCCTGCTCGGCGGCGGGATGAGCTCGCGGCTGTTTCAGCGGGTGCGCGAGGAGCTGGGGCTGGCGTACGCAGTCCAGACGTTCCAGTCGTTCCATCTCGACACCGGGATGCAGGGCGTTTACTTCGCCAGCGCCCCCGAGACCGCGGACGACGCCGTGGTCGCGATCAACGACGAGCTGGCGCGCGTTGCCGCCGAAGGTATCCCGGAAGACGAGATCGAGCTCGGCCGGAGTCAGCTCAAGGGCCAGGTTACGCTCTCTCTGGAGAGTGTCAGCTCGCGGATGTATCGCGCCGCCACGGGCGAGCTGTTCGGCGAGCCCGTCCAGACACTGGACGAAGTGCTGGCGTTGATCGACGCGATCGACGCGAAGACAGTGCGGGAAGTCTGCGGCGAGTTTTTTGCCCCTGGCATCCAGACGATAGTCAGTTTGGGTCCGAAGCCGCTGCGGGTCTAAAATCTTCAGCAGTTACTAGTCACTAATCACTAATCACTAATCACTCATCACGACCCCTCCCATGCTCATCGGCGTTCCCAAAGAGATCAAGACGAACGAAAACAGAATCGCGCTGGTCCCGGCAGGGGCTGAAGCGCTGGTCGCCGCGGGGCACGACGTGCTCGTCGAGACGAGCGCCGGCGAAGGGAGTGGGTTCCCGGATGAGATGTACACCGCCGTGGGCGCGCGCATCGCGCCGGACGCCGCCGCCACCTGGGCGAAGGCGGACATGATCATGAAGGTGAAGGAGCCGATCGCGCGCGAGTGGAAGCACATGCGCAAGGGCCAGTGCATCTTCACGTACTTCCATTTCGCCGCGGACGAGAAGCTGACGCGCGCGCACATCGACAGCGGCGCAGTCTGCATCGCGTACGAGACCGTCGAGCTGCCGTCCCGCGAGCTGCCGCTGTTGACGCCGATGTCCGAGGTCGCGGGCAGGATGGCCGTGCAGGAAGGCGCCAAGTACCTGGAAAAGCTGTACGGCGGACGCGGCGTGTTGCTCGGCGGCGTGCCGGGCGTGCCGCCCGCGAAGGTGGTCATTCTCGGTGGGGGAATCGTCGGCATCAATGCGGCGAAGATGGCCGCGGGAATGGGCGCAAAAGTCACCGTACTCGATCTGTCGCTCGAGCGGCTGCGGTATCTGTCCGACGTCATGCCCGCCAACGTCACGCTGATCTATTCGAACAGGCACAACATCCTGGAGCAGATCTCGACCGCGGACCTCGTGGTCGGAGCGGTGCTGATTCCGGGCGCGATCGCGCCCAAGCTGATCCGCCGCGAGGATCTCAAGCTCATGCAGCCGGGCTCGGTGATCGTGGACGTGGCGATCGACCAGGGCGGGTGCGTCGAGACCATCAAGGCGACGACGCACGAGGACCCGACCTACGTCGTCGATGGAGTGATCCACTACGGGGTGGCCAACATGCCGGGCGGGGTGCCGCGCACGTCCACGCTGGCCCTCATCAACGCGACCTTCCCGTACGCGATGCAGCTGGCCAACAAGGGGTGGAAGAAGGCGCTGCGGGAGAGCGTGCCGTTACAGCGCGGTCTCAACATCGTCGATGGACAGGTGACTTATCCCGGAGTCGCAGAGGCCTTCGGGCTACCGCTGGCGGCGGTGGACAGGTTTCTCGCATAGCCCGCCCGGAGAGAGGTACGCCCCCGGCGTCACCCGTGCTAGTTTATATAAACTCATGAGCCGCAACAGCTAAGGACCAAATGCGCTGGCCATTCATCAAGCCCGGTTCGCTTTTCCCCGCCAACGCGATCGCTGTCGATCTCGGCACGGCCAACACGCTGATCTACGTCAAAGGTCAGGGCATCGTACTTAACGAGCCGTCGGTCGTCGCGCTGGACCGCGAGACGAAGAAGATCAAGGGCGTCGGACTCGAAGCCAAGCGCATGCTGGGCCGCACGCCGGAAGGCATCATCGCCGTGCGGCCGATGAAGGACGGCGTCATCGCCGACTTCGACGTGACCGAGAAGATGCTGCGCTACTTCCTCACGCTCATCATCGAGAACCACGTCTTCAAGGTGAAGCCGCGCGTGATCGTGTGCGTGCCGTCGGGCATCACCGAAGTGGAGAAGCGCGCCGTGCGCGACTCCGCGCTCGGTGCCGGCGCGAAGGAAGTGTTCATGGTCGCCGAGCCGATGGCCGCGGCGATCGGCGTCGGACTCCCGGTCGATACGCCGACCGGCAACATGGTGATCGACATCGGCGGCGGCACGACCGAGATCGCCGTCATCGCGCTGTCGGGAATCGTCAGCGACACGTCAATCCGCACCGGCGGCGACGAGATGGACATGGCGATCGTCCAGTTCATGCGGAAGAACTACAATCTGCTCATCGGCGAGTCCACGGCGGAGCAGGTGAAGATCCAGATCGGCTCGGCCGCGCCGGTCGGCGACGAGCGCGAGATGGACGTCAAGGGCCGCGACCTCGTGTCCGGAATTCCCAAGACGGTACGCGTCACCTCCGCCGAGATCCGCGAGGCGGTGCAGGAGCCGATCCAGCAGATCGTCGAGGCAGTGCGGCGCGCGCTCGAGATCACGCCGCCCGAGCTGGCGGCCGATATCGTGGATCGCGGCATCGTAATGACGGGCGGCGGAGCGCTGATCAAGGGGCTCGACATTCTGCTCAGCCAGGAGACGAACCTGCCGATCCACGTCGACGAGGATCCGTTGACCTGCGTCGTCCGCGGCACCGGTCGCATCCTGGACGACGAAGACAAGTACTGGTCGGTTCTGGACACCTGACCCTGTAATGCCGGCATCGCGCCCCATCCGCGGTAGCTCGCGACTCGATCAGATGATCGTCGGAGCGTGCGTGTTGCTGTCGCTGCTCGCGCTCGTGCTCCCTGCGACCGTCCGCGAGCCGGTCGCCTCCGTGCTCCGCCAGAGCGTGCTCGCGCCGCTCATCATGCTGCAGGAGCGCGCCGAGCTCAGCCGGCGCGCGTTCATGCTGCACGAGGAGCGCATCGAAGCGCGGGACAGCGTGACGATCAAGGCGCTGAGCGTGTCCGCGCTTCAATCCGAGAACGATCGGCTGCGCGAGATCATCGGACTCGGTGCGCGGCTCAAGTGGGGGTTCGTCCCCGCCGAGGCGTTGCACGGGCGCGGGGTGCGGGACGCCTACAGCGTGATCCTCAGCTCCGGCTCGAACGCGGGCGTGCGCCGGCTCAGTCCGGTGGTGGCGCCGGAAGGACTCGTAGGGACGGTGGAGCGGGTCGACCCGACCATGAGTCAGGCGATCCTGTGGACGCACCCCGACTTTCGCGTGAGCGCCATGTCGGAAGACGGCAGCACGTTCGGCATCGTGCAGGCCCATCTTGGCGCCGGGCCGAACAGGTTCCTGATGGAGATGCGCGGCGTGTCGTTCCGCACGGAGCTCAAGCCGGGGATGATGATCGTAAGCGCGGGGCTTGGCGGCACGTACCCGCGCGGGATTCCGATCGGCACGGTGATGTCCGAGCTTAAGACCCCGGAGTCGTGGGCGAGGACCTACATCCTGCGGCCGGCCGTCTCGCCGAGCGACGTGAACTCGGTCATGATCCTCAAGCCGGACCGCGTGGCGGAGGGAGTCGAGGGTGTCTGGCAGCAGGGCGGGCCGACCGAAGCCGCGCTGCGCGCGATCCTCGCGGCGGGCGATTCGCTCGCCAGGTCGGCGGCCATGCAGGAGGCCGCGGCGAGACGCGCCGCGATCGCGTCCATGCGCGCCGATTCGATTCGCGCCGCGGGTGGCGCAACGACGCCGGTGCCGGGTCAGCCGCAGAGTCAGCCGACTACGCCGCCCCCGACCGCGCAGCCGCAGCAGCCAGTTACGCCCCCGCCCGTGGAGCCGCAGGCGCCGCCGCAGGCGCCGCCGCAGGCGCCGCCGCAGCGTGACAGCGTCGTCCGGCTCGGCCCGCCCGTGGGCGCGCGCCGTGACACGACGCCGGCGTCCGTCCCGCGCCAGCCGGAGCTCTGAGCCGAATGAGATTCGTGCCGCTGCTTCGCGCGCTCGCGAGCTTCGCCCTGCTGGTCGTGCTGCACTACACTCTGCGCCCGCTGCTTGGCTGGCGGGCGCCGATGGATTTTATGCTGATAGCGCTGTTGCTGATCGCCGTCCGCGTGCGGCCGGGGACGGCTGCCGTGATCGGCTTCGCAATCGGGTTCGTGTCCGATTCGCTCACGCCGGCCGCGCTGGGAGCCGGCGCCGTCGCCATGACGCTCGTGGGGTATGGGGCGAGCTGGCTCAAGGCGGTCTTCTTCGCGGATAACATCGCACTCAACGCCTTCTTCTTCTTCCTCGGCAAGTGGGTGTTCGACATCGTCTACTTCCTCGCGGAGCGCCGGGTGGGCGGGATCGAACTGGTCCAGCAATTGATACTGTGGTCACCGCTCTCGGCGGCCGTCACCGCGCTGGCGGGAGTGGTGCTGCTGGTCGTGATGCGTCCCCTCGTCGAGCCGTCAACCGCATGAGCTTCCATCCGAACGACATCGCGCGCCGCGCGCGGATCGGCACCGTCCTCATCGTGGTGCTGATGATCGTGCTCCTCAGCGGCTTCTTCAACACGCAGGTGCTCCAGCACGAGCGGTACGCGGTGCAGTCGGAGGAAAACCGTCTGCGCGAGGTGCCGCTCCCCGCGCCGCGCGGCATCATCTACGACCGCAAGAACAACGTGATCGCGGAGAACCTGCCGGCATACACGGTCTCGCTGCTGAGCGCGACCGAGGGCGCGCTCAAGGCGGAGCTGGCGCGTCTTGGCACGGTAATCCAGCTCACGCCGGACGACGTGAAGGGAGCGCTCAAGCGGTTCCGCCGCGAGCCGAACCGCCCGACTGTGATATTCCCCGACGCGGCCATCGATGTCGTCGCCGTGCTGGAAGAGCACCGCATCGACTTTCCCAGCCTGATCATCCAGTCGGTACCGAAGCGCTATTACCCGGACGGCGAGGTCGTGTCTGCGTTCGTCGGCTACACAAGCGAGATCAGCGAGAGCGAGCTCAACAGCGAGCGGTTCCGCAGCTACAAGATGGGACAGCAGGTGGGGAAGGGCGGGCTGGAGCGGCAGTACGAGGAAGTCCTGCACGGCGCCGAGGGGATGCGCTTCGTGGAAGTCGATGCGCGCGGCAGAGTGGTGAACGAAGCAGGCGTCGCCCGCCCGGACCAGGTACCGCGGCCCGCCCCGCCGATGTACACGAACATCGACATGGACCTGCAGCGATACATATCCTCCGTGTTCAGCGACACGCTGATGGGCGGTGTGATCGCGCTCGATCCGAAGACGGGCGGCGTGCTCGCGATTCATAGCGGCCCGGGGTACGATCCCAACCGGTTCACCGGCGGAATTCCGCAGGATTATTGGCGCGAGCTGAACACGGATACCAAGAAGCCGCTGTACAACAAGGCGACCCAGGGAACGTATCCGCCCGGCTCGACCTGGAAGCTCGTGGACGCGGTCATCGCGCTCGAGAACGGCATCGCCGATTTCGATACGAGGATGCCACAAGCGTGCGGCGGCGGGTTCGCGTACGGCAACGCCTACTTCCGCTGCTGGGAATCCCGCGGTCACGGCTCGCAGAACCTGAGCGGCGCGATCGAGAAATCGTGCAACGTCTACTTCTACCAGCTCGGCTTGCGCATGGGACTCGCGCGCATGATCGCGGGCGGCATCAAGCTCGGGATGAACGAGCGGTCCGGGCTGGATCTGCCGAACGAGAAAGCGCCACGCTTCCCGTACGGGCTCGACTATTTCAACAAGCGGTACGGCCCGCGGGGCTGGACACAGGGCTCGACCGTGATCAACATGGCGATCGGGCAGGGCGAGAACTCGCAGACTCTGGCGAGCATGGCCCGCTTCTATTCGGCCATGGCCTCCGACGGTTTCGCCGCGGCGCCGAGCATCGCGCGCGTGACGCCCAAGCGCGAGCGCGTATTCACGCTCACCGCCGAGCAGATTCAGAAGCTGCGTGAGGCGATGGGACGGGTGGTGTCGCCCACCGGGACCGCCGGTGGCTCCGCGGTGCCAGGGCTGTTCCTCGGCGGCAAGACGGGAACGGCGCAGAGCGGGAAGACCACTCCCGACCACGCCTGGTTCGTGGGGATGGCACCTGTGCACGATCCGAAGATCGTCGTCGCCGTCATGATCGAGTTCGGCGGCCACGGCTGGCAGGCTGCGCGCGTCGCATCGCGCGTCGCTGCCAAGTACCTCAATATCCCGCACCCGGCCGATGGTGCTCCGGTCGGCCCTGCGATTGGAGATGCGAACGACGGTGTCCCCGGCAATCCGGTGCCGCTAGCAGGAATCACAGCGAACCGCTGATGGCCCGGCGGATTGTAGCGGATTATCCGCTCGTCCTCACAGCGCTTGCACTCTCGCTACTCGGAAGCGCGATGGTGTATTCCGCCGGCCGCACCGACGTCCCTACCTACGTCGGGGGACTGTACAAGCCGCAGATAGTCTGGCTGATACTCGGCCTGCTCACGGCGTACGGCGTCACGCGCACCTCGGTGAGGCTGATCCAGTGGCTGACTGTTCCCGCGTATGTAATGAGTCTCATACTCCTGGCTCTGACGCTGGTGATCGGAACCGGCGCGGGCACGGCGGCGAGCACGAAAAGCTGGCTCGCCATCGGCGGCGTCCGCATCGGGCAGCCTGCGGAGCTAGCGAAGATCACCGTGGTGCTCATGCTCGCGCAGGTGCTCGCCGCGCGCCGCGACTCGCCGACTTCGCTCCTCGACCTATGGAAGCCGGCGATAATCGTCGCCGTGCCCTGGCTCATGATCATGGCGCAGCCGGATCTCGGCAGCGGGATCGCCTTCATTGGAATCTTCTTCGCCATGCTATACTGGTCCGGTGTCGCGTGGCCGCTGCTGCTGCTGCTCGCGAGTCCCGCGATCAGCCTGGTGCTCTCGTTCAGCACGGGCCTGTGGGGCGCGTGGTTTCTGGTGCTGCTCGCGCTCGTGCTGTACTACCGGCCGTTCCTGGTAGAGGGAATCGTGCTGATGCTGGCGAACGTCGCCACGGGCGTCGTCGCGCCGGTGCTGTGGGAGAAACTCAAGCCGTACCAGCAGAACCGGCTCCGGGTGTTCATCGATCCCTCGTTCGACCCGAAGGCGTCGGGCTACCAGGTCATCCAGTCCAAGATCTCGATCGGCTCCGGCGGACTGTTCGGCAAGGGATTCACGGAGGGCACCCAGAAACGGCTCGCATTCCTCCCGGCGCAGCACACCGACTTCATCTTCGCCGTGCTGGGTGAGGAGCTGGGGTTCATCGGGGTGATGTTCACGCTCACGCTTCTTACCGTGCTGCTGCTCCGCGCCACCAAGATCGCGGCGCGGGCGAACGACGCCTTCGGCGGACTCGTGGCGTTCGGCCTGATGGCAAGCTGGCTGGTCCACGTAGTGGTCAACATCGGCATGACGCTCAACCTCATGCCGATCACCGGTATCCCGTTGCCGTTCTTCAGCTACGGCGGGTCGTTCATGCTGGCGACCTGGCTGGCCGTGGGGATCCTGCTCCGCATCTCCGGGGAAGGGCGCGGCCGGGCCGGGGCGAGGGTAAATTAAAGAAGGCGCTCTTGGCTCTTGGCTATTAGCTCTTGGCCAACAGCCCCGATCCTCCCGCTTTTCCGCTAGGCCAAAAGCCAATAGCCAACAGCCAATAGCAATTGTAAGTGCCAATACAACAAAAGCTTAGGATGGTTGGACTAAAGTCTTACTTTAGCCCCTGATGGCCTGGTTCCGGAAGGAGAAAAAGGCCCGCCAGCCCAAGCGCGAGCGGCTCGAGATACCGCCCGACACCTGGGAAAAGTGTGAGGCATGCGGCCACACCGATCTGCGGGAGAAGTTCGAACGTAACCTCAACGTTTACCCGAGCTGCGACTTCCACCGGCGCATCCGGGCGAGCGATTACATCGCGATCCTGCTCGACGACGACACCGCCGAGGAGACCGAGGTCGATCTCAAGTCGACGGATCCGCTCACCTTTCCGGAGTATCCCGCGCGACTGGCGAAAGCCACGGCCAAGGCCGGTGATGGCGACGCCATCCTGACGGCCACCGGCCAGCTCGGCGGAATGCCGATCGGCGTGGGCGCGATGGACTTCGCTTTCATGGGCGGCTCGATGGGCTCCGTGGTCGGCGAGAAGATCGCGCGGCTCGGACAGAAATCGCTCGAGCGGAAGTTCCCCCTCGTGCTGATATCGGCGTCCGGCGGCGCGCGCATGCAGGAAGGGGTGCTCTCGCTGATGCAGATGGCCAAGGCCGCGGCGATCCTGTCGCAGCTCGCGGAGCGCCGAATCCCATACGTCTCCGTCCTCACCAACCCCACGACCGGCGGCGTGAGCGCGAGCTACGCCATGCTGGGCGACGCGATTCTGGCGGAGCCGGGCGCGGTGATCGGCTTCGCGGGGCCGCGCGTGATCAAGCAGACGATCGGACAGGATCTGCCCGAGGGCTTCCAGACGGCGGAGTTCCTCCTCGAGCATGGCATGGTGGACCAGGTCGTTCATCGCCGCGATCTCAAGCAGACGGTGGGCACGCTTCTCCGGCACATGAGCGGCAAGCCGGCCGCGAGCGGATGGACTGAGAGCTGAGCGTCGCCGCTTCCCGGAGCTACCGGGCCGCGCTCGACTACCTCTTCGCGCGCACCACCGGCGACACCAAGCTCGGGCTGGAGCGCACGGCCGCGCTGCTGGCGCTCCTCGGTGACCCGCATCGCCGGCTCAAATCGTTCCACGTCGCCGGGACCAACGGAAAGGGGAGCGTCGTCGCGACGATCGAGGCGCTGCTGCGCTCGCTCGGACTCAGGGTCGGGGCCTACACCTCGCCGCACCTGGTCGATTTTCGCGAGCGCATCCGCCTGAACGGGAAGCTCATCCCGGAGGATGAGGTCGTCGCATTCGTCGAGCGATGGACGCCCGACGCGGAGCGCCTCGGCGCGACCTTCTTCGAGGTGACCACGGCGCTGGCGTTCGACTGGTTCGCCCGGCAGGAGGCGGATGTCGCGGTGATCGAGACCGGACTGGGAGGGCGGCTCGACTCGACGAATGTCATCACGCCTCTCGTCGCGGGCGTCACGTCCATCGGGCTGGATCACACCGACATGCTCGGCGAGACGATCGTGCAAATAGCGATGGAGAAGTCCGGGATCTTCAAGCGCGGCGTGCCCGCGGTCGTCGGCGAGCGGAAACCGAGCGTTGCGCGGGAGCTTGCCAACCTCGCCGGGGCGATGGGCGCGACTCCTATCGTCGTGGCTGCGGACGAGTATTGCACGAGCGACGTTCAAGTCGGCGCCCATGGAACCGATTTCACCATCACGAGAGGCGGACGCGACTTCCCGGTCCATACCCCGCTGATCGGCGAGTATCAGGCGTGGAATACTACGACGGCGATCGCGATGGTGCGGGCCGCCGGCGCCGCGTACTCGGTTCCGCTGGCCAGGTGCAGCGAGGCGCTGCGCGGCGTAACGCTCCCGGGCCGTGTCGATAGGCGCGGGAAGTTCGTCTTCGACGTCGCGCATAACCCAGCCGGCATCGCGACTCTGGTCACGACGCTGGCGCGCCTGGAGATCGCGCGTCCCCTGGTCGCGCTGTTTGGCGTCCTGGCGGACAAGGATTGGCGCGGGATGATCGATCAGTTGGCGCCGGTCGTAGACGAGCTGATTCTCACTACGCCGCCGACGGCGCCGGCCAACCGCCGGTGGGATCCCGCCGACGCGGCGGCCTACGCGAACGCTGTCGGAGCGAGCGCCTCCGTTGTCCCCGAACTGTCCGACGCCGTCGCGCTGGCAAGCGATCGCGGGCAAACGGTGCTGGTGACGGGTTCGTTTCATACCGTCGGAGATGCGATGTCGTGCTTGCAGCTGTCTCCGATAGCCGCGTAGCTTTCACCAATGTCACGGGCGGCGCTGCCAGGATTTCGGGATTTCTACCCGCAGGAGCTCGCCGAGCGCGCCTATGTGATGAATGCGTGGCGCGAGGTCGCCGGCAGGTACGGCTTCGTGGAGTACGACGGCCCGCCGCTGGAGCCGCTGGAGCTGTACACGGCCAAGAGCGGCGAGGAGATAGTCGGGCAGCTATACGTCTTCGAGGACAAGGGCGGAAGACAGGTGGCGCTACGCCCGGAGATGACCCCGACCTTCGCGCGGATGGTGGGCGCCAAGCTCAACGCGCTGCGCAAGCCGGTACGCTGGTTCTCCACGCCGCAGCTCTTTCGCTACGAGCGCCAGCAGAAGGGCCGCCTGCGCGAGCACTTCCAGCTCAACGTGGACATCGTCGGCGAGGCCGATGTCGCCGCGGACGCGGAGCTGCTCGCGCTCGCGATCGACGTGATGCGCGAGGTGGGGCTCAGCGCGAATGACGTGCGCGCGCGTGTGTCGGATCGCCGCCTCATCGGCGCGCTGCTCGCCCACTTCGAGATCGCGGACAAGGATCAGCCGCTGGTTTACGGCGTGCTCGACAAGCTGGACCGTGAGCCGCGCGCGGCGCTGGAGAAACGCTTGACCGACGGCGGCGTCGCGCCCCATGCGGTGCGCTCGCTGTTCGAGGCCGTAGCGGCGCAGAGCCTCGAAGACCTGCGCTCCAGGCTGGGCGGCGTGCGCGCGCTGGACGAGCACTTCGACACCATGGCCCGCTACTTCGAGCTGCTGCGCGCGCTTGGCGTGCACGACTGGGTGCGGCTCGATCTGTCGGTGGTGCGGGGGCTGGCGTACTACACTGGAATCGTCTTCGAGCTGTTCGACACGGCTGGGGAGTTTCGCGCCATCTGCGGTGGCGGTCGCTACGACGACCTGCTGGCCACCCTTGGCGGCGCCTCGTCCCCGGCGCTCGGGTTCGGGATGGGCGATGTGGTGCTGGGCGAGCTGCTGCGGTCGCGCAAGCTGATGCCGGCGCTCGAGCCGGCGATCGATTACTGGGTGGCGGCGGACGACGACTCGCTGCTTCCGGACGTGATGACGGTGGCCGCGCGCCTCCGGAGAAATGGGCACAGCGTGGAGTATTCCCTCAAGCCGCAGCAGCTGGCGCGGCAACTGAAGACTGCTTCGAGCGCCGGGGCCGCCCAGGTGGTTATTCTCCTGCGCGACCACTGGAACGGCGGCGCGGGCAGCATGACCGTGAAAACGCTGGCCGATGGCAGCGAGCAGGTCGTCCGCGGCGACGAGCTCTTCAACTTCCCGGTGTAAGACAATGGCTGACGACAAGAAGCTGACTCCGCGCGCGGAGGACTTCAGCGCGTGGTACAACGAGCTGGTATTGAAGGCGGAGCTCGCCGACTACGCCCCGGTGCGCGGCTGCATGGTCATCAGACCTGCCGGTTACGGCATCTGGGAGCGGATGCAGCGCCAGCTCGACGACATGTTCAAGGCCACCGGCCACGTGAACGCGTACTTCCCGCTGTTCATCCCGGAGAGCTATCTCAAGAAGGAGGCGCAGCATGTGGAAGGGTTCGCGCCCGAGGTGGCGGTCGTCACGCACGGGGGCGGGAAGCTGCTCGAGGAGCCGCTCGTCGTCCGCCCGACTTCCGAGACGATCATCTACGCGATGTTCGCCAAGTGGATCCAGAGCTACCGCGACCTGCCGCTGCTGATGAACCAGTGGGCCAACGTCGTGCGCTGGGAGATGCGCACGCGGCTGTTCCTGCGTACGCTGGAATTTCTCTGGCAGGAGGGCCACACCGCCCACGCGACGCACGACGAGGCGGAGGAGGAGGCGAGAAAGATGCTCGGCGTGTACAGCGATTTCATGGAAGGCTATATGGCGATGCCGGTCGTCACCGGCGTCAAGTCCGACGCCGAGAAGTTCGCCGGCGCGCTGCGGACGTTCGCCTGCGAGGCGATGATGCAGGACAACCGCGCGCTGCAGGCGGGGACGTCGCACAACCTCGGGCAGAACTTCGCCAAGGCCTTCGATGTCACCTTCCAGAGCGAGGCAGGCACGGTCGAGCACGTGTGGAACACGAGCTGGGGCGTCTCGACGCGGCTCGTGGGCGGGCTGGTGATGACGCACGGCGACGACATCGGCCTGCGCACGCCGCCGCTGCTTGCGCCGATCGAGATCGTGATCGTTCCGATCTGGAAGTCCGAAGAAGATCGCGAGCGCGTGCTCGAGGCGGCGAGCACGCTGCGGACTTCGCTGGTGGAGTGGGAGCGGCGCGATCCGCACCGGCTGCGCGTGCACCTCGATGACCGGCAGGGAATGACACCCGGCGCGAAGTACTACGAGTGGGAGATGCGCGGCATTCCGCTCCGCATCGAGCTCGGGCCCCGCGATCTGGACAAGAACCAGGCGGTGCTCGTGCGCCGCGACGACCGGGCCAAGAAGCCGGTCCCCCTCGAGACGATTGGCGAGGAGGCCGCCGAGCTGCTGGTGCAGATCCAGGACGCGATGCTCTCGGCGGCGCGCGAGCGGCGCGAAAAAAGCAGCCATCGCGGCAAGATCACGTACGACGAGTTCCGTGGGATCATGGAAGGTCCCGGCGGATTCGTGTACGCCGGCTGGTGCGGCTCCGCGGCGTGCGAGGCCAAGGTCAAGGACGATACCAAGGCCACCATCCGCGTGTTGCCGGACGAGGAGTTCTGCTCCGCCGAGCCGCCGACAAGCTGCCTGGCGTGCGGCGCGGCCTCGCAGGCCGAGGCGCTTTGGGCGAGAGCGTACTGAGCACCGGCTTCGGTCGGGTCGACGGCACGCTCCACTGCGACGGTGTGCCGCTCGACGTCCTCGCGGCGCGCGTGGGGACCCCGTCGTACGTGTACAGCGCCCAGAGCATCCGCGAGCAGTACACGCGGCTTAGTGAAGCATTTTCCGGGACGCCGCACCGGCTGCACTATAGCGTCAAGGCCAACTCCAGCCTCGCCATCCTCGCCATCCTGCGCGAGCTGGGCGCGGGCCTTGACATCGTGTCAGGCGGAGAGCTGTTCCGCGCGCTGAAGGCCGGCTACGCGGGCAGCGGGATCGTCTTCAGCGGCGTGGGCAAGACCGAAGCCGAGATTGAAGAAGCGCTTGCCGCCGACGTCCTGCTGATCAACATCGAGTCCGAGGAAGAGCTGCGGCTCGTGAATGAGGTCGCTGGCCGGATGCGGCTCCGCGCGCGGATCGCGCTGCGAATCAACCCAGGGGTCACGGTAGACACGCCGCATCCGTACACGCGGACGGGCGAGAAGGGGATGAAGTTCGGCATACCGCACGACGAGGCGCTGCGCGTCGCGTCGGTCGCGCTCGGGCTCAAGAACGTGCTGCTCGCCGGCCTCGACATGCACGTAGGCTCCCAGATCTCGCTATTCGGGCCGTACGAGATGGGACTGCAGCGGCTGCTCGTGCTGCTCGAGCAGATGCGAGCGACTGGCGCCTCCGACATCCGGTACATCGACATCGGCGGCGGACTCGCCGTCACGTACGACACCGAGCGCCCGATCGACGTCACCCAGCTAGGAACGCGCGTGTCGGCGATGCTGGCCGGACTCCGGCTCGAGCTGATCGTGGAGCCGGGACGGTTCATCGTCGGGAACGCAGGGGTGCTGCTGACACGGGTGCTGTACCGCAAGCGCAGTGGGGGCAAGGAATACGTCATCACCGACGCCGGAATGAACGATCTGCTGCGCCCGTCGCACTACAACGCGTATCACCGGATCGAGTCGGTTGCGTCCGTCGCCGGACGGATAGTCGCCGACGTGGTGGGCCCGGTGTGCGAGAGCGGGGATTTCTTCGCGCTCAACCGCGAAATGGACGATGTTTCGGCGGGGGACATTCTCGCCGTGCACTCGGCCGGCGCGTACGGCTTCGTGATGGCATCGCAGTACAACTCGCGGCCGAAAGCCGCGGAGGTGATGGTGGACGGAGACCGGTACGGTGTCGTGACCGAGCGCGAGAGCTACGACGATCTGGTGAAGGGCGAGCACGTCGTCCCGCGCTGGAGCACGCTGTGAGAGTTGGCGTTCTCGCGGACAGTCACGACCGCCTTCCCGCGATCGAGCAGCTCGTGGAGCAGCTCGTAGCGTCCGGCGTCAGTCTCGTCATGCACGCCGGCGATTACTGCTCGGCGTTCTCGCTCGCGCCTCTGCGTCAGGCCAACATGGCGCTGCTCGGCGTGTTCGGCCGGAACGACGGCGATCGCGAAGGGCTCAAGGCGTTCGCCGACCAGTCCATGGGCACGGAGCTGTACGAGTCGCCGCACAGCTTCGAGGTGGGCGGCTACCGCATCATGCTCGTGCACGAGTTGGGCGAGATCAACCGCCGGTCGATCGAGGCGCACCAGTTCGTGCTGTACGGCGCGACGCACCGGCGGGACACGCGCACGGTAGGGGAGACGCTGCTGGTGAACCCCGGCGAGGCGTGCGGTTGGCTGCACGGCGAGTGCACGGGCGCGATCCTGGACTTGGAGACGCAAGAAGTTGAGATCATCACGGTGACGGGCGGCTAGCGGGCGTGGAACGGACATGGGCATGAGAAAGCTTCTGCTCCCTGCCGTCGTTGTGGCTGCGCTCGCCTTCTTTGCGTACAGCCGGCATGACGTTCCCCATGTCTCAGCCGCTCCTACGGCTAACGCGGCAGGAAATGACGCCGTATTTGCGAACGCATTCGACAAACAGATCAACAACATTCAGGTCGAAGGTCAGGGAACCGTCGTTAAGATCCTGCCCGACGACAACGAAGGCGGCCGCCACCAACGCTTCATCGTCCGTCTGAAAGCTGGCCAGACGATAATGATTGCGCATAATATCGATCTCGCCGCTCGGGTCTCGTCGTTGCAAGAGGGCGACAAGGTTGCATTCAGCGGGGAATACGAGTGGAGCCCGAAAGGAGGCGTTGTGCACTGGACGCACCGGGACCCCAACGGCCGACATCAAGCCGGTTGGATAAAACACGATGGCAAGTCGTTCCAGTAGGGCATCTGACTTGTTGCTCGGGCCGATGCACCGTAGCGCCCGGTGCCACCTGAGCGGCCACTCTACTCCATGACCTCGCGCATCCTCATTCTGGATTTTGGCGCGCAATACACGCAGCTGATCGCACGGCGCGTTCGCGAGGCACGCGTTTATTCGGAGATACACCCGCCCACGCGCGAGCTCCAGTGGATCCGCGATTGGGCGCCCGACGGAATCATTCTCAGTGGCGGTCCGAGCTCAGTGCACGGTGCCGACGCGCCGCTCATCGACAAGGCCCTGCTCGACGTCGCACCTGTGCTCGGCATTTGCTACGGCATGCAGCTAATCGCGCACGTTTCCGGCGGGGAGGTAAAGCGCGGTGGACGGCGCGAGTACGGCCGCGCCGAGATGACGGTGACCGATGCGGACGCTCTGTTCGGCGGGTTCGCGCCGGGTGAGCCCCTGACCGTGTGGATGAGCCACGGTGACCACGTGGAGCAGCCGCCGCCGGAGTTCACCGTCATCGCGACCAGTCGGTCCAACCCGGTGACCGCGTTCCGCCACCGCACCAAGCCGATCTTCGGCGTGCAGTTCCACCCGGAGGTTGCGCACACGCCGCGCGGAAGCGAGATCATCGCGAATTTTCTCTTCGAAGCATGCAAGGCCGAGCCCACGTGGACCGCCGGCGCGTTCATCGCGAGCGAGGTGGCTAAAATCCAGGAGCAGGCTGGTTCTGCGCGCGTGATCTGCGGGCTGTCCGGCGGAGTCGATTCCTCGGTCGCCGCGGCGCTGGTTCACCGCGCGATTGGCGATCAGCTCACATGCATCTATGTCGACACCGGTCTCATGCGAATGCACGAAACGGAGCAGGTGGAGCGCACGTTCCGGCAGCACCTGGGCATAGAGCTGATCGTGATCGACGCCGAGCAGCGGTTTCTCGACGCGCTGGCGGGGATCGAGGAGCCGGAGGAGAAGCGCCGCCGCATCGGCCACACGTTCATTGACGTGTTCGAGGACGCGGCCGCTTCGATCGGCGACGCCGAGTTTCTCGTGCAGGGGACGCTGTACCCCGACGTGATCGAATCCGTTTCGGCCACGGGCGGGCCATCGGCGACGATCAAGACACACCACAATGTGGGCGGGCTCAAGCCGGGCATGAAGTTCAAACTGATCGAGCCGCTGCGCGAGCTGTTCAAGGATGAGGTGCGGAATGTGGGGCGCGAGCTGGGGTTGCCGGAGGAGATGGTTGGCAGGCATCCGTTCCCGGGACCGGGGCTCGCGATTCGAATTTTGAGCGATGTGGACCGCGCCAAGCTCGACACGCTCCGCGCGGCCGACGCGATCTACCTGGAAGAGATCCGGTCAGCGGGGCTGTACGACGAGATATGGCAGGCGTTCGCGGTGCTGTTGCCAGTGCGCAGCGTGGGAGTGATGGGCGACGAGCGGACGTACGACAACGTCGTCGGATTGCGAGCGGTGACGAGCACGGACGGGATGACGGCGGACTGGTTCCCGTTTCCGCCGGAGGTGCTCGGCCGGATATCCAATCGGATCATCAATGAGGTGGCTGGGGTGAACCGAGTAGTTTATGACGTTTCCTCCAAACCGCCGGCGACAATCGAGTGGGAATAGGACGCCTGGGTTACTGCGACGGGATCCAAGATGTGAGAATGCCAGATGCCAGAGACCGAGAAGGCCAGAAAAAGCACGTCTATATCTGGCTTTCTGGCTTCCTGTCTTCCGGCATTCTCATTTCTTGGATCCCCTATCAACGCGATCGTGACCCCCCGGGCTCATAAACCTTTGCCCTCCCACCGGCATCCTGACTATAGGGATGCCTACGTCTTCAGCCGTTCGATATGACAACCCGGTGCACCTGACAGCTAGCGAGGGCGGTGATCCCGGCGCCGATCTGATAAATCGCGCCCGCACCGGCGATCAGCAGGCCTTCGAGCAGCTGTACCGCGCGCATTCCCCGCGTGTGTTCGCGCTCTGCCTCCGGATGTCGGCCGGCGACCGGGTCGCCGCGACGGCGCTGTTGCAGGACGTGTTCATCGCGGCGTGGCGAGGGCTCCCGCATTTTCGAGGCGACGCGCCGATCACGTCCTGGCTGCACAGGCTGACGGTGAACGCGATGCTGCAGAACGCGCGCTCGGACAAGCGCCGCTCGGCGCGGATCCTGTTCATGGAGGACCCGGCGGTCGCCGGCGGAGAGAGCAGGGCGGACCGGCCGGACATCGCGATGGATCTGGAGGACGCGATCGCGCGGCTGCCGGCGGGAGCGAGAACCGCGTTCGTGCTACACGACATCGAAGGGTACCAACACAACGAGATCGCGGAGCAGCTTGGCGTCGCGGTTGGGACGGTAAAGGCCCAGGTGCACCGGGCACGCGGACTTCTGATGAAGAGCTTGAACCGATGACAGAAGACATGATTGACGAAGCCAGGCTACGCGAGCTGCGGGCGTTGACGGAGCGGCTCTCTCGGGAGACCGAGCCGCCCGCCGAGGCGTGGGGAGCGATCCGCGCGCAGATCGAGCGGGACGAGGCCGGGTTATGGGGGCCGCGTGGCGCCCGGCGCGTCCACGTCTGGCAACGCCCGGCATTCCTCATCGCGGCATCGCTGGCACTCGTGGCCGGCTCGTCGGCTCTGACCTACGTCGCGTTGCGCGGCCGCGGGTCGCCGCCAGTGGTTGCGGCCTCCGGGCCTGCCGCCAACACGGCCGTGACGACCGTTTCGACGCTCACCCGGTTCACGGGTAAGGAGAACGAGTATCTGCGCCGTGTCAACGGACTGGTCGCGGTGATGGAGAGCAAGGACATCGAGCTCGCCCCCGAGACGATCGCCAAGGTCAAGGAAAGCCTCGCAGTGATCGACGCCGCTATTCTCGAGGCGCGCGCCGCACTCGCGCGCGATCCAGCGAACCGCCAGCTGATCGAGATGCTCGAATCGTCGTACGAGAAGAAGCTGGACCTGCTCCAGCGAACCACCGAGATGGCGCGGAGCTAGGTGATGGAGACCCGTCTCCTGCTGACGCTCATCGCGCTTGCCCTGCCCAACGTCGTTGCGGCCCAAGCGAGATTGAGTCGCTCGCTGCCGCTGAATGGCGACGGCTCCGTCCGCATTCACGCGCTTGTCGGCACCGTCACGGTCCGCGGCTGGGACCGCGACTCCGTCACCGTGCGCGGCACGCTCGGCGCTGGCAACCGGCTGCACGCCGGCGGCGGGCGCGCGGGCGTCAAGATGTTCGTGGAGGCCGAGGACGAGCGGCAGCCCGCGGCGAGCACGCTCGAGATCATGGTGCCGTCGCGCGCGAAGGTATGGATCAAGACTGCGACCGCCGACGTCACGATCTCAGGCGTCACGGGAAGCCTGGACGTGTACGTGATCAGCGGCGGCATCGACGTCTCGGGGAATCCGGCGGACGTGAACGCGGAAGCCATCGACGGGACCATACTCATTCGCGGCTCGCCCGGCTGGATCCGCGCGAAGAGCGCGAGCGGGCCGGTGACGCTCCGCGGGACGAGTCGCGACGCGACGCTGTCTACGGTGAGCGGCCGCGTTACGGTAGACGGCAGCGCGGTACCGCGCGGCGTGTTCGAGCGCGGCAAATTCGAGTCGGTCACGGGCGACATCAGCTTTCGCGGCGGCATCGAGCGCGGCGCCGATCTCAGCTTCGATTCGCACGGTGGCGCGGTGGACATCACGCTCCCCACGCGCGGCGCCGATCTCGAGGTGACGACCATCTCCGGCACCATCCGCAACGAAGCGAGCTCTGCGCGCCCGCTCACCGGCCGGTACGGCAGAGGGGCGGAGCTGACCTCCACGGTCGGCGACGGCGGCGCGGCCGTTTCCGTCCGGACGTTCAAGGGGGCGATCACGATCCGGCGCGCGAAGTAGCGTTCCAACCCGAACGCCACGCGCGGCATCCTAGGAGAGCAAGCCACTTTCACAGGAGCAGGAACATGTTCGTCTCGCCATTGAAGCGCGCGCTCGCGGTAGTCGCCCTGTCCCTCGTCACCGCAGCGGTGGCCGTCGCTGGCCCGCCGTGGATCGCGATCGAGTATCCTGTCAACCCACACGATCCTGCCACGCGCGACGCGTTCATGACCGTGCGCACGTACCATCACGGCGACCTCGTGGGCTACGAGCTGACCGGAACGGCTGAGGGTCTCGTCAACGGCCAGCGCCGCTCGATGCAACTCGACATCCGCCGCCTCCCGCAGGCGGGGATGTACGCAGTGCGGTGGCAGAAGCCGGCGCAGGGGACGTGGGTGCTCGTCGTATCCAGCCGGCGGGAAGGGACGCACATGGCGACCGCAGTGGTCACCGTGGACAGCGAGGGCCGGGTCGCGCGGGTCAGCGTTCCGTCGAGACCGATCGAGGGAGGGAGGTGGCAGGTGCCGCGCGCCGTCGCAGCGGCGGAGGTGAATGCGTTGCTGCGAGGGGCGACGACGCTCTAGTTGCTACTGCTGCTGTTGCAGTTGTAGTCAGCTCAGACGTGCTTCTCCTCGAGTAGTGCCATGAACTCGGCTGGCTCCTTGATCCCAAGGAGTCGGTCGGGCACGTCGGCCTCCTTGCTGAACTGCGCGATCTTGCCGAGCACCGGCAGATACTGATTGGAAACCTCGAGCGGCTGGGCGACGAGATGCGCGCAGGCTCAGCGGCGAAATCATCCTGTTCGGCGAAGGAGAGAGAATCAGGCCCCTCGGATCGCTCGCGATTCTTCCGATACGAGGATCGATTGCGGCAAATGCTCGCCGAGACCGCGCGGTTTAGGGGCGAGGGTTCGCTGGTGATGTTCGACATCGGCCACTTCAAGAAGGTGAACGACTCGCGCGGCGTGCGCAGTGTTGGCGTCATGGGTGACGAGCGGACGTACGACAACGTCGTTGGCCTGCGCGCGGTGACACAAGCACAGACGGGATGACCGCCGATTTGTGTCCGCTTCCACCGGAGGTACTCGGGCGGATATCCAACCGGATCATAAACGAGGTGGCCGGGCGTTAACCGTGTGGTTTACGATGTGAGCTCCAAGCCGCCAACGACGACTGAATGGGAGCGAGGCACGGGAGCGGTCCAGATTGAGCGGTGCGCGTTAACAGTCGTACGTTTTACGTGTTAGTAAAAATGAGCGTTCAGCACTCTGCCAACGGTGGCTCTCGACGGGTTGAGGTGGGCAACCGTTGAATGAAATAAAATCAGCCATTGCGGCTCTCTGGGACGGCATCCATAGTACCCGACAGATGTTTACCACCACCCTCTGTACGGAGGATTTGCAGCGATGCGATGCAATAGGAAGGTTCCGTGGTTGGCCGTTTGCGCGCTTGCGCTTGGGGGGGGGTACGCATGTTCGGACGTGGAGTCGATCGGCGACCCGCCGAAGCCGGAGCTCACCCCGCAGAGCTCGTTTAGAGCCAATGTAGGCGGCTTTGGTTGCGGGCTGACGTACACTGTTATCACGGAGACGAACGACGCCGAGCTAGCGCCATACGAAGTCGGACCGATGACGGACACGGCTCGTGTGTGCGAGACGTGGACGGGAAGCGATTACCAGGTCGAAGTAACGCAGATCGGTAGCTCGGAGCCCGCGACCGACTACGCCGAGGACATCAAGACCGTCGTCTACCAGAACGGCACGACCAGCGCGTACGACGCGTACAACGGTTTCGCCGAGAGCCAGCCGGATGTCGGGCCGACCAGCTTCGAGCTCGTGGCCGCGACCGAATCGGAACGCCAGGCTTCGTACCAGGACCCCTACTACGGGGTCGTTGCGAGCCAGGACCCGAACTGCTCGACCTCGTGCGCGGCATACAATCGAGCTGGAGCGGAAATCCCGGGGATCCCCAGCATTCCCGAAATTCCCGGACTCAGGCGCAAGGCGCTCAAGGCGTTACTCCGGGGCAAGAGCGAGATCGCACCCTCCGCCGAGGGATACCGCCGGTTCCGCGAGACCGCGGCGGACGGCAGCGAGACCACCATCTCGGTGGACCCTGTCACCGAGCTGATCCGTCGGCAGGAGATCAGCAACCCTCGCGTCAGGATCGTGGCGGACCTCAGGTGGTCGAAGGTTCGGAGCAAGTACGTGCGGGATCGCATGGATGTGGTGAGCGAGGAGATCGTTGCGGGAAAATCGCTCGTCAGCCGCAGCACGATCCGGCTGACCGACGTACAGTGGAACGCGTCGCTCGGCCAGTGATCGGCGGCCGCCAACCTCATCCATGAGAATTCAAACCATGATTCGCAACCTGATCGGAGCGCTCTCCCTGGCGATCCTGCTGCCAGCGACCTCCCTCGCGCAACTGCCCTACTCGCACACCACGCTCGTTCACGGGTTCAACGACAATTCCGACCGATTCAGGATCCCCAACACGCCGGGGTTACTGGGCGCCCGGGTGAATCTCAGAGAGGTCCAGATGCCCGACCTCACCGGGAGTCTGTCGATCGACGCACAGGCGACGAACCTCCTTCCGTCCCTGTATGGTGCCCACGTTTTGACGGGGCTCAGCATGGGTGGCCTCACCAGTCGTTCCGCGTACTTCAAGAAGCCCGGCAACGTCTCCGCGATCGTGACGATCGCTACGCCCCATGGGGGAGCCCCGATCGCCGACAACGCCGATCGCGCAACCGGCTACATAGCTAACATAGTCGTGGATTTTTTCGACAGCGTAATCCGGATTTTCTACAAGCCCAAGCCTGGAACGATCCTCAACGCCGTGGCGGTGGGTTTGATTCACGGAGTGGCCAAGGACGTTCTGACTGATATGGTCAAGAAGGACGTCGACCGGCAGCTCGGGACGAATACGGCAGGACGCCGTGACATCAGGACTACGTCGCCGACGGTTATAGATCTCAAGAGTAAGGGCGACCCGTTACCGAAGGCGAACGTGTACGGCACGATCGGGCGCCGGAACGCGGTTTTCCGGCTTGGGCACTCGGCCGTCTACAAGGATGCCGAATTTGACGGCTTCGTGCGGAAGAAGAACCGCGTCAAGAGCGTCGTGAAGGCCTGCCGGCAGGTCGCATGGAACATCATCATCCGCTTGGAAGTCGGACGGGTATGCAACCAGATCGATGGGGCGCTCGGAAGCATCGACGACAGATGGGCCACATGGACGATGGGAGCAGAAGCAAGACATCCTCATACTACGTTTGATGGGTTCATCCCGACGTCGCGGTCGTTCTATCCGGGCACGTTCATCACGGATCCGCTGAACTTCCATGCGCCGGGGGCGAACCATATGAACATGCAGTACGATAGCCGAGGCATTAACGGGATTGTCGGCGGGATGGAGCATGTAGGAATGGAGCGGGCCGCCCCGCCGCCTCCTGGTGGAGGGGGCACTGGAGATCCTCCTCCAAATCCGTGCCCTCCACCGATGATCCAGTGCTGAAGCTACGCGAAGAGAGCGAGAGATTCACTGGAGCCTGGCGCTCCTGGTCCGCCATGGCATGGGCACCGAGCCGCCGGCGGCTAGGGCTTTGTTCCTCAGTGCGACGACGGTCTTTCGGGTGAGGTCAAGCAGCCGGTGCGGCAGGGCTGCCGCGCCGGTTGCGGCGCTGCTGTTGCTAGGCAGCAGTTGCGGGCAAGATCCGGTCGAACCGGGCACGCATGGCGTTCGCCAGCGCTGGTATCAGGCCCAGCCTAGCGGGTTCCCGAACGCGCGCCCGGCGGTCTCGGATGACCTCGCCTACTTCGCCACCGGCGGGGGGTTCGTGGTCGCGCGCGATCTCTCCACCGGGACCGCTCGCTGGACTACGCTGGTTGGTGCCAGCCGCCATGCCGCGTCGCCTGAGATTGACGGCGCGAATCTCGTCCTGAGGAACGGCGTTCTGGTCGTTCCAGTTTCCTTTCACACCTCGGGGCTGGACGCGGCGTCAGGAGCCGAGTTGTGGAGATACGAAGCTCCGCTGGACACGATTGACAAAGCATTACCGCGCCCGGGATATCTGGCATCAGCTCGCATCGCGGCAGACGAGAACACCGTTTATATCCCAGCGTGGGGAGCCACGGTGAGCGCGGTCGATGTACGAACCGGGGCTACCAAGTGGATATGGAGAGTGGAACCCACGCTGGAATTTCGCTCCGGCGCATCCGGAGTGTCGGTTAGCGGCGACACAGTATTCGCCACCATTTGGCACAACCTGAATCGCTTGGGAGGCCTGTCGGAGGCATGGCTGCTCGCCCTTGATCGCACCACCGGCCGCGAGTTGTGGCGAGTCGTTCTGCCGGTCCAGGGATGTTGCGTCGTAGTTGCCGGAGCTCCGGCTGTGTGGCGTAATCTCGTAGTGATGACGATGGTGAACGGCTATCTATTCGCCGTGGATCGCGATACCCGCCAGATCGCATGGCAGGTTCCTCCCAAGGCGCCGCAGTATGGTCTCGCCACCGCGCTCATATCGGGGGCCGCGGTGTACGGGGATGTTGTTTACGCCAACGGCGTGGACCGGAAGATCGGCGCTTTCCGGGCCAGCGATGGGCAGCAGCTGTGGGAGAGCGTGGAAGTCGGGCAGCTCTACGACGACATGCTGGTAACCGAGCGTCACATATACGCCTCTGATGGCGCCAAGCTGATTATCCTCGACCGGCAGTCCGGCGTTCGCTACTCCAGTCTCGGGCATCCGCGAGGGGATGACGATTTCGTCTTCTCAGCCTCGGTCGCCGTTCACAAGGGCCAGGTATTTGTGCCGATATCCAACGGCGCCTGGAGCTTCGATGAGCCATAGGAGTCAAGTCCTCCATGGACGCCCCACCTCAATGGCAAGAGCTACCCACTACCGAAGGCTAACGTGTACGCCACCATCGGACGCCGTTGCCGGCTCGGCATTCGGCGGTCTATAATGACGCGCGCTTCGACGGTTTCGTGCGGAAGAAAAACAGAGTCAAGAGCGCTTGAAACATTATCGTTCGCTCGGAACGCGGTCGGGCGCTGTTGGGGCGCTGGGTTGCCTGGGTCGTGGACCGCGATAAAACGGTCGCTCGATCAACCGATTACGAGCTACTGAGATACCGTGCAATTCGTTCGTTCCATAGCTGTAGCGATCCTGGCCGTATCCCCGCTCGACTGCGGCGACGTGGTGCGGGTTATTCTTAACCCGCCGATGTGCCAGCCGCTGGCTGTTGGAGATTCGGCCTATGCGATCGCTTCCGCTCACCGCGCGAGCGGGTTTCCAGGATCGGGAGCCTATAGTTCGTCGACGCGCCCGGAGGCTTTCGCATGGCAGACTTCCGATCCCAACGTCGCAACCGTGTCGCGGGCAGGCCTCGTCACCGCCGTTGCTCCCGGAACAACGAAGATCGCTGCCAGGACGAAGGGGCTGACCGGGGAGCGCGAAGTCGGTGTCACGCGCGTCGCGATGACGGCGGCTGTTTTTCCGACTGTCGCCGAGCTTGGAGTCGGGGATACGATCTTGTTGGGGGCGCGAGCTTGGAACGAGGCTGGCACGCCCATTCCGGTCGCCGGGAGTACGCTTTTCTTCACTGACGGCGACGCCCGTGTCGTGCATGTATGGGAGCAGTTGCCGAGCGGCGCGCGACTCATCGGGATCGAGCCCGGCACCGCACACGTCAGCTGGAAAGTCGGCCAGCGATGCGGTGCCATCCCCGTATACGTAAGGTGAGCGTGCAGGCTCGCGCCGGACTTGGACCTGCGGTAAAGCCGACGCTGAAGTTTCGCTCCGGCGCGTCCGGAGTTTCGATTAGCATTAGCGGCGACGCTATCTTCGCGACGATCTGGCACAATGTGAATCGCTCGGGAGGGGTAGCGGACGCCTGGCTCCGCGAGGGCATGACGATTTCGTCTTCTCGGCCTCGGTCGCCGTTCACAAGCGCCAGGTATTTGTGCCGATATCCAACGGCGCATGGAGCTTCGATGAGCCATAGACCAGTTGAGGAGGGCTACCATGTCGGATCGGAAGCAGGTTGTTAGCGCAGGATTCCTTGTGGCCGCCCTGCTCGTAGGTTGTGGTGGTGGGACAAGGGCTATAGAGACCGGAGTAACGCCGCGGCGTTCGGCCGCCGCTTCACCGACGTACGACGCGTCGGGCCAGATTCGAACCGCTCCTATCACCGTCCCGGAAGGCACCGAGCTTCAAGTCATGACCGTTGACTCGCTGTCGAGTGCCACTGCGGCATACGGAGATCTGGTTTCCTTGGAAGTTGCCGGCAATGTACTGCTCGATGGTGTCGTAGCGATCGCCGCCGGCGCTCCTGCGCGCGCCGTTGTCGCCAGTGTTGAACGCGCGGGTCGTATGGGCAAGTCGGGCAGTCTGTCGTTGCGATTGGAATTCGCAACCGCTGTTGACGGGCAGAGAATCAGGTTGCGCGGCATGCGCGGTGCCGCGACGGATAGGAGGGTTGGAAATACCATTGTGCTCGCGCTGCTTGTGCATCCTCTATTCGTGCTTCGGAAGGGGCAAGAAGTCCATTACAAGCCAGGGACTCCCATCACGGTTTTTACGGACGAGGACATCACCGTGAAGGGTTGGCAGCAGTAGGAAGTTGGGGTGGGCGCAACACCGTGCCTACTGATCTAGTCTCGAGCCTGGAGCTTCGATGAGCCGTAAACTCGGCCCAGTGAAAGGTTTTCGGGAGAGCGCCGCCGGGGAACGTAAATCCCAAGAGGATCGGCTCCATCGGTTTTCTATCGTCCGATCCCTACCCCATGTCAGACTAGCGCTGTATCTGTCTATCTGGGCACTCTCGGGCTGCCACAGCAACGAGCTTGGCGTGGGCATTACCCTAGGATTGCCGGGGTATGTCTCTCACGGCCACCTGGCGACGGGTGACGTTGACACCATTCGCGCGACGGCCGGTCTCGCGCGCGGGTGGCCAGCAAGACTCATTTTTGATTCGTCAACGGAACCGTATCGTTTTCGGTATAGTTCGTCCGACACAACAATTGCCTCGGTTGATCGCGAGGGCCGTGTCTGGGCGTTGTCGCCAGGGCGAGCCGAACTCCGGGCTGCCGTAGGAACGGCGATTAGCTGGCCGCTAGAGTTGATCGTCTCGCCCCCCGGCAACAACGCTCAGAGTCCGACCCTCAGAGATGACGGTGCACGAAGGCGACACACTGATTGTGGTGGTCTCGGCGGAAGACTCGGGGGGTGAGCCGGTCACGGGTCTCGAGTTCTATATGGGCACTGCGGCTCGCTACTGGTCTGTCTTGGCGGAGCCTGAGGGAAATAGATCCTACCGGACGCCGCGCGATGTCGCATTTGCCGCACGCGCGCCCGGGGAGATCAAAATCTTCGCGATTGCTCCGCACGAGCGCCCCGAGCGAGTGCGCCGGTCACGTACGATTACCGTAACCGTTACGCCACCGTGACGGCGGAAAGTACGCCGATGGCGCTATACCCCCTTCTCCTCCAGCAGCGCCATGAACTCCGCAGGCTCCTTGAGGGCGAGTAACCGCTCGGGAACGTCGGCCTCCTTGCTGAACTGCGCGATCTTGCCGAGCACCGGCAAATACTGATTGGAAACCTCGAGTGGCGGCGCGACGATCAGGAAAAAGAAATTCACCGGCCTGTCGTCGATCGCCTTGAAATCCAATCCCTCGCGCTTCCGGCCGAACGCAACGCGCAGCTTGCTCACGACGAGCGAGCGGCAGTGGGGGATCGCGATCCCGCGTCCGATTCCGGTGGAGCCGAGGTTCTCCCGGCGCTTCAGCATTTTGAACAGCATGCCGTCGGACTTCTCGTCCAGCTTGAGCAGGGCGATCAGCTCTTTGAGGACGTCGTCCTTGGACGCGCCCTTGAGCTCGAGCTCGATGGCGTCTTCCGAGAAAAAATCGCGTAATTCCATATGCGGCTATTGGCTGTTGGCTCTTGGCTGTTGGTTTTAGCTAACAGCGAATAGCTAACAGCCAACAGCTCTTGCGGCGCAACTTACCCGTGCCTCTGAACGCTGTCAAATGCAGTCGTTGCAAGCAGTTGCCTGCTCCGTTAGCTTGACTCGATGCGCTTTCCGTTCGCCGTCAAGAGCGACATTCCGCTCTACCTAGCACCGATGGCCGGTGTGTCGGAATCACCATTCCGGCGCATTTGCCGCCGCTTTGGCGCGGACGTGGTCGTGACGGAGTTCCTGTCGGCGGAAGGCATCCGCCGTGAGAACGCTGCGACGCTCGACAAGCTCCGCTTCGGCCCCGACGAGCGGCCCATCGGGGTCCAAATCTTCGGCGGCGATCCCGTTGCCATGGGCGACGCGGCCGCGCTGGTCACGGACGTGTTTCAGCCCGAGTTCATCGACATCAACTTCGGCTGCCCGGTCAAGAAAGTGGTCAAGCGAAACGGCGGCTCCGGCTGCCTCAAGGACATGGGGCTCGTCGAGAGCGTGATCCGCTCCGTCTCCGCCCGCACGCACCTTCCGGTGACGGTGAAGATCCGCAGCGGCTGGAACGAAGAGATGCGGGATCCGGTGACGATCGCGCTCCGCTGCCAGGACGCGGGGGCGAAGGCGCTAGCGCTGCACCCGCGCACGCGGTCGCAGATGTACACGGGCGCGGCTCGCTGGGAAGAGATCGCGGCCGTCGCGGCGGCGCTCGACATCCCCGTGCTCGGAAACGGCGACATCAAGACCGCCGAAGATGCCGTGCGGATGCAGCGCGAGACGGGATGCGCCGGCGTTATGATCGCCCGCGGCTCGTTCGGGCAGCCCTGGATCTTCCGCGAGACGCGCGCGCTGCTGGAAGGGAAGTCCAAGCCGGCGGCGCCGCCGGTCGAGGAGCGGTTCGCAATCGCGCTGGAGCATGCACGGATGGCGGCAGAGTACGAAGCGGATCCGCGCGGCGCGGCGATAGAGTTTCGCAAGCACCTCGGCTGGTACGTCAAAGGTCTGCCCGGCTCGGCTGATCTTCGCCGCAAGCTGCACGCGGTGGACTCTCTGCACGAGGTCGAAGGGATCTTCTCGGATTACCTCGCGGCCGATCAGCGACTGGACGAAGAAAGCCCGGCGGTGCTGGACACAGCAGCGTGAGCTGACGAGCTCGCGGCGCCCCGGTGCCTAACGCTCTCATAACGGATTATCTCGACGTCGTTCGCGCTGCCATGGGCGCCGAAGAAGTGGTGTTTTGGCGCACCACCCCCGACACCGACGAGCTGGTTCCCGAATGGTGGTCGACCGCGCACGGCGGTGAGCCCGAGCATTTCGTCGAGCAGACCTGGCGCTCGATGGTCACCTGGGCGGTTCAGCAGAATCGCTCGCAGGTCGTGGGCACAGATCCCGTCCAGCTCGTCACGGCGCCGATTCATGGGGAAAGCGGCGCCGTCGGTGCGCTGAGCATCTCGTCGGAGGCCGGACTCAAGGGGGGGCGCGATCCTCTCAAGGCGTCCGCTGCCCGCAATTGCGCGCACCTCGGCCCGCTGTACGAGCTGATCCGCGCGCGCGGCCAGTATAATCGCGCTACGCAGCAGTCGTCCGCGCTGCTCACCGCGGCGCAGCGCTTCGGCGCCAACAGAAGCATCGAGGCGCTCGGCGATTCCATCACGACCGCCGCGCTCGAGATGACCGCCGGGTATGGAGCAACTCTCGTCCATTGGAATCGCGAGTCGGACGCTGGGGAAGTCGCATATGCCTCACCGGATGCGCGGGTACGCGCTGGAGTCCGGCTCGACTTCGGCGGTCAGGTCGCGCGCGCATGCGCGGCGGACATCCCGGTGGTGATGGAGGACGCGCGCAGGCTCAACGGCCGGGTGGTGCTCTTCGGCGACGGTGAGAAAGCTGGCGAGCTCGGATCGCTTGGCATCCTGCCGTTGCGCGGGGATGCGGGTGTGATCGGCGCGATCGTCATCGAGGGGCGCGCTCCCGGCGACGTGCGGCAGGAGGATGCCAAGAACTTGCGCCTCCTGGCGGTACTCGCCAGCTCGTCGCTGCAGACCGTGTGGGAGATAGAGGAGATAACGCGCAGGGCGCGGACCGATCCGCTCACGGGCCTGTACAACCGCGGTCATTTCGAGGACCGGCTCCACCAGATGCTCGCCGAGACCGGACGATTCGGCGGCGAGAGCGCACTGGTCATGTTCGATATCGACCACTTCAAGGAAGTGAACGACACACACGGCCATCCCGCGGGCGACGCCGTGCTGAAGGGGATCGCGCGGCTGCTGGAGGAGCGGGTGCGGAACGTGGACACGTGCGCGCGGTACGGGGGCGAGGAGCTGGCGCTGCTGCTGCCGCGTACCGAGCTGGACGGGGCGGTGGAGCTGGCCAACCGGCTTCGGCTGGCCGTCATGGATCATCCGGTCAGGTGGGGCGGGGGTCATCTGATGGTGACCATCTCCGGGGGAGTGGCGAGCTTCCCGCGGTGCGCGCGATCCGCGGAGGCCTTGGTTGCCGCTGCGGACGCGGCCTTGTACCGGGCCAAGGAAGCGGGCCGCGACCGCATCGAATCGGCCCCGCCAAGCGTCCTTCCCTTAACGGTTTAGAGCCCAAGGCTGAAGTAGTTTCTCAAGCCGGTTTCGGTTGACTTCGGGGCGTTGCGAGACTATACTTGGTGTACGGGGGCGACTGGCTTCGACGGGGTTGGTGAAGCTAAGGCCGCGTGCCCAGGTTCTCGGATCCTGGTAAAACCTCTGGGACGAATCACAATTGCCAACGACAACTTGGCTCTGGCTGCGTAACCTTTAGAGGTTCTCGCACCTGCTTATTCGGAAGCTCGCCTGAGGCGTTCGGATAAGTATCGAAAATTCGGGCTAGTCGGCGGACGCGTCTTCCGCTCGTCGACGAAACTACAGGAGACTTGTTCAGCGTGGGCCGTCTACTGGCCAGCGTCTGGAGACCTCAATCGGTAGACTACGCACGTAGACGCCGTGGTGAATCTTGTCTCGGACCGGGGTTCGAATCCCCGCGC
>JBPCPS010000081.1:0-19669 GCA_050998915.1 Gemmatimonadaceae bacterium
GGTTTACTGGGCGCCGCCGAGGAACGGCGGGTCATCGGCCTGCTGGAGCGGTTCTTTCTGAACTGTGACGTCGTGGCGGTATCCGATGAAATTCTGCTACGAGCCGGACGCGACTTTCCCGCCGAGCCGTTACGAACGCTGGACGCCATTCATCTTGCCACGGTCGTATCCTCAGGCATGCCAGCGCGCCTCGTTCGCGTTGTCACGCGCGACCGGAGAGTGCGCGCCAACGCCATCGCCATGGGGTACGCGGTCGGCTGAGCCGGCTCCTGTTACCTTCGCGGCCCCCAATCGTTTTTCCCACGCAGGTGGCGACTGGCAAAAAGCATGAGCCACAAAACAGAGGGCTCGCCACGCGCAACCAGAAGCAAGAGCATCGTTTAAGGCGCGCCACTTAAAGTTTTTGTTGACAAAGGTGGCAGGCAGCCAGACTTTAGCGAACCTCCACCAGGACAGCATGGCGCTTCTCGGCCGTCGTAAGCCGACCGTAGGCCTCGACATAGGGTCCGGACTGATCAAGGCAGTCGTCATCGACCACTCCAAGGGCGAACCGGAGCTGGTCAAGGTCGGCATTGCTCCGCTTTCCACCGACGCGATCGTCGAAGGCGAGGTCATGGACCCGGGGATCGTCGCGGAGGCGATCCGCTCCTGTCTCGCCATGGCCGAGGTCAAGACGAAGGAAGTCGTCACGGCCGTCGGCGGCCGGGACGTGATCGTCAAGAAGATCCAGTCCGAGCGCGTGGGCGAGCGCGAGGCGCGTGAGGTGATGCGCTGGGAAGCACAGCAGCACGTCCCGTTCGAGGACATGGATGCGGTGGAGCTCGACTTCCAGGTCCTCGATCCGTACGACGAGGGCAACAGCCAGATGAGCGTGCTGCTCGTCGCGGCCAAGCGCGATCTGGTTGAGGCCAAGCTGCGCCTGTTGAACGAGGCCGGACTGTCCCCATCGATCGTGGACGTGGACGCGTTCGCCCTGCACAACGCGTTCGAGCTCAACTACCCCGGCGCGATGCACGGGATCGTTGCGCTGCTGAACATCGGCCACGAAGTCACGAACATCAACGTTCTCGACGAAGGCATCCCCGTGCTGACGCGCGACATCTCGGTTGGCACGAGGCGCCTGCGTGAAGACCTGCAACGCGAGCGCGGGCTCACCGCGGAGGACGCGAACGCTCTGATCACGGGCTATGACCGTTCTGCGCACGTGGACGCCGTGCTCGATGCTCGCGTGGAAGAGCTCGCGGTCGGCGTCGAGCGCGCGGTCGCATTTCTGCTGTCGACCGCCAAGGCTGGTACGGCGCTTCGCTCGGTGTACACCTGTGGCGGAGGGGCGCGCACGCCGGGGCTCAATGAAGTGCTCGGTCGCCGCATGCGTGTGCCGGTCGAGCAGGCCAATCCTCTCGCGAATCTGCAGATGCGCTCGGGCGCGCTCGAGGCGCTCGTGATCGACGAGGTCGCGCCTCTGCTGATGCTTCCCGTCGGGCTCGCTCTCCGGAACCGCTGAGGGCGACGAGACTATGATTCACATCAATCTTCTGCCCGGTGCCAAGCGCCGGACCTCGGGCTCCGGCGGCGGATTCAACCCCAAGGAGCTGCTGGGGTCGGTGGGCGACCGAGTCAAGGACAAGTATCTCGTCGGAGCCGTGGCCGCGGTGATCGTCGCGGTGGCGCTCGGCGCGTTCATGTTCACGAGCCAGGCGAAAGCGAGCGGGGCGCTGGCGGAGCGCGAGCGTACCGCGCTGCAGGACTCGGCGCGATTCGCTACGGTTCTCCGCGCGCGCATCGCCGCCGAGACCGAGCGCGATGCGGTGCTGCGGCAGCTCGCCGTGATTCAGTCGATCGACGACACCCGCTTCATGTGGTCGCACATCCTGGAGGAGATCAGCCGGGTGATACCGCAGTACACCTGGCTCGTTTCCGTCTCGCAGACCAGCTCGCCGCCCAGCGCGGCCGCGCCGGACTCCGAGATCGTGGCGCTGCAACGGGACGCCAACACGCCAGCGGGCAGGGCGCGGCTCGAGAAGGCGCGGCGCGAGAAGGCCGTGGCCGCCGGCGCACGCACGACGCAGTTCCGTATCGTCGGACACACCGTCGACATCCAGGCGCTGACCCGCTTCATGCGGGATCTGGAGTCGTCGCCCTTCATTCAGAACGTCAATCTTGCCCGGTCGGATCTCGTGACGAGCGACGGAAAGGAAGTGACCGAATTCCAGCTCGACGCTTCGTCGGAGCGCCCGCCCCCGGACGAGATCCGGACACTGCCACTCTCGGTGAGGGTCCCGTAGCCATGGCCATCGGCGACAATCTCACCAAGCGCGAGCAGACGCTAATCGGCATCGCGATCATGGCGTTCGTGCTGCTCGGCGCCTTCTGGTATTTCATGCATTCGCCCAAGGCGAAAACGCTCACGGCGCTCGACCTCCGCGTGGATTCGCTGGAGGCAATGAACGCCCAGGCGCGCACCGATCTCGCCCGCGGCAGCGTGGACTCGCTCCGCGTCGCGGTGGCGCGGGACCGGGAAGCGCTCAAGGTGATGACGCGGCTCGTGCCCACCAGGAACGAAGTGCCGGGGCTGCTCGAGGACGTGTCGACGGCGGCGCGCAGAGTTGGTCTCGACCTGGCATCGGTGGAGCCGATGCCGGTGATTCCCGGTGACGATTTCGATACGCACCGCTACAAGATCTCGGTCATCGGCGGGTATCACGAGCTTGGCAGGTTCCTGAGCAACGTCGGCTCGCTGCAGCGGATCGTGGCTCCCGTCGCGCTCGAGATGAAACCGTTCCAGCAGTCGGGAACCGGCGGGGCGCGACGCCCGTCACCCGGAAAGTCGATCCTCGACTCGAACTTCCAGATACAGACTTACGTCGCCAAGGTCCGCCCGGAAGACGCCGTCACGGCTGCGCGCACCGGTGACGCCGGGGAAGTGACGCAATGAGACTGACACTGTTCTGTGTGCTCTTCCTGTCGACGACGGCCGCTGCCCAGGCGACCCGCCCGGATTCCGCGGCCGCGCCAACGCTGCAGGAGCACACGATCCACCGCGAGGTTTTCGAGTACGACGCAGGCGGTCGCAGGGATCCGTTCGCGTCGCTGCTCGCCACGTCCGACCTGCGGCCGCTACTGATCGACCTGCGGCTCGCGGCAATCGCGTACGACCCCAACGGCGGGAATTCTGTTGCGGTTCTGCGCGATCTCACGTCCAAGGAGCAGTACCGCGTGAAAGTAGGGCAAACTCTGGGACGCATGCGCGTCGCGGCCATCCAGCCGAGATCCGTGACGTTCACCATACAGGAATTCGGGTTGAGCCGTCAGGAGACGCTAACTATGAACGACACGACACGAGTGAGGACGCCATGATTGCGGCCCGCCGTCTTTTCGCGCCGGCTTTGATACTGGGCCTGGCAGGATTCACCCTCGCCGGCCACGTCGCCGATCCCATCGGAGTCACGTCGCTGAGCGTCGTGCCCGGGACCGCGCGCGCGGAAGTCGTGATCGGGGTGACATCCGAGATTTCCGTCAGCGACTTCACGTTGCCTTCGCCCCACCGCCTGGTGATCGATCTGAACGGCGCCGTGCTCGACATGAAGGGCAGCTACGACCGGGTCGCCCGCGGGGGGATCACCAACATCCGCTACTCGCAGTTCAAGTCGGACGTGGTCCGCATCGTAATCGAGCTCGACGGTGAGCACCCGTACGAGGTCAAGCGCTCCGCCAGCGAAGTCCGCGTGTCTGTGGACGGCGGCACTTCGGCGTTCGAGGCCTGGCATTCGTCTTCCGCCGCCGCGACGCGACAGGTGGCGCGTGAGGCCGAGCCGGAGCCCGAGATGCGGATGACGCCGGTAGCGCAGCAGTCGTCGCAGCCGCGTATCACCGTCACGTACCAGGATGCGGACATCCGCGACGTCATCGCAGCGTTCGCGACTTTCGCGGGCCGCACCATCGTCGTCGGCAAGGACGTGTCCGGCACGGTGACGGCCGAGATCCGCAACCAGCCGTGGGACGTCGCGCTGCGCGCGATCCTCGAAGGCCAGGGGCTCGCCGCGGCGGAAGATGCCGTCACCGGCATCATCACGGTCGACAGCTACGCCAACATTCAGAACAAGCAGTCGGTCGAGCCGATGGTCACGCGAATGGTGCCGATTAACTACGCCAACGCCGTCGGGCTGGCCGGAACGCTGCGTCAAATGCTGGCCCGGGACTGCCAGCCGGGAAGCGCGGTGCCGCAGGCCGCGGGACAGAACATGCAGACCAGCTGTGTAGCCCGCGGCGCCGTCGTCGCCGACAGCTTCACCAATTCGCTGCTCATCACGGAATCCGCATCGCGCATGGGCGGAATCCTCGACTACCTCAGGAACCTCGACATCCGCACGCCGCAGGTGGCGATCAAGGCGAAGATCATCTTCGTCAACCGCTCGGACATCGAGGACATCGGAATCTCCTACGACATAGGTACGCGCGACCAGTTCTTCACCCAACTAGTCGGCCGCACCGATCCCAGCACGCTGACGCCGGTGGACACCGACGGCGACGGCGTGCCTGACGCGCTGGGCGGCGGCACGCCAGTGCAGGGTGACCGCATTTCGCTTGGCGGGAACACGCTCTCCGCGATCGCCAACGCTAACTCGCGCGTGACCAATCCAGCTCTCTCGCTCGTATTCTCCACCGCGCTCGGCAAGTTTTCGCTGACGGCGTTCCTCGACGCGCTGCAGGAAGTGCGTCTCGCGGACCTGCAGGCCGAGCCGAGCATCGTGACGCTGAACAACCGGAAGGCCGAGATCGCCGTGGGGCAGGAGATTCCCATTCGCGTCCTCGACGCCAGTACGTCCGGCGCCGGCGGAGCCGAAGGCCAGAACATTCCGCGCGCTACCGTCCAGCTCAAGGAAGTCGGCATCATCCTCGGCGTCACGCCGCAGGTGACCAACAACCGGCAGATACTGCTGACCGTGCACGCCGAGAACTCGGACGCGCAGCTCGCGTCGTCGGACGTCGGGTTCATCTTCAATCGGCAGCGCGCCGACAACCAGCTGCTGGTGAACGACGGCGAGACCGCGGTCATAGGCGGCCTGACCGTCACGCAGGTATCGCAGTCGAAGTCCGGTATCCCGTTCCTGGTCAACCTGCCGATGATCGGCCGGTTGTTCGGGCAGACCCGCACCTCCGAGGAAAAGCGGGACCTGCTGATATTGATCACACCACACATCGTCGATGAGGGCGAGCAGATGTTGCCGGCTCGCACTCCCGGCGGGGGTCGATGATTCATGGGTAGGATTCGCATGCGCCGCTCGCTGGCGCTCCTGGGTGCCGCGGCGTTCGCGGGCGTCATGTCCTGCGGCGACTCGGTCACCGGGGGCACGACCGGCGACGCCAATCCGCCGGCGCTCGATCTCGCCGGATCGGTGAGCGGCGTGGACACTGTCCTGTCGTTCTCGGCCGACGCGCGGGACAATCTCGGGCTCAAGACCATCCACGTCAGCGTGGCAGGCGGTCTCACCTTCACGTTCGACACGACGTTCACATCGGCGGTGACGTCCACGAGCATTCCGTTCAAGCTCAGCGTTCCGCGCAGCGTGCCGGCGGGCACGTCCGTGACCGTCATCGGCTTCGCGACAGACGGATCCGGCAATCGGTCGCTGCCGGATACTCTGCGCTTGTCGGTTGGGAACGTTGCGCCGCCGAGTGTGCGCGTGGTCAGTCCCGCCTCGGGCACCGTCGCGATCCCGGGGCTGTCGGTTGAGATATCTCTGGCCGGCTCCAACGGCCTGCGGGTACGGTCCCTTGGTTATGTCACGAGTGGCGTCGTCGTTCGCGCGGATTCGACATCGTTCCAGACGCCGCTGCGCGACTCGGCTTTCACCAAGCTCCTGCTCCTCATACCCCAGGGAACGCCTCCGGGCGAGCTCCGGGTGACCCCGTTTCTGTATGACTCGCTGGGTCAGCGGCACACGGGATCGTCCATCATCTTGAATGTTCAGACGGCGGCCAGCGCGGGAACGGTTCCCACCGTGTCGTTTGGCGTGACGCCGCGCATCGAAGTCACCGATACGATCAACGTGCAGGCGTCCGATCCGACCGGGATCACGTCGCTCGGCTATGAGGTCAGGACAGCCGTCGGCGGGCCGGTGTTGCCGGGGATGGCCGATTCGCTGGCGTTCAACGGACAGGTCACGACCGTGTCCCGCACGTTCACCGTGCGACTTCCCATCACGACGTTCCCGACGCGGGTCTTCGTGCAGGCGTTCGCGCGCAACTCGAATGGCGTGCGCGCGTACGCGCTGCTGCCGGGGGGCGCGATCCGGATTGACACTGTCGAAGTCGTGGCTGGTGCGACCACTCCGCTGCCCTCGGGCGGATCCGTGGCCGACGCGCTGTACCATCCCCGCAAGGACCGCCTCTATCTCACCAACATCGAGCGAAATCGCGTAGAGGTGTTCGCGTTCGCGGACTCGACCTTCAAACCGGCCATCAGCGTGGGCTCGCGCCCCTGGGGAATCGCGGCGTGGCCGCGTGACCGCAGCGGGACGATGGGTGACACCCTGCTCGTTGCGAACTCCGGTGGGACGTCGATCTCGTACATCGACCTGAACGTGATCAACGGGCTGTTCCCGTCGCCGTCGGGCCGGGAGATCTTTTCATACGCACTCCCCAACCTCATCGCTTACAGCGTGACGTCCGTCGAGTCGGCCACCGTTCCGGGGCTCATGATCTCGCAGCGCACGAAGTACGACTTCAGCGATCGTCCTCAGTTCATCGCGGCGACGTGCAGGGGCTCGACCGCGCCCGGCTCTACTTGCGGGGAAGTGCTCCTGGTCTATTCGACGAGCCCCACCGCGGGACAGACACTGCCGTTCGCGAACAAGGGATCGGTGCGTTGGGAGAGCCTCACCAACAGGACCTCGCACTTCTTCTTCGAGCACGCTCTCGGCCAGAGCGCGTCACGCTCCGACACGCTCGAGATCGAGCGCTGGGCTTCGGCCGACTTCGGCTCGGATCAGCTGTTGGTCCCGAAGGAGAGAGGACTCGTCTTCGAGGTGGATCGCCTGGGCTTCCGCGACACTACGTTCGTCCGCGGCTCGGGCAACTTCCGGCGCGCTGTGCTCGGCGAGGGAGGCCCGGCGCTCGGCAGCCGCGCGCTCATGTATGACGCGACACGCGGCATGGAGGTACACCCCCTGTCGTCGGTGGACCTGGGTGTGTCGGGCGCCGAGGACGTCACCGACTTCATCGCCAATACATTCTCGAGGGTGAAAGGCGCCGCGATCAACTTCGACGGCGAGCTGGCCGCGATCCGCGGAGATTCGACCTACGTGCTGGACGCCACACTGCGGCTGCAGGGGCTCTTCCAGACGTCCGGTGGCAATCCGGGCTTCGACTTCCATCCGCAAAACACCGGGAACGGTACGAGTGTGCCGCGCTCGAATTGCTATTCCTTCGCGGCCTCTTCGGAACCTGTCATCGAGATATATGAGAACCGCAGCTACGCGCGGATTGGCACCGTGGCGATTCGCGATCCGATCATCGGACCGATCAAGTCCGCGCTTCGCGGCTCGCAGATCGTTCTCGTGGGTGCCACGGTACGTGGAGTAGTCATCGTGACGCTGCCCAACACCTTCGTCGCTCCCTGCTCGTAAATAGCATGGCTGGCAGCCGACGGCTGCACGTGGATTAGAGAAACCGGGAGCCAACGGCGAACAGCGCCGTTGGCTTTTGGTTCCGCCACCTGCTGGCTGCCAGCTGCAGGCGGCTATTAATTCACCGCATGCTCAGCTTCACCACCGCCGGCGAGTCCCATGGCCCCGCGCTCGTCGCGGTCCTCGAAGGCATGGTGGCTGGACTCCCCCTGGCCGCCGACGACGTGAACGGCGAGCTCTCGCGCCGCCAGCAGGGCTACGGCCGCGGACGACGAATGCAGATCGAGTCCGACAGCGTCGAGTTCCTCTCGGGCGTGCGCGCGGGCGAAACGATCGGCTCGCCCATCGCCATGCTCATCCGGAATCGCGACTGGAAGAACTGGTCCGGGATAATGGACCCGGCGCGGCACGAGACCGATCCGGACAAGCGCAAGCGCGCGGTCACGCGTCCGCGTCCGGGACACGCCGATCTCTCCGGGATGCTCAAGTACGATCGCTCCGACGCGCGCGACGTGCTCGAGCGAGCGTCCGCGCGCGAGACGACCGCGCGCGTCGCGGCCGCGGCAGTGTGCCGCCGCTTCCTCTCCGAATTCGCGGTCAGGGTCGGCAGCCACGTCGTACACCTCGGCGGGATCGACGCGGCGCCGGGAGAGCTGCCGGACGACATCAACGCCGCCGTCGCGGACTCGCCCCTCCGGACCCTCGACAGAGAATCCGAGCAGCGCATGATCGCGCGGATCGACGAGGCCAAGCGCGAGGGCGACACCCTCGGCGGGATCTGCGAGGTAGTGTGTACCGGGCTCCCGGTCGGACTCGGATCGTACGTGTCGTGGGACCGCAAGCTCGACGGCCGCCTCGCGGCCGCAATCATGTCGATCCCGGCGGTGAAGGGAGTCGAACTCGGACTCGGCTTCGAAGCGGCGAGACTGCCGGGCTCCAGCGTCCACGACGAGATCGATTCGCACCCCGCCGCCACCAGCGCCGGCGGAGTTCATCGCCGCAGCAATCGCGCGGGCGGACTCGAGGGCGGGATGACGACGGGCGAGCCGTTGGTGATTCGCGTAGCCATGAAACCGATCAGCACGCTCATGAAGCCGCTCGCGACGATCGATACCGAGACCGGGGGCTCGGCGTCCGCGGTCGCGGAGCGAAGCGACGTGACCGCTGTTCCCGCGATGGGAGTGATAGCGGAAGGGATGGTCGCATTCGTGATTGCGCAGGCTTTCCTCGAGAAATTCGGGGGAGATTCGCTCGGTGAGACGCGCCGGAACCACCAGGCCTACATCGCGCGGATCAACGAGTGGGGGAAATGAACGGCGGAGCGCGGTGTGCGTTCACCGTTTATGCGTCATGCGTAAGGACGTGAAGGCGGTGGGAACCGCTGTGACGGAAAAACGTCCTACGCGAGAACGGGTAACGCACACCGCGCACCGCAGTTTCCACCGCATTTGATGCCCGTATTTCTCATTGGCCTACCCGGCGCCGGCAAATCCACGATAGGAAAGGCGGTCGCGACCAAACTGCTAATACCGTTTGTTGACCTCGACCGCGACATCGAAATCTTCTCCGGGAAATCGATTCCCGTCATCTTTTCCGAGGACGGTGAAATCCGTTTTCGCCAGCTCGAAGCGGACGCCACCCAGCGCTTGCCCCGCACCCCCGCTATAGTTGCTCCTGGCGCCGGCTGGATCTCCAACGAGGCCGTCAGGGTACTTGTGCCTCGTGCGGGCCCTACCATATACCTTAGAGTAGAGCCCCGGACGGCAGCCTTGCGGCTGGGGGCGGGAGCCGCGGACCGGCCGCTGCTGGCCGGGGACCCGGAAAAAGAGCTGGACCGGCTGCTCGCTGTCCGGCAACAGCTCTACGAGTCGGCGGACGCGGTCGTCGACACGGAACAGTACCCAATAGATCAGGTCATCCAACGGACCGCCGAGCTCGCCTCGGCGTTTCTGCAACACCGGCGGGAATAAGAGGATCATGGACGAACAGCTGCCAATCGCTATGCCTTTCAGGGTCATGGGACCCCACGAGCGCGGAAGATTCGCCCCCGAAGCATGGGGACATCTACTCGCGCTCAGCGGCTCCGGTGCCATAAACCCCGCCGAGCTCGAGCACATCATCGAGCGGGCCCTGGTGCAGTTCGAGGGAAGGATCGCGCTGGACGACCTGCGCAACCTCCTCGAAGGCACCGGGCTCGACGATGTCGGCGCCCCCGGCGACAACCCGACGGTGCACTGATAATGGCAGCCAGAAAGACGACCAAAGCGGCGGCAAAGAAAAAAGCGCCTGTCGCGAAGACCGCCGCGATGCGCACAGTCGCTCCGCGAAAGCCCGCCGCCAAGCGGAAGACGGCCGCGCCCGCCCCGTCCGCGAAAGTCCCGGCCGCGCGCCGGCGCAAGCTCGTCGTCGCCGAGGACAACGGAGATGCGATCGGGCAGAGCGGCACGACTTCGCTCGTTATCGTGGAGTCGCCCGCCAAGGCGAAGACGATCGGCAAGTATCTTGGCCGCGGCTATCGCGTCCGCGCCACGATCGGCCACCTGCGCGACCTTCCCGAGAAGAAGCTCGGCATCGAGATCGAGAACGACTTCAAGCCCGAGTACGTCACGATCCCCGGCAAGGAGAAGACGCTCGCCGAGCTGAAGGCGGCGGCGAAGGGATCGCGCGAGGTGTTTCTCGCGACCGATCCGGACCGGGAAGGCGAGGCCATCGCGTGGCACGTGGCCAGCCAGATCGGCGGCAAGAACAGCGCGCCCATCAGGCGCGTGCTCTTCAACGAGATCACCAAGGACGCGGTCCAGGCGGCGATCGCGAGCGCCGGCGAGATCGACGAGAACAAGGTGAACGCGCAGCAGGCTCGTCGCGTGTTGGACCGCCTCGTCGGCTACAAGGCCAGCCCGGTGCTATGGAAGACGGTCAAGAAGGGCATCTCCGCGGGACGCGTGCAGACCGTGGCACTGAGACTCATCGTCGAGCGCGAGCGCGACATCAAGGCGTTCAAGCCGGTCGAGTACTGGAGCGTCGAGGCGCAGCTCAGAAAGGGCGATCAGGACTTCACCGCCAAGCTGCACCACGTCGACGGCAACAAGCCGCACATCCCCGATGAGGCGACGGCGAGCAGGATCCTCTCGGATCTGCAGAAGTGGAAGGAGTTTCCGGTCAGTGACGTCAAGCGGCGTGAGCGCAGGAAGAACCCGGCCGCTCCGTTCACGACCAGCACGCTACAGCAGGAGGCCGCCAAGAAGTTGGGTTTCGGCTCCAAGAAGACGATGCGCCTGGCGCAGGACCTGTATGAGGGAATCGAGATCGGCGATGAAGGCGCGGTCGGGCTCATCACCTACATGCGCACTGACTCGACGCGCATTTCCGAGACCGCGGCCGGACACGCGCGCGATTATCTGCGCACGCTGTTCGGGAAGGAGTTTCTCGCCGCCGGCCCACAGCTGTACGGCGGCGGAAAGACGCGCGACGGAGAGAAGGCGCCGGCGAAGGAAGGGAAAGTACGGACGCAGGATGCGCACGAAGCGGTGCGCCCCACCGACCCGGAGCGCAGACCGGACCGGATCGCGCGCTTCTTCAAGGACGACAAGGGGCGCGACCGCCTGCGGCTGTACCAGCTGATCTGGGAGCGCTTCATGGCGTCGCAGATGGCGCCCGCCGTGTTCGACACGACGACCGTGGACTTCCAGCTCGATCAGTATCTGTTCAGATCGACCGGCAGCGTGATCAAGTTCCAGGGCTTCCTCGCGCTGTACAAGGAGACGCGCGAGGAAGGCGAAGGGCGCGCGCTCGAGGACGAGCAGGCGCTGCCGGTGATCTCGGCCGGCGAGCGGATCCCCGTGCGCTCGATCACGCCCGCGCAGCATTTCACCGAGCCGCCGCCGCGCTATTCCGAAGCGAGTCTCGTGAAGGAGCTGGAGCGGCTGGGCATCGGCCGCCCGTCCACCTACGCGTCCATCATTTCGACTCTGCTCGACCGGCACTACGTAAACCTGGAGCAGCGGCGATTCCACCCGAGCGAGCTCGGCAATCAGGTCGAGCGCGTGATGGTGAAGAAATTTCCCGACGTATTCAACGTCGCCTTCACATCGCATATGGAGACCGACCTCGACAGGGTCGAGGACGGCGACGTGGACTGGCACGAAATGGTCGGCGACTTCTACGGGCCGTTCGCCGCCACTCTAAAAGTCGAAGACACCGAGTCGCTGATCGCGGAGGCGCACGACCTCTCGGCGCTTGCCACCGAGCGGTGTCCGCAGTGCGGCGGCAAGCTCGTTGCGCGCGGTGGATTCTTCGGGC
The DNA here is from genome assembly GCA_050998915.1 of Gemmatimonadaceae bacterium. Taxonomy (GTDB): domain Bacteria; phylum Gemmatimonadota; class Gemmatimonadetes; order Gemmatimonadales; family Gemmatimonadaceae; genus JACDCY01. The sequence goes on from JBPCPS010000081.1 coordinate 11,928, forward strand.
CGTTCGTCGCCTGCGAGAACCATCCGAAGGAGTGCAAGTTCACCCGCCCGCTTCGCGGCGACAGGAAACCCGCGCGCATGTCGGACGAGATCTGCCACGAGTGCGGCGCGCCGATGGTGATCCGGACCGGGCGCACCGGCGAGTTCCTAGGCTGCAGCAAGTTCCCCAAGTGCCGCGGTACGCGCTCGATGCCCACGGGCGTCAAATGTCCCAAGGACGGCGGCGATATCGCGGTTCGCCGCTCGAAGAAGCGCGGCAAGGCGTTCTATGGGTGCGCCAACTACCCCAAGTGTGACTTCGTGCTGTGGGACAAGCCGGTCGCGGAGAAATGCCCGGAGTGCGGTTACCTGGGCGCGGAGCAGAAGTTCAACAAGACGCGCGGCGAATACCGGAAGTGCATCAGCTGCGCGAACGAGTGGGAAGTGGAGTCGCAGCCGCTGGAGGCGATCCCGGCGTAGCCGGCACCGGCCGGACCTCGGGCGGTGCAACCCTTCGCGGCTTGTCCCCGTTCCGCGGGACTGATGGCGTCGGTGACATCGGTCCCTCGGGCCAGATCCTGAAAAGATCCGAACTCCATTCGTCGTCGCGGAGCGCGCCGACCGCGAGAGTCTCCAGTCTCGCGATCATATCGGCGACCTCCGTCTCCAACAAGGTGCGAGGCCCTCGCCGGAGAGAATTCTCGATCGACTCGAGCGGCAGCGGAGCTTTGGACGCAATCAGGTACAGAGAGCTTGGCCGCGGAACGCGGCCGATGGCCTCCCCGCGCAGGAATGCATTGAGCAACGCCGACGCGACGCCGCGCGGCCGCAAGGGTTTAAGCCCTGCCTTGCTGATCGCCGGCTTCTCGCGGTAGTTCGGATGCAACAGTGTGGCCCGCCCGTCCGGAGCTACGTGAAACAGCGCGAGGTACGCCGGCTCACTCAGGAAGTACTTCAGCTCGTTATTTCCCTCGCGGAAGAGCCGCACGTTGAACTGCTCGCCAGCCGTGACGGGTGCGGTCGCAACGGGCTGTGCAGCGCATCCTGCGAGCGTTACGGCGGTGGCGAGAAGCAGGAGAGAGCGCATTCTACCTCTTGGGGGGAGGCCCTACCCGCGCAAGGTATTATGCATTCCCGGCGACCGCCGTCGCAATTGCTAACTTTGAGACGTGGATCGATCCGGACGGCCCGTAGACGTAATCGGGGGCGGGTTGGCGGGCTCGGAGGCGGCGTGGCAGCTCGCGGCCAGGGGCCGAAGCGTGCGGCTGCTGGAGATGCGCCCCGTGCGCGGCACGCCGGCCCACAAGACCGACCGGCTCGCCGAGCTGGTGTGCTCCAACACGTTCAAGAGCACCGAGCTCTCGTCTGCCCACGGCCTCCTCAAAGCGGAGATGCGCGAGCTGGGCTCAATGATCCTCGAGTGTGCCGACATCGCGCGCGTGCCGGCCGGCTCCGCCCTGGGGGTAGATCGGGACGTGTTTGCTTCTGCCGTGACCGACCGTGTCACGGGCCATCCGTTGATCGAGGTGGTGCGGGAGGAAGCCACGGCGCTCGCCAGTCCGTGCATCGTCGCGACGGGACCGCTCACGTCGGACGCGCTGGCATCCGTCATCCGCGCGCGGCTGGGCGCGGACTCGCTCGCGTTCTACGATTCCATCGCGCCGATCGTCTCGTTCGAGTCCATAGATCAGCGCGTGGCATTTCGCGCGTCGCGCTACGGCAAGGAGACGATGGAGTCCGGCGCCGACGAGGAAGGCGCGTACCTCAACTGTCCGATGACCAGCGAGCAGTACGAGAGCTTCATCGACGCGCTCACCGCCGCCGACCAGTTCCACGGCCACGAGTTCGACGACGTGCCGTACTTCGAGGCGTGCATGCCCGTGGAGGAAATGGCGAAACGCGGCCGCGACACTCTGCGGTTCGGTCCGCTCAAGCCGGTCGGGCTGCACGATCCCCGCACGAACGAGCGCCCGTACGCGGTCGTGCAGCTGCGTCAGGAGGATCGCGCGGGACGCATGTGGAACATCGTCGGATTCCAGACCCGCCTGCGAATCCCGGAGCAGCAACGCGTGTTCAGGTCGATCCCGGGACTGGAGAGCGCGGAGTTTCTGCGGTACGGATCGATCCATCGCAACTCGTACGTCAACGCGCCGGCCGCGCTCACCCCGCACCTCTCCGCGCGCGACGACGACCGCGTGCTGTTCGCCGGACAGATAACGGGCGTCGAAGGCTACACGGAGAGCGCGGCGACCGGCCTGCTCGCGGGCCTGAACATGGCCCGGATGCTGGACGGCGACGCGCCCGTGGTGCCGCCGCCCACGACGATGCTCGGCGCGTTGTACCGCTATATGCGCGAAGCGGACCCGTCGCATTTCCAGCCGATGAACGCCAACTTCGGGCTGGTGGACGATCTCCCCGCGAAGATCCGCGACAAGAAGAAGAAGCGCGAGCTGATCTCCGAGCGCGCGCTGTCGGACCTTCGCGCATGGATCGCCGCGGCGGGCATCGCGCTTGCCGCTGAGCCCGCGGCGCGCGCATGACGAAGCGGGGCCGGGCCCGGACGAATCTGCTGGAGGACTTTCTGCTCCACCTCGAGAAGGAGCGGGACGTCTCGCCCAACACGCTCGTGGCGTACCGGCGGGACCTGTCCGGGTTCGTGGCGTATCTCGGCGACTATTACGGCGGGCAGAAATGGAGCTGGGACGGGATCGACCGGCTGGCCATTCGCGGCTTCCTGTCGCACCTCACGCGCCGCAACCTGAATCGGCGCTCGATCGCCCGCGCGCTGTCGGCCGTCCGCACGTTTTACAAGTATCTCCACCGCAACGAGAACGTCGAGGGGAACCCGGCGCGCGGCGTGAGCTCGCCCAAGCTCGGCAAGTATCTCCCGGGGTATCTCGATCGCACGCAGACCGAGATCGTGTTCGCCTCCGCCGGGCTGCGCGCGCAGGAAGGGAAGTTCGGCGCCGTACGTGACTTCGCGATCCTGGAGCTGTTCTATTCGACCGGGATGCGGCTGTCCGAGCTGCGGGGTATCAACCGGTCGGATCTGGACCTGCTCTCACAGCAGGTAAAAGTCCGCGGGAAGGGAAGAAAGGAGCGCATCATCCCGCTCGGCGATCATGCGGCGCTCGCGCTCAGGAACTACGAGTCGAAGCGTGACGAGCTGGCGCGCCACGTTCCGGTTACCGGTACCGACCGGGATGCGTTTTTCCTGAGCGCGCGCGGGAAGCGGATGAGCGTGCGGACCATTCAGAACGCGGTCAAGAAGCTGCTGGATCGCGTCAACGAGAGCGCGGGATTATCAACTCACTCGCTGCGGCACACGTTCGCGACGCACATGCTCGACGCCGGCGCTGACCTCCGCGCCGTGCAGGAGCTGCTGGGCCACGCTTCCATCTCGACGACGCAGATCTACACGCATACCAGCGTCGAGCGGCTCAAGCAGGTGCACCAGAAGGCGCATCCGCGCGGATAGTTCTTACCGGATGCGGTACGTCTTCGACTCGGGCTGCTCGGGCGGCTGATCTTCGGGATCGCGCCGGCGGGCCACGCCACGGTTCAACAACGCCTCTTTTAGATATGCGCGGTTCATTATCCCTCCTGCGATCAGGAGCACGCCGCCGACGAGCACTGCGACCGTGCCGAAGCGCCAGACGTCACTGCCGATCAGAGCGGCGGCGAGGGCCGCCATCCCCGCCCCGATCAGACCTTGCCCGTTCCGGCTTCTTTCAGCCCTTGCCCTCCGGCGGCGGTCCCGGAAGAAGCGGGGGAGTCCCTCCGGCGAGAAGGTGTCGTAGATGACGCCGGCGGCCGCCAGCAGGACCACCACTCCCAGAATTATCGGCAAGTACTCGAGGCGCATCATCTGAAGGTCGCTCCCGGCGCGCGTCCGCAAAAGGGCCGCCGCCTCCGCCATGATATTATTCCGCATGCCCCACGTGCTCCCGGTTATCCGCGCCACCACGATTCTCTGCGTCCGCCGCAACGGTGAAGTCGCAGTCGGCGGCGACGGTCAGGTCACGATCGGCGAGACCGTGATGAAGTCGAACGCGCAGAAAGTGCGGCTGCTGCGCGGCGGCAAGCTGGTGGCCGGCTTTGCCGGCGCGGCGGCCGACGCGTTCACTCTCTTCGAGAAGTTCGAGGAGAAGCTCGAGCGCTATCCCACGAACCTTCAGCGAGCGGCGGTCGAGCTCGCCAAGGACTGGCGCAGCGACCGCGTGCTCCGCCGGCTGGAAGCTCTGCTCGCTGTGGCCGACGCGGAGCACGGCTTCATCATCTCGGGCACCGGCGACATCATCGAGCCCGACGACGGCATTCTCGCGATCGGGTCCGGCGGATCGTTCGCGCTCGCCGCGGCGCGCGCGCTGGTCGCGCACACCGATCTTCCCGCGCGCGAGATCGTGCGCAAGGCGCTCGAGATCTCCGGCGAGATCTGCATCTACAGCAACTCGAACATCACGGTCCTAGAGCCCACCTGATGGCGTCTCCTCGCACGCTCCAGGCGCTCGCGCGCCTGGCCGACCTGACGCCCAAGCTGATCGTTGCCGAGCTCGACCGGTACATCGTGGGGCAGGACGAAGCCAAGAAGTCGGTCGCCATCGCGCTCCGCAATCGCTGGCGCCGGCAGCGCGCGCCCGACGCGATCCGCGACGAGATCTCGCCCAACAACATCATCCTCGTGGGCCCCACGGGAGTGGGCAAGACGGAGATAGCGCGCCGGCTGGCCAAGCTCGCGGGCGCGCCTTTCATAAAGGTAGAGGCCTCCAAGTTCACCGAGGTCGGATATGTGGGCCGGGACGTCGAATCCATGGTGCGCGACCTCGTCGAGAGTGCGATCGCGATGGTCCGTGCGGAACGCGAGGAGGAGGTGGAGGACCTGGCGCACGAGCGGGTGGAGGAACGCATCCTCGATCTGCTCCTTCCGCCGCCGCCGTCCATCGCCAAGACCGTCGCGGAGCAGAAGGCCGAGGGCGCGCAGCCGCACGTCTTTCTCGTGTCGAGCCAGGGCGAGACTGCGCAGGAGCTGGATCCTTCGCAGGAGCGGCACGCGCGAACTCGCGAGAAGCTGCGCAACCTGCTGCGCGAGGGAAAGATGGACGACCGCGAGGTGACCGTCGAAGTCACGCAGCAGTCGCCGGTGATGTTCGACGTCATGGTCCCGCAGGGCGCGCCGGAGGGGATGGGCAACTTCTCCGAGATGTTGCAGGACATGCTGCCGAAGAAGAAGAAGAACCGCACGGTGAAGGTGTCGGAGGCGCGCAGGATCCTGCTGGAGCAGGAGCTGGAGAAGCTGATCGACAGCGACGATCTCACCGCCGACGCCCTGGAGCGCGTCGAGTCCATGGGGATCATCTTCCTCGACGAGATCGACAAGATCGCGGGCCAGCGCGGCGCGCAGGGCGGCCCCGACGTGTCGCGCGAGGGCGTGCAGCGCGACCTGTTGCCGATCGTCGAGGGCTCGAACGTGCAGACGCGGTACGGCATGGTGAAGACCGACCATGTGCTGTTCGTCGCGGCCGGCGCGTTTCACGTGTCGAAGCCAAGCGACCTGATCCCCGAGCTGCAGGGCCGCTTTCCGATCCGCGTCGAGCTCAAGCCGCTGACCGAGCAGGATTTCGTGCGCATCATGACCGAGCCCGAGAACGCGCTGACCAAACAGTACGCGGCGCTGATCGCGGCCGACGGCGCGTCGCTCGAGTTCACCACCGATGGGATCGCGGAAGTGGCGCGCACGGCAGCGCACGTCAACGAGCGGATGGAGAACATCGGCGCGCGGCGGCTGCACACGATCATGACGACGCTGCTCGAGGACGTGCTGTACGAGCTGCCCGACCGCGGCGATGCGCCGGTGAAGATCGACGCGGCGGCTGTGCGCGACCGGCTCAAGACCATCGTCGAGGACGAGGATTTGCGGCGGTACATACTGTGATTTCTCTCGCGGGTCGCGCCGGTGGGCTTCTCGCATCCGTCGTCCTCGGCGGCTACGCTCGCAAACGGCGCTCGCTAAGACACCGCCTTGGGACGACGGATGCGAGAAACTCCCCGGCGCTCCCACTATCCACTCCCATATGACAGAACGCCCTCACCGCGATTTCCTCGCGATCACGGACTTTTCACGCGCCGAGCTGGCGTACCTGTTCGCGCTCGCGGAGCGGATGCGCGCCGGGCACTACCGCGAGAAGCCGCTCGCCGGCAAGGCGCTGGCGATGATCTTCATGAAGGCGTCCACGCGCACGCGCGTGTCGTTCGAGGTCGGCACCTGGCAGCTCGGCGGGCACGCGCTCTTCCTCTCGCCGCGCGACGTGCAGCTCGGCCGCGGCGAGCCGGTAGCGGACACCGCGCGCGTGCTCTCGCGCTACGTGGACGGGATAATGATCCGCACCTTCGCGCACGCCGAGGTCGAGGAGCTGGCGAAGTTCGCCGACGTGCCGGTGATCAACGGCCTCACCGATCTCTCGCACCCCTGCCAGATCCTCGCCGACATTCTGACGGTGCGGCAGCACCTCGGCGAGATCACGGGCAAGAAGGTGGCGTGGATCGGCGACGGCAACAACATGGCGAACTCCTGGATCGAGGCGGCGGGCGTGCTCGGCTTCGAGCTCGCGCTGGCGTGCCCCGAGGGCTACGACCCTGATCCGCAGATCCTCGCCGCCGCCGGAGAGCACGCGCGGGTGGTGCGCGATCCCGCGGAAGCGGCGCGCGGCGCGCACGTCGTCAACACCGACGTGTGGGCGTCCATGGGCCAGGAAGAGGAGCAGGCGCTGCGCGAGAAGGCGTTTGCCGGTTACCAGGTCGATGCCGCGCTGATGAAGCAGGCGGACAAGAAGGCGATTTTCCTCCACTGCCTCCCCGCGCACCGCGGCGAGGAAGTTGCGGCTGAAGTAATAGACGGGCCGCAGTCGCGCGTCTGGGACGAAGCCGAGAACCGGCTGCACGCGCAGAAAGCAATCATGGCGGTATTGATGGGAGGAGAGCAGCTGATATGACGCAACCACGAGAGAATCCGGCGCCTGCCGCCGAGCTCAACGAAGGGGACCCGGCGCCGGACTTCACCGCCGACACCGACGAAGGCGTCCCGCTCCAGCTGAGCACGCTGCAGGGCAAGCGCGTAGTGCTGTATTTCTATCCCAAGGACGACACGCCCGGGTGTACGATCGAGTCGTGCGAGCTGCGCGACGCGCACCCGGGCATCACCGCGGCGGACGCGATCGTCCTCGGTGTGAGTCCGGACTCGGTCGCGTCGCACCAGAAGTTCAAGAAGAAGTTCGATCTGCCGTTCACGCTGATCGTGGATGAGGGCCATCACATCGCCGACCGCTACGGCGTCTGGAAGCCCAAGAGTTTTGCCGGCAAGGAATTTCTCGGCGTGAAGCGCACGACGTTCATCATCGGCCGCGACGGGCGAATCGCGAAAATCTTTCGCGACGTCAAGCCGCGTGGTCACGCAGAGGAGGTGGAAGATGCGCTTGCAAAATTGCCGTAGAGCCGCGCGGGTGGCCGCCGCGGTATTTGTCACCCCGCTCGCGCTCGGCGCCTGCGGCAACATCATCGGCGTTGCCTGCACCACGATTCTCGTGTTCGGCATCAATGCCACCGCCGTGGATGGGCTGACCAATGCCAGCCTCACCTCGGGCGCGTATCTCGTTGCGACCGAGGGCAGCTACAAGGATTCAGTCGGCGTGAATGCCGGAGGACAGCTGGTTGCCGCGGGTGAGCGGGCGGGCAGATACACGGTCACGGTCGGTCATGCGGGCTATGTGC
>JBPCPS010000091.1:0-25480 GCA_050998915.1 Gemmatimonadaceae bacterium
GCGAACGCCACTCGGCCGGCGGGGGAGGCGCTCAGGGTGATGACAAACTCGTAAGAGTCGGGCTTCGGGATGCTGCGCGTCCGCCCCGCCGAATGGATCTGGATGGACTGTCCGTCCCGGATCCATATCCACCCGCCCCCGGGCATGGGCTCCCAGTCCCAGATCGACGAATCGGGAGCGGTGAAGTCGTTGCGGCGCGCGCCTGTGCCGATGTCGAGGAGCGCGAACCTGCGACCCGCTCCCTCGCGAGCCGATATCGCGAGCGTTTCCCGATCTTCCCAGAAAGCCCAGTCCGTTCCCGCCGCTACAACGAGAGGAGACTCGGCGCCGCCGTCGAATGGCTGCAAAGAACAACGAATATCGGCGGCGCCGGCCGAACCAGGCAGAGAACGCTTGAGCAGGATGCGGCTGCCGTCGTGCGATAGCTGCGCCCATACGGGTGTCGAGCTGTGCGCGATCCGGCGGCCGTCGGGGAACCGCCCGGCGAGAACGTCCGACATCTCCAGCGCATAAACGCTGTGCTGGTAAGCGCCGTCGTCCACCGCCAGCGCGCCACCGTCGGCGGTAACAGAAAAGCTGGTGAACCGGCCGGTGTACACGGTGTCGGTGGGTGAGCCCAGGCGTCCTGAGGCTGGATCGAGCGGAGTGCGGGTGACCGACGCCTGCCCCGTCTCACCGCGAATGGCCAGCCACAGCGCGTCGGCACTCATCCTGGCTTCGCCAAACGGTCTGATGGTCCGTGCTGTTTCCCGCCCCTGGCGGTCAATGATCCGGTACTGGAATTCCGGCGGATCGACGGGGAACGACACCATGATCCATGGCGTGCCAGGGACAGCGGCGACACCTCCCACCCGTAACCCTTCCGTCTCGATCCGGATGCTGTCGCGTACAGCGCCAGCGAGCGTCGTCACGCGAATCCACTGGATGCTGTCCGTGCTTGTCGGCGGAAGTACCAGCAGCGAATCGCCGCCGGCAAAGAACGTCGCGCTCCCGCCGGTGCCCAAGCCTCCGGTCTCCACTCTGCGAGCTGGACCTCCGAGCAGGGCGACGAGGTTGACTCCCCAGCGGCCGCCTATCGTCCCGGTGACGAGCAGGTGCCGACGGTCGGGGCTCCACACAATCAAGTACACCGATGCCGCGCCCTCGAGCACGCGCCGGCTCGCTGTGCCCCCGATGTCCAGCACATTCACGGAGTACGTGCAGGTGGTCTCGGTGCATTCCTTGGTGACGTAAGCGAGCTGCTTCCCGTCGGGAGAAATGGCGGGTGTCTGGATCCGGCCTGTGAAGGTGAGCTGGGTGCGGTCGCGCAGCGTAACAGCGGCGGCCGGCTCGCGCGAAAACCACCCACTACGCCAGAGGCCGAGCGCCGCGGTGGCGACGAGCAGCGCAGCAGCGCCCGCGGCCATCAACCGGCGCCGGCGCGCGGGCGCACTTACCGCCGCTACCGGGCGCGTGTCGGTGGGCGTGCTGCCGCCGGTGGGGGTGGTCTGCACGATCTCGAGCTGCGCGAGCAGCGACTCGGCACTCTGCCAGCGGTCGGCCGCCTTCTTCTCGATGCAGCGCATGATCGCGTCAGCCAGCGCCGGCGGCACCACGGGCCGGCGTGCGGTGACCGGTCGCGGCGCTTCGGTCATGTGCGCGGCCAGGACCTGTTGCGGGGTTCCGCCGGTGAATGGCGGTTCGCCCGCGACCATCTCGTAGCCCACTACGCCCAGCGCGTAAATGTCGGCGCGGTGATCAACGTGCGGATCGGCGGCCGCCTGCTCCGGCGACATGTATGCCGGCGTGCCGAGCGCGATACCGGCGGTGGTGATCCGGCTGCGGCCGGTGGCCTCGCTGACCGCTTTCGCCACGCCGAAGTCGGTGACCAGCGCGTGCCGTCCGCTGAGCAGAATGTTCTCCGGCTTGATGTCGCGGTGCACCACGCCGTGCTCGTGCGCGTACACCAGCGCGTCGGCAACGTCGCGCATGATCCGCACGGCGTCGCTCACGGGCAGCTCGCCCTCGCGGGCAAGCCGCTGGCGCAGAGACTCGCCCGTGATGTACGGCATGACGTAATACAACGTTTCCCCCTGAAGGCCGGCGGCGCCGGAGTCGAGCAGGGGGACGATGTGCGGATGCCCGAGCCTGGCGGCGATGCGAATTTCCTGGAGAAATCGCTCGCTGCCGATGGACGCCGACAGGTCGGGGCGTAGGACCTTGACCGCCACTTTGCGCTCGTGGCGGACGTCGGTCGCGAGATACACGGTCGCCATTCCGCCGGCGCCGATCTCGTGCTCGATTCGATAGTTCTCCGCGAGCGAGGCGGAGAGCCGCTCGAAGGCCTGGGTCAGATCAACTCTCTTTTAAGGATGGAGGAAGATGCCCAATGGATGGGCGCCGAGCCAGCGGGCGGATCCGTGGGGAACGGCCATCCGCTTGCGCCCACAATAATCCTTCCGTGGAACGATCCTCGGAGAGGCTCTGCCATCAATCGGGGGAACTCTTACGTGGTGCGCGGCAGCACCGTGTAAACCCGCGTAATGAAACCGTGGAACTCCGTCAGGTAATCGCGCAGGAACTTCGCCGTGTCCTCTTTGGTGACTTCGCCCTCGTCGGTGATCATCCCTTTCTCGAACTGGATGTAGGCCTCCGGCGAGTTCATCTGCGGCGAGTTGCAGTAGCCGAGTATGCTGCGCAGGTGCTGCTGCGCAATGGCGGTCCCGATCTTCCCCTGAGAGGTACCGATTACGGCGGACGGCTTCCTGGCGAACGAGTTTTGCCCGTACGGACGGCTGGCCCAGTCGATCAAGGTAGTCATGCCGGCATACGCGGCAGGGATGGTGCCAACCCCAGGAATAAGGGCTTAACCTCCGATCCGAGCAGCAAGCTTGACAGGGCACGGTAATTCACTCTATTATCCAGAGTACTCTAGAGTCACTTACCGTAGACAGGAGCTTCGAGTGCGCACACGAATCCACCGTTGGTTGACTCCCCTAGTTGCTGCGGTTGTGGCCGTCGCCCCGCTCGGGGCCCAGCGGCCCGGCGCTGGCGCTGCTGTGGATTCCGCCATGAAGCCACTCGCGTGGCTGATTGGGGAATGGGAAGGCGAGGGCTCTATGCAGACCCGGACGGGCCGGGAGGTCGCGGCCGTGCGGGAGAAGGTCGAGGGCCGGCTGGACGGACGCGTGCTGGTACTAGAGGGAATCGGGCGGGAGCCCGCAGCCGACGGAGCGGGGCGCGTCGTCCATCACGCGTTCGGCGTCCTGTCGTACGATCCGGAAAAGCGTGAGTACGTTTTCCGCGCCTTTCGCGACGGTGGAGTGATTAATCCCGTCAGCAGGTTTGCCGCCGGCGTCTTTGTCTGGGAGTTCGCGGTACCCGGTGGGCGCACGCGCTACCTGATCCGCGAAGACAACGGGGAATGGCTCGAGACGGGCGAATACTCGGCAGACGGGTCCACCTGGCGGAAGTTTTTCGAGATGCGGCTGCACCGCGTCGGCGCTTCGTGCTGACGGGCAACACGACAACCCGGGAGTGAGAATGGCGGCAATGACGAACGTGCAAGACGATCTCGGATACGTGCGCGACGTTGTGCGCCGCTCGGAGCGCAGCGCCTTCCCGAGCGGGATCGCCTACCTCTGGGCGGCGATCGGGCTGGTGGGGTTCTCGCTGATCGACTTCGCGCCGGAACGAGTCGGTCTCTTCTGGGCGATCGCTTCGCCCGTGGGCTTCATCCTGAGCGCGTGGCTCGGCTGGCGCCAGGCACGCATCGCCGGCCAGGAGTCCGCGCGTGAAGGCCGGCAGCACATGATGCATTGGGCGGGGCTGCTGGTCGCAATCTTCCTGCTGATTCCGCTGATGCTGCAGGGAACGCTGCGCGACGAGACGATCGCGCAGGTCATCCTCCTCATGGTAGCGCTCGCGTATTTCCTGGCGGGGATCCATCTCTCGCCGCCGCTCAGGTGGGCCGCTCTCGCCATGGTCCTCGGCTACATCGTCACCGTCACCATCGACGGTTTTGCATGGACCGCGCTCGGCGTCTTGTTCGCGGCCGGTCTCGTCGCCAGCGCGCGGGTAGCTGGAGCCCGCTAGTGCCGGCCGGCGCGCCCGATGGAGCGCCGGAGTTTCCGCGCCGGCTCGCGGCGCTCGACACCCTGCTCGACCACCGCGTCCGGCTGGCGATCTGCGTGCTGCTGTCGCGGTACGACCGGCTTTCCTTCTCACGGCTCAAGGAGCTGACGGCCGAGACCGACGGCTCGCTCGGCGCGCACCTGCGCAAGCTCGAGGACGCGGGCTATGTGAGGGTGAAGAAAGAGTTCGTCGCTCGGAAGCCTACGAGCTGGTACTCGTTGTCTCCCAAAGGGATGACTGCGCTCTCCGTGCACCTCGAGGCGCTCACCGAGCTGCTATCCGGGGCCGGTTCGTAGCTGCAGCGTACCGTCCGGACCACTCGCAGCTTATTGTAGGGTATGCGCCTCGCGGATTTCATCCTGAAGAATCGCGAACCTATCCTGGCGGAATGGGAGGAATTCGCGCGCACGTGTGCGCCCGCCAGCGGTTCCATGGACATCACGGCATTGCGCGACCACGCCAACGAGATGCTCACTGTAATCGCTGAGGACCTGTGCACTCCGCAGGGGGGACACGACCAGGCTGAGAAGTCAAAGGGAAACGCCCCCGCAGTGCCCGAGAAAACAGCAGCTGAAAAACATGGCGCGGACCGGGCGGAGAGCGGCTTCTCCACCGATCAAATGGTTTCCGAGTATCGTGCGTTGCGCGCCAGCGTCATCCGGCTGTGGACCAAGGCCCAGGGTGAGCTGACATCCGCGGAGATCGAAGATCTCACTCGCTTCAACGAGGCCATCGACCAGGCGCTAGCCGAGTCTATCGCGAGGTACACGCAGGACCTGGACAACTCGAAAGAGATGTTCCTCGCGATTCTGGGTCACGATCTTCGCACGCCGTTAGGGGCGATCAGCATGTCGGCGGAGTTCATGCTGGAGACGAAGGAATTGCCGGAGCCTCATCTGGCGCTGGCGGCGCGGATCGCCCGTAGCGCCAAGCGCATGAACAACATGGTCGGCGCACTCCTCGATTTTACGCGCAGCCGCCTCGGTGGCGGCATTCCGGTCGAGCGTACCGAGATGAACATGGGCAAGGTGGTTCACGACGTGGCCAACGAAATCGCGGCGGCTAATCCCACGCGGGTGATTGAGGTGGACGCGCGGGGTTCGCTCGAGGGCGAATGGGACTGTCCGCGAATCAGTCAGGTCCTGACGAATCTGATCGGCAACGCGCTGGAGCATGGTTCCGGTTCAAACGTCACTGTCAAAGTCGAGGGCAATGACAGGGACGTCACGATCGCGATACACAACCGCGGCGTCGCCATCCCCATCGAACAGCTGAGCGGACTCTTCAATCCGATGAAGAACGCGGAAGCGATGGCGAAGCTCGGCGGCGAAGAGCGGGCCGCAAACCTCGGCCTGGGGCTGTACATCGCCGAGCGGATCGTGCACGCGCACAAGGGGAAAATCGAAGTCTCGTCTTCCGAGGAGGAGGGGACCACGGTCTCCGTGCGTCTCCCGCGCCGCGCGTAGCGAACTTACTCGTATTCGTGAAGCCGGATGGGGACGAGCAGTGCGTACCGCGGGAAATCCGCATCAGTGGTGAGGATGGGCAGGTCCCGGCGGGCTGCCACCGCGCAAATCAGAAAATCCACGGTGGATCCCTGCACTCCTTTGCGGCTGCAACTATTGGTGTATTCCGCGGCGGCTTCGTAGTCCGAGGCATGTAGCCGAACATCGGGAAAGCCTCGCAACTGGGCACGGAGTGTTTCAAACTGCGCATCGCTACGGATGCCGGTCAGGAGCTCCTGACGAACGGGGCCCAGGAGCAACGCGGTCCCTTTCCGGATGAGCCTGGCGAGCTCCGCTCGCGCAGGATGATCGACGGTGCGGGAACGACGGATGGCGAGCGACCACACCGACGTGTCGACGACAACCATTAGCGCCGGTATCTAGCCTTCTTATAGTCGTAATCGGGATAGTAGTCGATCGTCCCGAAAAGCTCGAGAATTCCCAGTTGCTTCCGGCGCTGGATATACTCCTCGAGCGCTTCGGTGACGGTCGCCTTCTTGGTGCGGTGACCGCCCAAGCGTAGCGCTTCGTTCAGCAGCCGGTCATCCAAGGCAAGATTTGTTGGCATGTGTAGAAAGCTACACATATCCTGCGCCGAATCAACTGGCAAAAGCGTGCGGCGAATGGCTGCAGCCACGGCACTGGGCATGGGGTGAAATCTGCGTCGCCTTGCCCGCGTACCAGCACGATAAAGACGCCGAGCGATACATTTTCCCGCGATGATCCCGCGCGCGAGATTGCGATAATGAAAGTGGGCGTCCCGCGCGAGACCGCGCGCGGCGAAAACCGCGTTGCGCTCGTCCCCCCCGTCATTCCGTCGCTGACCACGAAAGGCGCGGAAGTTCTCGTCGAGAGCGGCGCCGGTACCGCGGCCGGATTCACCGACACGGCCTACGCCGGCAAGGGTGCGCAGATCGTCCAGCGCGCGCAGCTCTTCGCCGACGCCGACGTAATCGTCCAGGTGCGGGCCGGCGAAGATCTCGCCGGACTTCGCCCGGGACAGGCGGTCATCGCCTTCCTCGACCCGCTCGGCGCGCCGCAGGCGATGCGCACTCTCGCGGAGACCGGCGCGACCGCGTTCGCCATCGAGCTCATGCCGCGCATCACCCGAGCACAGAGCATGGACGCGCTCTCGTCGCAGGCGACGGTCGCCGGCTACAAGGCGGTGCTCGTGGCGGCGGACAAGCTGCCGCGCATGTTCCCGATGTTGATGACGGCCGCGGGCACGATCACGCCGGCGCGCGTGTTCGTGCTCGGCGCGGGCGTCGCTGGTCTCCAGGCGATAGCCACCGCGAAGCGGCTCGGCGCGGTGATCGAGGCGTACGACGTGCGCGCGGCGGTGAAGGAGCAGGTGCAGAGCGTCGGCGCGAAGTTCGTCGAGCTGCCGCTCGACACGACGGCCGCCGAGGGGAGCGGCGGGTACGCCGCGGCGCAGGACGAGTCCTTCCATAGGAAGCAGCGAGAAGTGCTCGCCCGTGTCGTGCACGCGAGCGACGTGGTGATCACGACCGCGGCGATCCCGGGCCAGAAATCGCCGGTGCTGATCACGCGCGAGATGGTGGAGAGCATGACTCCGGGGTCGGTGATCGTGGATCTCGCCGCGGAGCGCGGCGGCAACTGCGAGGTGACGAAGGCGGACGAGGTCGTGCAGCTCAACGGCGTCACCGTGCTCGGCCCCACCAACCTGCCGGCGACCGTGCCGTATCACGCCAGCCAGATGTACGCCAAGAATATTTCCACTTTCCTGCTGCATCTGCTGAAGGACGGACAGATGAACGTGGACACGGCGGACGAAATCACGCGCGAGACACTGGTGACGCAGGGCGGGGAAGTCGTGCACGAGAAAGTGAAGAAGCTGCTGGCCGACTCCGGGCACGGGTAACAGCCATGGAAATGTTTATTAGCGCACTCACGGTTTTTGTGCTGGCGGTGTTCGTCGGCGTGTATGTGATCAATCGCGTCCCGCCGCTGCTGCACACTCCTTTGATGTCCGGGTCGAACGCGATCTCCGGGATAACAGTGGTCGGGGCGATGATCTCCATCGCGACTCCGGGGCGCGTCAGCACGATACTCGGCTTTATTGCGGTGGCGCTGGCTACGATCAACGTGGTCGGCGGATTCCTGGTGACCGACCGCATGCTGGCGATGTTCCGGAAGAAGGAGTAGGCGCGAGTGCTCTCGCTCATCAACATCCTGTACCTGATCGCATCGGTCCTGTTCATTCTGGGACTGGTGGGGCTCGCGCACCCCAAGACCGCTGTGCGCGCGAACCGGATGGGCGCGCTCGGCATGCTGGTGGCGATCGTCGGCACGCTGATCGACCGGAACGTCATCGCGGCGGGAATGAACGGCTACATGCTGATCGCGGCGGCGATGGCGGTGGGCGGATTGATCGGCGCGGTCCTGGCGCTCAAGATCAAGATGACCGCGATGCCGCAGATGGTGGCGCTGCTGAATGGCTTCGGCGGCGGCGCGTCGGTGCTGGTGGCGGGCGCCGCGCTGCACGACGCCGTGAACCCCAACCTGCAGCTGCTCATCGCAACCGCCGCGTCGGGGGTGATCGGCGCGGTGACCTTCTGGGGCAGCCTGGTCGCGTTCGACAAGCTGCAGGAATGGCTGCTCCCAGGAAAGCCGATCCATTATCCGTTGCAGCAGCCGCTCAACATCCTGCTCGCGCTGGTCGCGGTCGCACTGTCGGTGTGGGTGGTGCGCGACCCCTCGGCGCTCGGCGCTTATTGGGCGCTCGTGGTCGTTGCCTCGATACTTGGCGTGACGCTGACGATCCCGATCGGCGGGGCGGACATGCCGGTCGCGATCGCGCTGCTGAACTCTTATTCCGGACTGGCCGGCGCGGCGACGGGATTCGTGCTGAACAACAACGCGCTGATCATCACGGGCTCGCTGGTGGGCGCTTCCGGGATCATCCTGAGCCAGATCATGTGCAAGGCGATGAACCGGTCGCTGGCCAACGTGCTGCTAGGCAAGATGGGGGCAGGCGGCGGCGAGGGCGCGAGCGCCGACGAGACTTACGCGGGCAAGGTGAAGTCGACGTCACCGGAAGAGATCGCGATGCTGCTGGAGACCGCGCGGCGGGTGGTGATCGTGCCGGGTTACGGATTGGCCGTGTCGCAAGCGCAGCACGCCGTGCGCGAGCTGGCGTCGCTATTGGAAGCGAAGGGCGCGACGGTGGAGTACGGGATTCACCCGGTCGCCGGGCGGATGCCCGGGCACATGAACGTGCTGCTCGCGGAAGCTGACGTGCCGTACGACAAGCTGAAGGAGATGGACGAGATCAATCCGCAGTTCGGCCAGGTGGATGTCGTACTCGTGATCGGGGCGAACGACGTGGTGAATCCGCTGGCGAACACCGATCCATCGAGCCCGATCGCGGGGATGCCGATCCTGGAGGTCGGCAATGCGCGGAGCGTGATCGTGATGAAGCGGTCGTTGAGTCCGGGGTTCGCGGGGATTCCGAATCCGCTGTTCGCCGCCGACAACACGCTGATGTACTTCGGAGACGGAAAGGCGGCGGTGCAGGCGCTCGTCGCGGCGGTCAAAGCGGGCTAGCTCGACTCTCCGCGCGGGTGAGCACAAGCACCGCGCGGACGCCCGAAGTTTCCGCAGGGCCCTCGTGCTGCCCGGTGTTGGCGATGATCCGCTCCAAGGCGCCGAGAGAATCAGCAGTCGCGGGATTACCTAACAGCTCCTCGAATTCGCGCTCGACGCCCAGCGTGAACGGCGATTGGATGCGCCGTTGCACGGCTGCGATCCGGTCGCTGTACCGGCCGCGCTCGTGCCGCGGGCAATTAGCGAGACATTGCGCGAGGCGCTCGCCGATCCTGCCCGCGAGCATGCTTCGACCGGACCATGATTGGCCGGCATCGTCCGCGGCCAGCTCCAGCTCAATCCATCGGTGGGCCTGCTCGAATGCGCGATCGACGCGCGCGGGCAATACGGCAGCGGGCTGGCCATGCGCCATTGCGGCGATCTCGCGAACCGCGCGATAGCTCAAGGACAGATCGCCGTCGTACGCAGCCAACAGACGCGGCTGCCCGCGAGCCGTGACCAGCACGAGCGCTGCATCATGCGGGGCGATGACGGCAGCGCAGACTGATCGCGAGCCGCAGTCCGCGGCGCCACGTTCCGCCCACGCGGCCAGAGTGCGCCGAATTGCTTCCGCGTCCTCGACCTCGCTTTCCGGCGCTACCGCACCAGCGCGCGCAAACAACGGCGGGATTCGCGACGATCCTACGCTCGATCCAGCGAGCTCGGCTTTCCTGCGAATGATCGCCTCGGCCTTCAGCAGCGCTCTGCTCGGAGCCGGCGGCTCGAGGGCATAGACGAACACTTCGTCGTGTCGGGAGCCCAGGCGCGCCACCCGCCCAACCCGCTGCTCCAGCGTCGCGGCCGTCCACGGCAGGTCAAGATGAATCACAACTGCCGCATCCTGCAGGTTCACCCCTTCACTCAGGAGATCCGTCGCAATCAACAACGAGATTTCTTCTCGGCGAGCCGGTGGTGGGGCGTGGCAGGAGAGCGGAGCGAATCGCGCCAGTGCTTCGTTGCGGCGGATGGGGCCGCTCGCGATGCGGGCTCCCCGCGCCGTCAGCATCGCGACCCCGCCCTCGCAGGAGAGACGGCGATACAGCAGCGCAACCGTCTCGGCGAGCTGGGAGAAGGCGACGATCTTCGCGCCCGCGTGCCGGCGCCGCAGCATGCGCACGTGCTCGACACGCGCTGCGTCGGCACCCGATTCGCGCCGCAGCGAAGCCAGCAGCTCGACCAGTGCGCGCTCATGCCTCCGCACCTGTCGCAACATGCGCTCGCAATCGCCGAAGCTGTCCGGACTGAGAATCGCCGCGAAGCCGAGCTGCACCGAACCCTCCCCGTAAGTCCATGCCTGAAGTTCCTGGCTGGTCGGATAGCGGCCACCTTCGAGTGCACTGCGGATCGCGACCGTCCTGCCGAGGCGCCGGCGCAACCCTTCACGAAGGGCTGCATCGCTCGACGCCCACAGTCGCACGAGCGTGTGCACGATGATCGCCCCCGCAAATCCGCCGTCCCGCGCCGGCGTGGGAGGCGGGAGCGCCAGCAGGAGATCGAGCTGACTTGTCTCGTGTGGTACTGACAGCCGCATGGGATCGCGGACGTGAGGAAACGCACTCGCGACCTCAGCCTGATTGCGACGAACGAGGTGGCGCGCGATATCGGTCTTCGACAGACGGCGGGCCGCCGAGCCAAGAAATAGAGACAGGAGCGCCGTCAGGTCTCCCTTCTTGTTGTGCACCGGCGTTGCGGAAACGAGGAGGACCGGCGACCGCGCTGTGAGTGTTGCGAGCGCGCGGTGGCGCGCGGTGGCGGGAGTGCGAAAGTGATGCGCTTCGTCGACGATGACCAGATCGTGATCCCGCCCCGGTGGAAGCGCCCGGCTGAGCGACTGCGTGGAAGCGAAGCGAATTGCGACGCCCGACCGGGCAGCCGCGGACTCCCACATGCCGCGCAGCGATGCGGGCGCAACGACCAGAGGCCGCTCATGCAAGCGAGCGACGGCAAGGGCAACGTAGGTCTTGCCCAATCCGACTTCGTCACACAACAGAGCGCCTCCATTGAGCGCAAGGAGAAGACGGAGTCGGCTGACCGCATCCACTTGATGCGACCGCAAGGTCACGGCACCAAGGACAGGCGAGACCGCTGCGTCACCGCGCAGCCACTCGGCGGCGATGGTGCTCCGTACGACATCGGGGTGCTCGAGCTTTACTCCGTCCATGCCAGGAGGGGCGCGACGTCGGTGAACCGCACGCCGTAAGCCCGAAGCACTGCAGCGAGCAGCTCGGCGGAGCCGGCTCGATCTGCCATCACCGAGTTGGCGACCTCCGGAAGCGAGGCACACGCCGCGCTCCAATCCCGCGGAAGCGGCAGCAGCGCCAGCGTCCAGCCGAGGTATCGGTGGTATCCGCCGCGAGCGGGCTCGGCGAACACGTTCAGCCACGCGGCCGCGATGTCGCTGTTCAGGATCGCGGCGAGGGTCAGCGCTTCGCGGTCGTCCCGGCACTTGAGTACGTAGCACGTGTTCAGCGGTACCGCGTCGTCGCCCCGGGCAAGGACGACAGCACGTGGCCGCTTCCCGACATCGGCCCAAACCACGCGCGTCCGGTCGCACGCGGCCCCTTCCGTGCGAAAGAGCGACCACCACCGCTCGCTGGTCCGTCCGTCGGCTCGCGATTCCAAGCGCGTGCGATAGTGCGATAGCCAGCGCCTCGTGTGAGGCGGCAGCGATTTGACCGGATGCCCATCGTGGCCGTGCGTCCAGATCACGTGCGTCCCCGTGGAGCCGTGGCGCCAGGGACTCAGATGCTCGCCCTTGATAGCAGGACGAAGGAGCGATCGCTCGACGGTACCGGTATGATCCGCGCTGGTGACCTGTACGACATCACCATCGCCGCAGCCGGCGGTCGTGACGATGAAAGCCTCGTTGCATCCGGACTTGACGCCGAGCAGCGGACGACCCAAACGCGTCTCCGCCAGCGCTACTCCCGCATCACGCAGCCTGTCGAACGCCAACCGGACATCGGGTGGAGCGAGGATCCATGGACTCCCTGTCGTGGCATCGAGCGCGCTGCATCCGGGCGGGCTCTGCCACGCGAAGATCGTATTGCGACGATGGACCGCGAAGCACGCGGGCTCTTCGCGCTCGCGCGGCCGCGTCTTGCGGGCGATGAGTAGCGACGGATAAACCGCCGCGTCGAACGCCGCGGGAGCTCCGCTCAGGTCTTCGAGGGCAAGGACTGTGGATTCGTCGCCAAGCAATGCGCGCACGCCACCGCCCGCGAGAGATGACCAGAGCTTCGCGGGAAGGAGAAGCGCGGTTACTCCACCCGGACGGAGCAGCTGAATCGATCGCTCGACGAATAGCGCTGCCATGTCCACCTGCGAGCCGAACCCCGGGCCCGCGTGGGCACCGCTTGCACCGGCAGCCCAGGCCGCGGACTTGAACACTCTGAATTCCTCGCGGAAGCGGACCCGGAGCCGGGGCGGCATGCGGTGAAGCCTGACCCATGGCGGGTTGCCGACTACGAGATCGAACCCGCCCGCCGCCGCCGCGTCCGCAAAATGCACTGCAAAGGAAAAGGGCAATGCGCCACCGGCTCGAAGGGTTGCATGACTGCGTCGCAGCTCACGCAACGCGGCGCGAGTGTTCGCCAGCGCCGTGCGCGTGCCGGCAGACGGAGGATGGCGCGATCCAAACAGATCGCGCGCGCGGGCGGACATGACGAGCTCGCGGCGGCTCCTCTCCAATGCCTCGATTTCGGTGCGCAGGGTTTCGAGCGCAAGGGATCGCTCCGCTCGATCGAGCATCCGTCCGAGCGCTTTCTTGCGCGGACCCTGCGCGCGCGTATAGCGGGCGCGAATACGCGCGATCGGTTGTCGCGGCGCGAACGCGGACGTCGCGAAGCCGCCCCCCGTCAACGTGTCGCCGACCCGGATCTGGCGATCGAGGTTGGGGAGCGGAGTGATCGCGTCGATTCCCTGATCCCGTTGCTCCATCACCATCGCGAGCCACAGACGCAGCTCGCACAGCCAGACGGCCATGGGATTGATGTCCACGCCGAAGATGGAGCTGGTGAGAATCGAGCGGGTGAGCTCGCCGCTGGTGCGCGGGTCGCCGCACGCGCAGGCGAGCCAGCTCAACTCTCCGAGCGCGAAGACCAGAAATGCTCCGGAGCCGCATGCAGGGTCGAGCAGGCGAATGGAGCCGATCCGGTCGAGGAGACCGGCACGCGCCGCCGGCTCCACCTGACGAGCGGTCAGAAATGATTCCACTCGCTCACGCGGCAGCGCCGGACTTTGAAGGCCATGGGCCAGCGCCTGGCGCATGACCCGCTGCACCAGCGATTGAGGCGTGTAGAACGCGCCAGACGACTTGCGGTCCCGCGATGCCATCAGCGACTCGAACGCCTTGCCGAGCATCTCCGGATCCACGGCGGCCTCGGACCACTCGCTCGAATCCTCGCGCGGCGTGAAGCGATGGCGGCAGAGCAGGTCGCCAAAGAGAATCCCCATTGCTTCGTCCGGGAACTCCAGGATCCGTGCGCGGCGTTCGAGGGTGCTCCTGGTGAACAGTCCGCCGTTCAGGAACGGCACCGATCCAAAGGAGCGCGCGCGGGCGCTTCTCGCGCGTGGTGGAGTGTTGAGCGTGCCGAAGAAAAGCGGCTTCAGAACACGCGCGTGGTACCGGCCGCCGTTCGCCATGCAGTCGGCGAAGCCATTGGCGAGAAAGCCGTGGTCCCCGTTTAGCCAACCCTGCGTCTCGAGGAACGAAAGGAAAAGCAGCCGTGACACGTACAACAGGGCGAGCTCGCTCGAATCGTCGCGGGACAGCGAGCATGCCGCGGACGCCGCGAGCGATCCCACGACTTGCTCGAGCGTACCGTAGAAGCGTCGTGTGAGAGCTTCCCGACCGAGTATCTCCGTCCAGCGGCAGTGCATCAAAACGTCGATCTGCCCCTGTGCCGAGGCCAGCGCGCAGACGGTCTCGGCGTCGCTATCGATTACGTTCACCCGCTCGCACAACAGCGCGCGTGTCCTGGGTGGATGACTCTCGCGAGAGAACGCAGCTATCGCGATGTGCTTGCGCTCGCCGTCGATCGCCAAGAGCAGCCAGAGCAGCTGCGGCGCGCGTGTGGCGAGACGTGCCGCAGTCCGCGTCAATGCGTCTTTCAGTGGAGCCGAGCCGACGTCGAGCAGTAGCGCCCGCGTGGATCCCGGGCCGCGACAGATCCGGACCCGGGTAACCTCGGCGGGAATTCCGATAGCTTCGCGAGTGGGACCGTCGAGGTCGCGCGCGACACCGACGCAGCCGAGCTCGCGAGCGATGGGAGCGAGATGCTCGAGAGATGCTGCCGCGGACAGGAGAGCGCGGGCGCGGTTGAGCGAGAGCACGGTGCACGATCGACAACCTGCGCCCGAACCCGGTCATCGTTTCCTTACACGCGTCGTCCTCGTGCGGGTCGTCAACCCGCCAGGTAGTCCCGCTCCTTCCAGCTCACTTTGCGTCCGCGGATGATCGCGCGCAGGTAGATGTACAAGGTGATCGCCGCGCCCAGAGGATACAGCAGCGCGAGCAGCGGCGATTCATCGACGTCGAGGTAGAACTTCACCCACATCAGCACCGTGGCCGCGGTCGCAATGACAGCCCACACCAGCACCGGATAAGATCCGAGGCCAAGGGCCGTTGCCGTAAGCGCTATCGGCGGTGTGAGATTGAACAGCGGAGGAAAGACCAGCCCGAACGGGAAGATCCAACGCGGCACGAACGGCGGCAGGGCATGCATCCCGCCGGCGTACACGTTCTTCCCCCAGCCGGCAACCATCTCCTTGAGCGAGGTGTACATGCGAGTCGAGAGCTGGTCCCGCCCTTCAATGAATACCACGCGCTTGCCGAGCCGGTGAAAGCGCTGCGCGAGCATCAGGTCCTCGGCGACGGTGTGCTTCACCGCTTCGTGTCCGCCGGTGTCGTCGTACGCCGCGCGCGTGATTACGAGGTACTGGCCGTTCGCGATCTTCCGCCAGGCGTGCTTCGAGCGATTGATCTCCTCCGTGCCGCCGTACCAGGCGTTGAGCATTCCGAACACCTGCGCCTGCACGAGCTTCTCCCACAGCGTCACCATTTCCTGCTTGCCGGAGACGGTAAACAGGTCCGCCCGTAGCGCATTCATCGCGTTAAGCGAGCGGCCGAGGAGATCCGGCGCATGCTCGGTGTCGGCGTCGGTGAAGCAGAGGATCTCACCGCGCGCGCGTGACTTCCCGGTCCAGCACGCCCATTGCTTGCCGAACCAATCAGGCGGAAGCGGTGGCGTCTCAATGACGGTGGCGCCGAGCTCGGTCGCGATCCGTCCGGTGTTGTCGGTCGATTGATCGTCCACCACGATCAGCTCGACATTCGGATACGTAGTCCCCAGGATCGAGCGCACGCAGCGACCGATGTTGTGTGCCTCGTTTCGCGCGGGGACGATCACGGACACCAGCGGCGGATCGCGCGGCGGGTCCGCCGTGAATTCGTCCAGCGTGCGCGAGCGGCGCATGCGCAGCACCATCGCGATGGGCAGCAGCACCCACGGAGCGGCCGCGAGCAGCGCGATCTGAATTGGAGTCACCGGAAAAAACTAGCGGAGCGTCGCAGTGGCGACGCCCCGCTAATTACGCCGAAACGCGCCAGGTTAGCGCTGAGTCCCTCTGTCAGGATCCTCGCGTCCGTCGCGAGTCGACGTTCCTTCCACTCCACCGGGGCGCGAGTCTTCGTCCGACGACGTCTCGCCGCCGAGTCCGGTCGACCCGCTGTCGCTGCCCGAGCCACTCATTCCGCGATCGCGGCTGTCGTCGAGTCCGGACTCGCTGGCGCCCATTCCGCCACCCTTGTTGCCGCCACCGCCGGAGCCGCCCTGGCCGCCGCCCTGTCCACCACCACTTCCGCCGCGGTTGCCGCCCTGTCCACCACCACCGCCCTGCCCACCACCCTGTCCGCCGCCACCCTGTCCACCACCACTTCCGCAGCGGTTGCCGCCCTGTCCGCCACCGCCCTGGCCGCCACCGCCCTGTCCACCACCACTTCCACCCCGGTTGCCGCCCTGTCCGCCGCCGGATCCACCCGATCCGCCGCCCTGCTGGCCACCACCACCGCCGGATCCACCTGAACCGCCGCCCTGCTGGCCGCCACCCGATCCGCCCGAGCCACCCTTCTGTCCACCGCCACCTCCGCTTCCACTACCACCCTGTCCGCCACCACTTCCACCCTGTCCGCCCCCGCTTCCACCCTGCCCGCCACCGCTTCCACCCTGCCCGCCACCGCTTCCGCCCGAGCCGGCGCCGCTAAACCCACCCTGGCGCGCGTTCCCGGTCTCGAATCCATCACCCTGGTTTCCGCTGCTCTTCGAAGGCGCGCTGCTCGCGCTCTCTTCGCGACTCGAGGACGTGCTTCCCGAGTCCTTTTCGTCCCAGTTTGAGTTCGCCATTTCCCTTCCTCCGACTAGAGTCTTACAGCAAGGTTTTCCGCACCGTAGAAAAGCAAGCGATGTGCCATGCATTATTCGAGCTTCAATGCGTTTGCCCTCCACAAATAACGATTCATGCCACTAGCTCCGATTCGCCCCGTTCCTCCGTTGATGCAGGGCGCGCGCATCGCCCTGGTCGCCCCCGCGGGGACTCTTACCGGCCCCGAGGACGTAGAACGCGGGGAAGAGAACGTCCGCTCGCTCGGGTGGGAGCCGCACACCGGGTCGAACGTACTGAAGCGGCACCGTTACTTCGCGGGCACGGACGCCGAGCGGCTGCGCGATCTCAACGACGCGATTCACGACGACGAGATCGATGCCATCTGGTGCTTGCGCGGCGGGTATGGTGCGATGCGGATTCTCCCGGACGTGGACTTCGCCGCGCTCGCGCGCCGCCCCAAGCCGATCATCGGCTTCTCGGATCTGACTTCGCTGCTGTCGGCTGTGGGCGGGCGCGCCCGCATCGTCTGCTTTCACGGCCCGACGGCGCGCGTGCGACTCACCGATTTCAGCCGCGCGTCGCTGGTCGCGGCGGTCGTGGACGGGACCGATCCGTGCGGCGCCGCGCCGAACGCGCGCGTGCTGCGCGGCGGCACCGCCGAGGGGCGGCTCGTTGGAGGAAACCTCGCGCTGGTGGCGGCCCTGGTCGGAACGGAGTTTGCGCTCGATCTCGAGGATGCGATCCTGTTTCTCGAGGACATCGGCGAGCGCACGTACCGTGTGGACCGGATGCTGCGGCAGATTTACCTGAGTGGCGCGCTGAAGCGCTGTCGCGGGATCGTCTTCGGCGAGTGCACCGATTGTCACGAAAGCTCCGCCAGCGGCTCCCGCGAGCTGGACGAGATACTCACGGAGATCGCCGGGCTTGCCGAGGTCCCGTGCATCGCGGGCGCCCCGATGGGACACATCGACGATCAGTGGACGCTTCCGGTCGGAGCGCAGGCGCGCTTCGACGCGGATGCGCGCACGCTCAACGTTCTTCCGTTCACGCGGGAACCGGCATGAGCTACAAGACGGGAGCGGATCTCACCGAGGAGGCGCGGAGCCGAATCAAGGAAGTCACTCCGGCAGACGTGGCTGCGATGCGCGAGCGTGGGGAGAGCGCGGTCTACCTCGACGTGCGCGAGCCCAACGAATGGAACCTCGGCAGGATTCCTGGCGCGGTGTTCCTGCCGCGGGGGCAGTTGGAGTCGAAGGTCGAAGACGTCGCCCAGCGCGACGCGCGAGTGATCATCTATTGCGCGCGCGGTAATCGCTCCGCGTTCGCGGCCGACACGCTGCAGCAGATGGGCTACGACAACGTCGCGTCCATGTCGGGTGGATTCCAGCAGTGGGCGATGGAGGGGCGCGAGGTGGAGTCTTGAGGGACGAGTTCGAGCTCGCGGTCCCCGGAGGTCGCACCGTACGGGGAGATTTCTACCCGGCCGACGGCGCGAAGAACGGCGTCGTTCTCTGTCACGGCTTCAAGGGATTCGCGCGCTGGGGTCCGTGGCCACTGCTTGCGGAAGCGCTGAACGAGCGGGGGTTGAACGGGATCGCGTTCGACTTCTCCGGCAGCGGCGTCGGGCCCGACCGGGAGAGCTTCACGGAGCTCGAGGCGTTCGCGAGCAACACGTACCGGCGCGAGCTCGAGGATCTTAACGCGGTCGTCAATCACGCGACGACGCGCGGGTGGACGGCGCGCGATTGCGGGTTGTTCGGACATTCGCGCGGTGGCGCGACCGCCATCTTGTTCGCGGCCGACTCGGATCGCGTCTGCTGCCTGGCGACGTGGGCGTCGATTGCGACCATCGAACGGTGGTCGGAGGAGCAGATTCGCGACTGGCATGAGCGCGGCTACACAGAAGTCGTAAACAGCCGCACGGGCCAGGTGCTGCGGATCGAGAAGTCGGCGCTGGAGGAGTGCGTGCGGGAATCGCGGTACGGCCTGGACGTCGAGCGCGCCGCCGCGCGCGTGCGCGCGTCCTGGCTGATCGTGCACGGCTCGGCGGACGACGTGGTTCCGGCGAGTGACGCACATCGACTGGCGGAGGCGAATTCGCGCGGCGACCACGGGATGGTCGCGGAAGTGCGGATCGTCGAGGGAGCGGGTCACGCGTTCGGCGCGACGCACCCGCTGGCGACGATCCCGGACGAGCTCGAGCAGGTGATTGCGGTCACCGCCGACTTCTTCAGCGATCATCTTCGACGGTTCTGATCGCGTGAGCCTGGAGCGGACGCTCGGCGATCCGGAAATCGTCAGAATCGCACGGTCGCTTGCAGACCAGCCAGGAACGCCCGGCTCACACGATCCACACGCCCGCGCCGCGGCGGTGGCGCTGGTGCTGCGCGCGGTGGAGATGCGCGGGCTCGAGCTGCTGTTCATCCGCCGCGCTGAGCATGCCGAGGATCCGTGGAGCGGTCAGGTGGCGTTTCCGGGAGGACGGCACGAGCCCGGCGATGAGTCGCTCGAGCGCACGGCGATCCGCGAGACGTGGGAGGAAACCGGAATCGACCTCGCCGCGACCGGGGCGATACTCGGCGCGCTGGACGACGTACGTCCCAACACGATCGTGCTGCCGCGGGTCGTCGTCCGGCCGTTCGTCGCCGCCGTGTCGTGCGAGGAGGAGATCAGGACGAGCGGGGAAGTGGCGGAGGCATTCTGGGTGCCACTGGACGCGCTTCGGGAGGACTCCGGATGGGGGGAGACGGAAGTAAGCGCCGGAGGGATGGCAAGGAGAGTTCGTGCCTTCCAACACGGCGACCATATGGTCTGGGGAATGACGGAGAGGATCGTCCGACAGCTGCTGGACCGGCTGCGGTAGCGTCGCGAGGCTGGCTACGCCGCCAGCATAGGGTCGCGCCCACCCACAAGCGCCCGCCCTCTCCGTGCTACGTCAAGGTACGTATCGTCCCGCGCGCCTTGCCTCTGGAGATTGGTCGTGGTAGTCGCCTGCGGCGGACGCAGGCGCAACGTATCTCAGAGGGAGCGAAGATGTTCAAGCGAATTGGTACCATCGGAGTTGCCCTGATCGCGGCCGTGGCCTCCAGCGCGTGTGGCGGGTCGCCGGACCTCTTCGGCCCCGGCGACGATGCCTCGCTCCCGGAAAACCACCCGGCGGCGGTCGACGGTGCATCGTCTTACAGCAAGCTCGCCTGGTCCGGGAACGGCGCCGAGCTCGGCTACGTCCTGCCCGACATCAGAACAGCGGTCGCCCGCTCGATGGGAGCCGGGGCGCGGCGAGAGCTGTACGTCGCGTTGTCGCCGGCGCAGGTTACGGAGGTGGAGCTTTCGGCGGACGCGAGCGAATGGTTCACGGTTTCGGTATCTGGAGTGCCGGGGGCGGTGGGGACCACGATCCGCAGACATGGCGCCGCTTCGACGGAAGTGATCACGGATCGCGGAGCGAACAACCTGCGCGGTCGCGTCGTGCTAGCGGCGGCAAATGGGGATCTGGCTTACGTCGTCCGCCCGGACTCGCTGTACTTTCGCCGAAAGGCAGGGGGAGCGGCGCAGCTGCTCGGGGTTGGTTGCAGCGGGGTCGCGGCGATATCCCCGGCCTCCGACGGAGTGATCTGTTATCAGCCGGACCCGTTCGGTCCAGCGCTTCGGTTCGCGACCGCAACGTCATCGCAGACGACGATAACCGGGAGCGAGCCCAATACGCGTCTCGTGGACATCGCCTGGAATTCCCAGGGCATATTCCTGCTGACCACCGCCTTCTCGCATTACGTGTTCGAGCGGTTGGGGGACCCCCAGTCCAAGTTTGCGACGCCCAAGGCGGCCTACCCAGAGACAACGGGATTCGGGAACGCGACGCTTGCCAACGACGGCCGATCGTTCGCCTACGGCAACAGCTACTGCGCGCAGACATCCGGCGTCTTCTTTTGCGAGAAGAATCAGGCGCTCATTTACCACGCCGACGCGGTATCCCGCACCGTGCGTCGGGTCGCGATTCAGACGAGCACCTTCGGTGCGACCGTGTCCATCTCGCCGGACGGCCGGCGAATCGCTTACTTCCTCGACGGCTCGATCTACATGATCCCGATCAGCTAGGGGCATGGAGGGCGGCCGACGCACGAGAAGGTCGATCGTAGCCTTACTTGCGGGTTAGTTTAGGCACGCCTAAATTCCGGCTCGTCCATCGTGATCATCCATGTGGCCGACGGATGGGTGGCACGGAATATCCGGCAACTCGATCTCCGTGAGTCCGAAGAGATGAAGCAAGACGTAGCGTACATCGCGTACATCGAGCGGCTCGCGAACGCGGTCCGGCGCAGATCCACGGTGCCCGTCCTGCTGGTGGGCGGGATGCCGCGGGGCGAGCCGCCTGCATGAGCAAGAGCACGGAGGCCGCTTCGGCGAAGCGCGACGCGTTGAAGGAGCAGGAATCGGTGATCACCGGACCCGCCGAGGATTATCTCAAGGCGATTTACGAGCTGGAGCTCGCCGGCGGCGCGGCGTCCACGAACGACATCGCACAGCGGCTGTCGTTCGCGCCGGCGTCCGTCACGGGAATGATCCGGCGATTGGCCGAGCACGGCCTGCTGGCGTACGAGCGGTACCGGGGCGTCACGCTGACCACGGCCGGGCGGCGCGCCGCGTTGCGCACGCTGCGGCGGCACCGGATCATCGAGTCGTATCTCGTGGGAACGCTCGGCTACCGCTGGGACAACGTGCACGAGGAAGCCGAGCGCCTGGAGCATGCGGCGTCCGAAGAGCTGATCGACAAGATGGCGGCGGCGATCGGTGAGCCGGTCGTGGATCCACACGGCGCGCCGATCCCGACTCGCGACGGGACGGTGGACGAAACGCAGTACTGCTCGCTGGCGGACCTCGGTCCGGGCCATCGCGTGGCCGTCGTGCGCGTGAGCGACAGCGATCCCGAGGTGCTGCGCTATCTCGCCGAGCTGGGGATCATGCCGGGAGTGACGGTCGCGGTGCTTGCGTGCGAGCCATTCGACGGGCCGATCACGTTGTCGATCGGCGAGGAGCGCATATCCATCGGTGCGCCGCTGGCGGCGCAGGTCATGGTCGACATGGTTGGGGATACTCAGGCGCCGTCGCACTAAGGGCGCGGAGGCAGCCAGCTCCAAAGCGGGTTACAGGGAATCCAAGTTTGGAGTGTGGCAGTAAGGAGCCAGCAGTCAGGAGGCTCCGATGCGTGGTTACTTCCAACTGCCAACTCCGAACTGCCACACTCCAAACTTGGATTCCGTTGGCCCACTCTCATTCCCGGCGCAACCGGCAATGAGCGGCCCGCTGTATTTTCCATCCATGCTCGGCAACGTCCGCGTGGGCACCCAGGGCTGGAACTACGAAGCGTGGGAGGGGCCGTTCTACCCCACCGGCACACGCCCCGCGGATTTTTTGTCGGTGTACTCGCGCGCGTTCGACACCGTGGAAGTCGACTCGACGTTCTATGCGATCCCGGCGCTGACGACGTTTCAAAGCTGGGCCGAGCGCACGCCGCCAGGGTTCGCGTTCGCGCTCAAGCTGCCGCAGGAGATCACGCACGAGCAGCGGCTGCGCGACACGACCGGTGCCACAGAGCTGTTCTTCGAGCGGGCGCGGACGCTCGGCTCGAAGCTCGGCCCCACGCTGGTCCAGCTCGGGCCTGATTTCGCGCCTTCAGAACTGCCCGCGCTCGTCGCATTCCTCCAGCGGTTGCCGCGCGATCTCCAGATCGCGATCGAATTCCGGCACCGTGGCTGGATGAACGACGGGATCCATGCGCTGCTTCGCGAGCATAATGTCGCGCTCGCGCTGGTGGACGGGCGCTGGATTCCGCGCAAGGCGATGCTCGCGCTGGCGCAGAGGCCGACCGCCGATTTCGCGTATATCCGCTGGATGGGCCCGAACCGCGACATCGTGGACTACTCGCGCGTGCAGGCCGACCGGACGCGGGAGGTCGAGCTGTGGCGGAACGCGCTGATATCTCTGGGCGCGAGTGTCACGATGGTGTACGCATACGTCAACAACCACTTCGCTGGCCACGGCCCCGCGAGCGCGCGCGACATCCAGCGCGCTGTCGGCCAGAGTCCCGTAGCCCCGGAAACGATCGGCGAGCAGCTCCTGCTCTTTTGACCACGCGCGAAAAGGTTCTCGTGGGGATCGCGCTGCTGTTCGCGGCGCTGTTCGTGCGGCTCGGATTCTGGCAGGTCGGTCGCCTGCGCGAGCGGCAGGCGTACAACGCTCCGATCGCGGCGCGTATGGGATTGGAGCCAGTGGAGCCGCGCGACCTGCCACGCGATCTAGCGCAGGCCCGCCACCGGCGCGTGCTGCTGAGCGGTCAGTACGATTACGCGCGCGAGATCGTACTCACGCTGCGCTCCCGAGAGGGGTCGCCCGGCGTGAACCTGCTCACGCCGCTGAGAGTCGCGGGCAGCGACACGGCGATCGTGGTCAACCGCGGCTGGATTTACGCGCCGGACGGAGTGGCCGCCGACACGCGACCATGGCGCGAGGCAGATCCCGCAGGCGCGGTTGGCTACGTTCGATTGCTCGAGACCGGCGACACCACCGGCGCGCGATCCGGCGAGAGGGCCGACGCCGTGCGCCGCCCGAGCCTGGCGGCGATCAGGGAGATGCTGCCGTATCCGCTCGCGCCCTACTACGTCGTGCTAGCGTCGCCGGGATCCAATCCTGAGACCACGCCGCCCCGGGTACCTCCGCCGGCGCTCGACGAGGGGAGTCACCGGAGCTACGCGGTGCAGTGGTTTACCTTCGCGCTGATTGCGGTCGGGGGAGTGGCGATACTCGTGCTACGTTTGAGGGCGCCGGTCAGGGAGAGGGAATCCAAGATGTGAGAGACCAGAAGCCAGTAGGCCAGATTACCAGATAGAGCAATTCCGGCATCCTGGCCCTCTCGCTCCTGGCTTCTCACATCTTGGATTCCCTTTCAAACGCCACGAAGCCAATTCACGAGCCACTCGCCATGTCATTCGCCGACGAACAGGATGCCCGCGACGTAGCGGAAAGCGCTCGCGAAACGGAGTGGGCGCATCCGAGCTTCGTCCGCGAGCTGTTCCTCGGCAGATTCCGGCTGGATCTCATCCATCCGCATCCCGTGGACGATCCAGCCGAGACGGCGCGGGCCGCGCCGTTCCTCGCGAAGCTGAGGAGCTTCATGGAGCGCGTGGACTCCGAGGAGATCGACAGGACCGGAGAAATTCCCGAGCCGCTGGTGCAGGAGCTGCGCGACATGGGCGCGTTCGGGATCAAGATTCCGAAGGAATACGGCGGGCTCGGTCTGTCGCAGCTCACGTACACCCGCGCGATGCAGATGGTGACGTCGAAGGACGGCTCGCTCGTGGCGCTGCTGTCGGCCAGCCAGTCGATCGGTTTGCCGCAGCCGCTCAAGCTGTTCGGCACGGACGCGCAGAAGCAAACGTATTTCCCACGGCTCGCGCGCGGCGCGATCTCGGCGTTCGCGCTGACGGAAGTCGACGCCGGCTCGGATCCGGCCAACATGACGACGACCGCGACGCCGTCGGACGACGGCAGCCACTTCATCCTCAACGGCGAGAAGCTCTGGTGTACGAACGGAACCCGCGCGGAGCTGCTGGTGGTGATGGCGCGCACGCCGGACGTCATCGTGGAGGGGAAGCCGCGGAAGCAGATCACGGCTTTCATCGTCGAGACGTCGATGCCGGGCGTGTCGGTCGCGCAACGGCTGCGCTTCATGGGGATCAAGGCGATCGAGAACGGGCTGATGCGGTTCGAGAGCGTGCGCGTTCCGCGGGAGAACATTCTCGGTGAGGAGGGGCGCGGGCTCAAGCTCGCGCTGATGACGCTGAACACCGGACGGCTCACGCTTCCGGCGGGCGCGGCCGGCGCCGGAAAGCAGATGATCAACGTCGCGCGCACCTGGGCCAACGAGCGCGTGCAGTGGGGTCAGGCGATCGGCAAGCACGACGCCGTCGCGCAGAAGATCGCGCGGATGACGGCGACGACGTTCGCGATGGAAGCCGTCGCCGAGCTGTCGACGATGTTGTACGAGCGCGGCGACTACGACATCCGGCTCGAGGCCGCGATTGCGAAGCTGTACAACTCTGAGGCCGGCTGGCGGATCATCGACGACACGCTGCAGATTCGCGGCGGGCGCGGCTATGAGACGGCGGCGTCGCTGATCAGCCGTGGCGAGCCGGGAATTCCCGTGGAGCGCGCGATGCGCGACTTCCGCATCAACCTGATCTTCGAGGGCTCGTCCGAGATCATGCGGCTGTTCATCGCCCGGGAGGCGGTGGACCATCATTTCGCGCTGGCCTTCGACATCGTGAATCCGAAGCTCGG
Organism: Gemmatimonadaceae bacterium; assembly: GCA_050998915.1. Classification (GTDB taxonomy): domain Bacteria; phylum Gemmatimonadota; class Gemmatimonadetes; order Gemmatimonadales; family Gemmatimonadaceae; genus JACDCY01. The sequence goes on from JBPCPS010000091.1 coordinate 24,942, forward strand.
CACCAGGCAGAAGCTCAAGGCACTGGGCCGCGCGATGCCGTTCTATGCGACGTGGTATCCGATGCGCTGGTCGCCGGCGAAGCAGGTCAAGAGTTACTCCGAGTTCGGGAAGCTCGCGCGGCACGTGCGGTACATCGAGCGGACGACGCGGCGACTCGGGCGCGCGCTGTTCCATGCGATGGTGCGGTTCGGGCCGAAGCTCGAGAAGCGGCAGATGGTGCTGTTCCGCGCGGTGGACATCGGCGCGGAGCTGTATGCAATGTCGGCGGCGTGTGTGAGAGCTCACATGTTGAAGGAGAACGGCAATGCACGAGGATTCGAGCTGGCCGACGTGTTTTGTCGCGAGGCGCGAGGGCGGATAGAGGCGAGGTTCGACGAGCTATACGGCAAGCACGACAAGGCTTTGTACCGGCTCGCAATGCAGGTGTTGCGCGGGGAGCATGAATGGTTGGAGCAGGGGATCGTGTCCGCTACGCAGGAAGCTCCGAGGTAAGCGACAGGGAATCCAAGTTTGGAGGGTGGCAGTGGGGAGTTGGCAG
>JBPCPS010000108.1:0-10959 GCA_050998915.1 Gemmatimonadaceae bacterium
GAAGGGTCGAGGTGGCCCCGTGCCCCTTCGAGCGGAACGATGCCGCGCGGGCTGTTGCCCGACGCCGACGAGCTGGGCTTGCCCAGGAAGCTCCCGACGTTGTGATGCACTCCCACGATCGTGAACGGGACGCCGGCCACGAGGATATCCTTCCCGATCGGATCCGATTCGCCGAGCAGCCGCTTCGCCAGCTCCGTATTGACGACGATTACGCGCGCTCCCGTGAGCGCTTCGGCGTACGTGAAGTCGCGCCCCGCGATGATGTCGCCGCCGTCGACTTCTATCCAGCGGTAGGAGAACGCGTCCCGCCCCGCGTTGAGGCTCTTGTCCTTGTATCGGTAATTCCCGCCGTCACCGATGTGCGACGTCACCGCGGCGATGGACGGTAGAGCCTCGATCCCGCGCGCTTCGGCGAGCGTGAGTGGGGGATTGCGCCGCCATGGGCAAGTGTCGTCGGTGCCGTCGCAGATGTCGCCGAGGCTGACCGGGCGCCGGAAGATCATGAAGCTCGTAGGTCCGGCGGACTCGAGATCCTTGGCCACGCTGCGGTTGATGCCGTGCACGGCGGCGGACAGCGCCACAACGACGAACACGCCGACGGCCACTCCCATCATGGTGAGCGCCGCGCGGACCTTGTTGGAGCGGATCGCGTCGAAGGCGATGCCCACGCCCTCGACGATGTTGAACATCGCTGAGGAGAGTCTCATCTATTCGGCCCTCAGCGCGGCGATCGGATCGAGCCGCGCGGCGCGACTCGCAGGATAAACTCCGGCGATGACGCCGACTCCGGCCCCGACCAGAATTCCGGTCACGATCGACCACGGCGCGACCGATGCCGGCAGCGGCGACAGCGCGGCAATCGCCTGCGAGAGCACGATGCCGAGCGCTACGCCGATCGCCGCGCCGATGATGCTGAGCGTGGTCGCTTCCACGAGGAACTGCGCCAGAATGTCACGGTACTTGGCGCCGATCGCCTTGCGAATTCCGATCTCGCGCGTGCGCTCGCTGACCGCGACCAGCATGATGTTCATGATTACGAGCGCGCCGACTATGAGCGCGATGGCCGGCAGGATCACGCCGGCGATGACGAGGTTACCCTCGATCTTCTTCCAGAACTCCAGCGCCGACTCCGACGTCTCCATCACGAAGTTGTCGGGCTGCGAGGGGCGGAGCCTGTGCCTCGCCCGCATCACCTGTTGCACCGTCTCGCGCGCCTCGAACATGCCCTCGGTAGTCGGCATCTTCACCTTCATCCCGTCTATCAGCCCGTGCGGATTCACCAGCCGCTGCACGGGCCCGTTGGCCGACGTGATCACGAACCGGTCGAGGGAGATGCCGAAGATGGATCCCTGCTTGGCCGCCACGCCGATGACCTCGTAGCCCGTGCCGCCGATCTTGAGCGTACGGCCGATTGGATTGAGGCGCGGAAAGAACCGCGTCGCTATCTCCTGGCCGATCACCACCACGCGAGTGCCAAGGCTGAGCTCCTGCGGGCTGATGAGTCGCCCTTGCCCGACCTCCATGCTCCTGATCCGGAAATAGTCCCCGTCCACCGCCGATGCCTCGACCTCGCGCGGCCGCGCGAATCGGGACTCGACCGGGATGTTGTCCGAGCTCTCGACCGACCACATCGCCTCCGGCGGCAGCGATGCGGCAACCTCCTTCGCGTCGTCGAACGTTATTCGCGGCCGGCGCAGCCACTCGCGCCATTCCGATTCGCTCGCGTCGCTGATCTCGGGGAAGCGGCGCAGCTGAAAGGTGTTCGTCCCGATCAGCTTCGCGACGAAGTCGTTCTCCATGTAGCTTCCCATCCCCTCGACGATGGAGACGACGGCGATCAGGAACATGACGCCGATCGTGACGCCGGCGAGGGTGAAGAAGCTCTTGAGCTTCTGCACGCGCAGCGTCTGGAACGCCAGGCGCACGGCGTCTATCAGCTGCACCGGATCAGCCGGTGATTCGCGCCGCGAATTTCTCGCGGGCGTAGTCGCTCTCCACCATGCCGTCGCGGAGCACAACTACGCGCCGTGCGTGCGCGGCGATCTCGGCCTCGTGCGTGACCATGATGACGGTCTGGCCGGAATTCGCGAGCTGCTCGAATACCTTCATGATCTCGTCCGACGTCGTCGAATCGAGATTTCCCGTCGGCTCATCGGCCAACAGGATGGACGGGCGGTTCACCAGCGCGCGCGCGATCGCTACGCGCTGGCGCTGTCCGCCCGACAGCTCGTTCGGGCGGTGATGCATCCGGTCCGAGAGCCCGACGCTGTCCAGCGCCTCCGATGCTCGCTTCCTCCGCTCGGACGCCGGCACCCCGCCGTACACCAGCGGCAGCTCGACGTTGTGCAGCGCACTCGCGCGCGGGAGCAGGTTGAACGTCTGGAAGACGAAGCCGATCTCCCGGTTCCTGATCCGCGCCAGCTCGTCGTCGTTCATCTCGGAGACGAGCATCCCGTTCAGCCAGTACTCGCCCGCCGTAGGCGTGTCGAGGCAGCCGATCAGGTTCATCAGCGTCGACTTGCCGGAGCCCGACGGGCCCATTATGGCGACGTATTCGTTGCGGCGGATCGCGATGTCCACGCCGCGGAGGGCGCGCACGATCTCGCCTCCCATGTCATACTCGCGGGTGAGCCCGCGCGCGACGATGACCCAGTCCTTGTCGGGCGCTCCGCCGCCGTCTCCGATCACGATCTTTCGCTCCGCGGTGGTGCTGAGGCCCGGGTCTCCGGCCGATGCTACGTCAGCGATTCCGGGCGTCACGATTTCTTCTCGTCCTTTTTCTCTTCTTCCCGGACGGCGCCCCCGTCCTTCAGATCGCGGATGGCCTGGTACGTGCCGCCGACGATCCGCTCCTTCTCGCGAAGCCCCGACAACACTTCGAAGTACCGCTCGCCCGCGATTCCCACGCGCACGGGGCGGAACGTGACCTCGTTGTCCGTTCCCACCACGAACACGCCTTCGATGTCCCGCTTACCGACCTGGACCTTCGGCTGCGGCCGCCCCAGCGTCATCACCGTGTCGGCCGTGCGGTCGGTCGTATCTTCGCGCACGGTGAGCGCGATGATCGGGATCGAGAGCACCTTCGATCGCGTCTCGGTGATGATCTTCGCCGTAGCGGAGAAGTCCGGACGCGTCGTCGGCGGCGCGTTCAACAGCTCGACCGTGACTTCGTAATCGATCGCCTGATCGGTGGACCCGGGCGTACCCCCGCCGGGGGCGCGCAGCGAGCTGTTCGAGATCTCCACCACGCGGCCTCGGAACGTCGTGTCCGCGAATGCATCTATCTGCACGACGGCCGAGTCGCCGAGCGAGATCGTCGACACGTCGGTCTCGTCGACCTTCACCTTGACCTCGAGCACGCTCATGTCGGCGATGGTGAGCAGCGTCGCCGCGTCCTTGTTCAACGTTCCCTGAATGGCGGTCTCGCCCTCTTCGACGACCAAGCGAGTAATCTGCCCGCTCATCGGAGCCACAATGCTCGTCTTGGCGAGCCTGCTGCGCGCGTCGCGGAGAGCAGCTGCCGCCTGCGCGACCGCGTGCGACGCCGCCTGAGCGGTCGCTTCCGCCACTTCGACCTGCGTTCGGAGCTGCTCGACCTGCTCGTCCGAGATCAGCGTCGGGTTGGCCCGCTTCAGCTCGGCCATCCGCTGATAGTTGCGCTGCGCCTGGCCCAGGCTAGTGCGAGCCTGCCGGAGGTTGGCCTGGCTGCTGGCGACCGCCGCGGCGGACCGCTCCGACTCGGCGATGTAGTTGGACGGATCGATCTCCAGCAGGAATTGGCCCTTCGTCACGCGGTCGCCTTCGCGCACGGCCAGGCGCACGATCCGCCCGGTGATGTCGGCGCTGAGATCCACCTTGGACCGCGGCTGAACCTGTCCGCTCGCCGTCACGGAAGCCACGAGGTCGCGGCGCTCGACCGGCTCGATGCGGACTTCGGTCGGTTTGTCCCCGCCCGACGCCGCGGCGATCCCGCCGATCGCGACGATCAGAACGCCTGCGCCGGCGAGGATCGACCACTTTTTCTTTTTCGTCATTTATCGCTCCGTCAGCGAAGAGGCCGGCCGAACGTGCTTTCCCGCGCGGAGAAAGCCCTGTGGTAGTCGTCAATCGCGGTGATGCGCGCGCTCTCGGCGCGCTCGAACGCATCGCGTGCCTGCGTCAGGTCGATGAAGCCCGCCATGCCGATGCGATAGCGGTCCTGCGACAGCTTCATCTCGTCCCGGGCCATCGAAGCGTTCCGCTCCTGCAGCGCCACGGTACGCAGGGCCGTCTGGAGAGTGAGGTACGCGGCCGTCACGTCCGTCGTCACGGCCAGCTCGCGGGCGCGGACGGCGTGGCGCGCATCATCGCTCGCGGCGACGGCTTCCTGCCTGCGAAGGGAGCGGGCGAAGCCGTCGAACACGGGGAGCGAGAGCGTCGCGGAGATCGAGCGCGGGGTCCCGGTGAAGCCGAACGGAAACTGGTTGTTCTGCTGCCGAAGCGCGGCGGCTTGCGCGGGCGTAAAGGTCAGCGATCCGCAGCCGGTGAGCTGGTTGGGGAGCCCGGCCGCGGCGAACCGCTGCTCGCGCTCCACGCACGCGGCCTGCTGCGACATCACCTGGCTCTGAGCCTGCTGCACCAGGAAGTTCGGATTCGTGTACTCGTAGGTGTAGCCGGAGAGACCGGTGCTCATCGTCAGCGTGGGCATGTACTCGCCGCGCTGGCGCTTCACGCCGAGTTCGGCCACGCGCTCGCGCTGCCGCGTCGCCAGCAGAACCGGGTTCTGCTCGCGCGCCAGCGCAAGCAGACCTGCGAGCTCCAGGTTGAAAGGCTCAACGGAGAACTTCGTCGTCAGCTCCACGTCGGTGCGCGGCTCGACGCCCATCTCCTGAAAGAGACGCAGCTTCTCGATGTCGACCTGGTTGCGCTCGCGGAGCTGCTGCACCTGGATCTGGCCGCGCGCCACCTCCGCGCGACGTACGTCCAGCTCGGTCCCCGAGCCGACGATCTCGCGCGCCTTGGCCAGCACCACCTGCGCCTCCGCGGCGATCGCCAGCGTGTCCTGCAGGTCGGCGCGGGCCTGCGTTGCCAGCACGTTCAGGTATTGCTGCGCGACGTTCGAGCGCACCACCGACTCGATGCCGTTGACGTCGGCCTCCACGCCTTCGCGACTCGCCTTCTGCAGTGACGGATTGATGAACGTGGCGGCGCTCAGGCGATAGTTGACGCCGAAGCGATACGACGATTGCATGGCGTCGGACCCGGCGCCGAGGCTGGCTCCGCTGAAGATCTGGCGACCGCCCTGCTGGAACTCGGAGCTGAGCGACGCGTCCACCGACGGTAGGAAGGCGCCGTAGGCAGCGCGAACGGCGGCGTTGGCGCCGCGTATGTCGTTGGTGGCCTGCCGGAGCGACGGATTGAAGCGGGTGGCCAGCGCCAGGGCTTCCTCCAGACTCAGCGCGCGGTCGGCCGAATCGGGCCTGGCCGGGCTCTGGGCAAGCAGGGGAGCGGCGATCAATTGGAGGAGTAGGAGCAGGAACGACAATCGCATGGACGATGTGTGTATGGAGTTGTCCTTAACTACGAGGTCCCGCCCGTGAAGTTTCGCGCACTCAGGCGCGCTACGTGTACGCTCAGGTCTCGAGTGAGGGCGCGAGAAATATCCGGTCACTGATGCGGCCCCTGATGCGCTCGTACAGCAGCCGGCCTTTTTCGGCGGTGGCCAGCGACGGGCGGCCGATGGAGGCGCCGCTGCCCGCCGGCAGCTTGAGGTTCCCGCGGCGATAACGTCGCAGTCGCTCGCGGTCCATCATATTGTCGCGCACCAGATTCATGTTTACGAGCTCGGGCGCCAGATACAGGAGAATCGACGTGTCCACCTCATCGCCGTGCATCGGCTCGACCTGCCCTTCGAGGAGATCGGAGACGTTCACTCCGAACGCGTCCACGACGCGAACCCGCGCCTGCGCCGTCACGACGGTCGCGAGCGCTTCCTGATGCGGGTCGTGGCCGTGAGCTGTGAGAAGAATGAACTCGCGCACACCCGAGGCCTCCCACGAGTCGAGCAGGTCGTTGAGCATCCGGTGGAGCGTCTTGCGTCTGAGTGACCCGTTTCCGGCGAGCCCGCGCTCGGTATCCACGTTCACGCCGTACTCCACGGTCGGCGCGCGCAGGACGCCGTATTCCGCGGAGAGATCGTCCGCGAGATGCTCGATGATGACGGTCGCCACGCCGATGGGCAGGTGGGGACCGTGCTGCTCGCAGGTTCCGACCGGGATGATCAGGCGGGGATCTTCCCGCAGCACCGCGGCTATCTGCGACGGCAGCATCTCCTTGATGCGGAGCGGCCTGGGGCCCCCCGCCGAGTGTACTGCGGTGTGGAACGTCTGAATGGGCACGGACGACACAGGTAGCTCCGGAGTTCGAACCCGCTCCGCCAAAAACGGCGGGCGGACGCTGCGCTGGCTGGCATTGCTGAGTATTGGCGCGCTGGCGCTCGCCGCGTGGAGCAGGTATCCGACCGGGTCCAAGTTAGCGTTTTCCGCGGGGGAGGGCGACCGGTTTGTGGCGCCGGATGCGATTCGGTCCCGGGCGGTCGCGGAGCTGCGAATGCGGCTCGCCCGCGAGATAAGCCGCATCCAGTCCGCCGCCACCGGCGCGCTCGAGGTTCCGCGCTCGCAGGAGTCGGCGTTTGACGGCATTCCGGCCGGGCAGACCGGCGATCCCGCGTGGGGCCTGATGCTGTATCAGGGAAATCGGCGGCTCGCCTGGATGGGCCGGCTCAGGATCGGGACAGACGGGCTCACGGCTCCGCTCAGCGTCACGGACCAGCGCTTCTTCACCACCGTGAATGTGGTCGCAACTCGCGGCGACAGGCGCGCGGTCGTTTCGTTCGTGCTGCACGCAGAGCCCCCCGGTGACAGGCTCTCGACCGCGCTCGACGAGCAGGTGGTAGCGCGGCATCCGATCGCGGGGTTCGCCTACGCGTTCGGCGACTCGGCGGCGGGTGATGTCCTGTTGCGGGACTCCTCCGGCAAGGCGCTGCTCAGCGCGCAGCCCATCCTTCTGTCTGCCGGGGAGATCCGGCTCGGCGCCACCTCGCGCGCGCGAACGCGAATCGCGGCGATGCTTGCGCTCGTACTCGTCGTGCTGCTCCGGGTGGCGTTTCACAGCCGGCGGGTAGTGGATCGCTCGCTGGCAATCGCGGTGTGCGCCGCGTGCGTCGGCATCGTTCCGCTGAACTCGTTCTCCAACGATGCGCGCTGGTTCAACCCGTCGTACTACTACTCTGCGACCGGAGGGGGTTGGACCGCGAGTGCGGCAGCGCTCACTCTGACTGCGGCGCTGCTCCTGCTCGCGGTGTACACGCTCGTGCGTGCGCGGGCCCGGCTTCCGGGTCGCGCTCTCTCGGTGGCCGCGGGCCTGATCTCGGCGATCGTCGGGATATTTCTGCTGGTCACGCTCGCGTCGGGTATCGGCCAGCCGCCGCGCGGGAGCACGGTGACCCTGTGGCTCATGTGGCAGGTGCCGCTCTTTCTGGTGTGCTTCGCGTTTCTCACGCTGGCGGCGTGGCTGGCATCGGGAGTTGCGCCGCGGCGGCGTGCTCTCCGCGGTTACCAGGTGCTCGGCGTTGCGGCAGCGGCGGGGATTTTGGCGGCCACGATCGTGTGGCGCACCACTACGCGACAGCGCATGATTCTCGCGGAGGCGGACGTAACCTCGCTCAAAGTCGGCGACGACTACGCGAGAGCACTGCTGGATAGACTGAGAGAGCAGCTCTCCACGGGGCGGGCGCCGGTGTCGAGGGCCGATCTATTGCAGCGGTTTGCCGCCAGCGAGCTGGCGATCGCGGGTTATCCGCTCTCGTTGCGCGCCTGGAATCCAGCTGCGCGCCCGGTGGCCAGCTTCGACGCTGCGCGCGTCGCGCAGGACACCGCCGCAGTGGAGGCCGCGGTTGCGGACGCGATTGCAACCGGCTCGCCCGTGGTGCGGAGCGTGCTGTCGGGCGCCGGCGCACAGGAGCTGCTGGTGGTGCCGCACGACAGCGGGGCCACATCCGTCGCCGTGCTTCCGCGGACGCGGCTCGTTGCTCCGGACCCATACGGTCCGTTACTCGGTCTTCCCGCCCCGGTAGCCGAACGCCCACCGTACGCGATGTACCTCGCCGACCGGCCCGCGGCCGGCTCGTTCCCCGAGGCGAGCGCACTCACCTGGCGCCGGACGGGGTACGAGCTGCACGCCGACGACGCGATTCGAACCGTTGCCGGCCCGGCACGCGTGCATCTCGAAGTGGAAACGCGGTCGCCGTGGCCTCTCGCCCAGAGGCTCGTGCTCGTTCTGTTGCTCGACGCCCTGATCGCGTGGCTCGTGTGGATGCTCGCGCTAGGCGCCGAAGGTGGAGCGATCACCAGGGCACGGGTGCGAATCCGGCACTGGGGGCGCAGTTATCGTGCACGGCTGACTCTCGCGCTGTTCATCTTCTTCCTCGCGCCGGCGGTGGCCTTCTCGCTCTGGTCGTACCGCCGACTGCGAAGCGATTTCCGACAGACGCGACAGCTCGTGGTTCGCGAGGCGCTCAACGCCGTCATAGCCGCCGGCGCAGAGCGAAATCCGGGGCTCGTGGGAGAGCGCTTCGGATTGCCCCTCTTTCTGTATCGGCACGGTGAGCTGAGCGAAACGAGCGACTCGCTGTACTGGGACCTCTCCCCCGTGGGCAGGGCTCTCCATCCGAGCGTGTTCCGCACGCTCGACCGGGGCGACGAGATCACCGCCAGCCGCGACGTGAGCATCGGCGGTTCGAGCGTGCTGTTCGGGTATCGTGCTTCGGTGGGCGTTTCTGGTGAGCGCTTCGTCATCGCGGCTCCGGCGCGCGGCGACGACGACGCGCTCGCACGCAGGCGCAACGATCTCGGCGTGCTGCTGCTGTTTTCCACCGCGTTGGGGGCGATTGCTGCCTTGTGGCTGAGCGGGATCGCGGCGCGGCAGTTCGCGGCTCCGATCGACGCGCTCCGCCGGTCTGTTCGCGCGATTGCCCGCGGCGAGGACGAGCTGCCGCTGCCGGTGAAGCCGCCGACGGAGTTTTCGCAGGCGTTCACGGCCGTGCGCAGAATGGCCGCCGACCTGGACGCGAGCCGCAGGGAGCTGGCGCGCGCCGAGCGCGTGCTGGCGTGGGGCGAGATGGCGCGTCAGGTGGCACACGAGATCAAGAACCCGCTCACGCCGATGCGGCTCGGCGTGCAGCATCTCCAGCGGGCGCGGCACGACCCGCGCGTGGATTTCGACAAAGTGTTCGACGCGAACATGCAGCGGATGCTGGAGGAGATAGACCGGCTCGACAGCATTGCCCGTGCGTTCAGCCGGTACGGCAGCGCGCAGCCCGAGCTCCCGCCCGCGGAGCCGGTGGACGTGTCCGGGATACTCAATGACGTGATCGAGCTCGAGCGGATGGCGGGCGCGGACGTCCAGTGGACGGTGGCGGGAGCCGGAGTGCCGATCCTGGCGATGGCGCGGCGCGCCGAGCTACGCGAGGTCGTGCTGAACGTGCTCGAGAACGCGCGGCACGCGGCCGCAAAGAATGTCTCCATCAAAGTGCGCCGCGAGGAGGGACACGTTGCGATCGAAGTGGAGGACGACGGATCGGGGATAGCGTCCGCGGCGTTGCCGCGCGTATTCGAGCCCCACTTTTCAACGCGAACCACTGGAAGCGGGCTGGGGCTGGCTATCAGTCGGCGGCTGGTCGAGGGATGGGGCGGTTCGATCGACGTCGAGAGCGAGGAATCGGCGGGTACGACAGCCCGGATCGTGCTGGTGGCGGCTTCGCTTAGCGGTTAGAGAAGCGAAAATCTGGGGTTAGCGAGAAAGGGTTGTACATCAGTGACTCTGGCTTCGAAATTGCACCCGCCGCACCTTCTGAGTACCCAAGAGTGCTTCACAGGATGCAAGTGTTGGCGCGACAAATGTTTGCGTGATGCACCGGCAGGTCTGGCGTTTTTCGCGGTCGGCGGTAAGATTGCAAGGCGTAAGGCGTAGCTGGATAGGTGTTTAGCATAGATTTTTTGTATGGTCGGCACATATCCTGCCTGTCGCCGGTCGAAGCGTAGCATGGTTGGGTTTTTCTTTACCACCCTTTTGAAAGAGGATGTGCGCATGTTAAGAAGGAGTTGGACTATCTGTTCGATGGCCGCCCTGCTTCTCGCTGCCCCGGTTGTTGCACAACAGCCCGGCACGTTGATCCTAGGCGGTTTCGGACAATACACCCTGTTCGACGACGACATCGGCTTTGATGACGCGTTCGGATATGGTGGTCGAATCGGAGCTTTCATTAGCCCGAACGTGTTCCTCGAGGCGGAAGGCTCGTCCACGGAGCCCGACTACAACGGCCCGGGACCTGACCGCGACGCCAAGTACGGCCCGATCTCGGCGCGTCTCATGTTCGCGTTCCCGTTCACGGCCATGACCGGCTTCAACGCCGGCTTCCAAGTCGGTGGCGGCGCGGTATTGAGCAGCTACCGGACTGGGAACACCGGCTACAACTACAACTACGGTGCTCAGGGCGCGCTTGGCTTTACCGTGGCCTTCGGCGGTTTCACGGCGCTGCGTCTGCAGGCGCTCGTGGACTACATGCCGAACTCGGAGCCCGACGCGACGATTAACTACCGCTTCCAGGCGGGCCTTGATTTCTGGCCCGACCCGGCCAGCCAGTTTATGGGCATGTCGAGAATGACGTCCGGCCCGATGGTATGGTGGGACGATACCCCGCAGCCGCTTCCCGGCACGCTCGAGCTCGGCGGATTCGTCCAGTATTCGTTCATGGACGAGGACAACGCCGGCTTCAATGGCGGCAACCGTCCCGACGACGGAATTGGTTATGGCGGTCGCGCCGGTGTCTTCCTGACGCCGAACTGGCAGATCGAAGGTGATGGCCAGTGGTCGCCGCTCGACAACACGCAGGCGTCGAACACCGCCCCGATCCCGGTTCGC
>JBPCPS010000179.1:0-3547 GCA_050998915.1 Gemmatimonadaceae bacterium
GGAGGGTTGGTTGGACAGGAGAGCCCGCGTGGAGTTGTTCGCAGAGATTCGACGGGAGTATCAGTTCGGCATCGGGACGATTAAAGGCGTGGCTCGCAAATTGGGTGTGCATCGGCGGGTCGTGCGCCAGGCATTGGCCGATGCGGTGCCGCCGGCGCGCGGATACGTAACGCGGGCGAGGCCCGCGTTGACACCGGTGCAGGAGTTCATCGATCGGATTCTGGAGGGCGATCGCCTGGCGCCGCGCAAGCAGCGGCACACGGCGCGCCGCATCTACGATCGGCTGTGTCGCGAGCGGCCGGAGGCGCCGGTCGCCGCGTCGACGGTGCGCAAGTATGTGGGGGGCTGGAAGCGCGCGCAGGGCCTGAGCGGCCAGATGGTCTGCGTCCCGCAAACGTACGGCTGGGGCCAGGAGGCCCAAGTCGATTGGTACGAAGCGGTGGCGATCCTCGGCGACGAGGCCGTGACGCTGCAGGTGTTCTGCGTGCGGAGCATGGCGAGTGGTGCGGCGTTCCATCGCGCTTATCCGCGGGCGACGCAGCAAGCGTTTCTCGAAGCGCACGAGGGCGCGTTCCACTACTTCGGGGGCGTGTTCGCGACGCTGCGGTACGACAATCTCACCAGTGCGGTCCGCAAAATCCTGCGGGGATTCCGACGCGAGGAGACCACGCGGTTTCTGGCGTTTCGCTCCCATTGGCAATTCGACGCGCAGTTTTGCACGCCGGGTGAAGGCCACGAGAAGGGCGGCGTGGAAGGCGAGGCGGGCTATTTCCGGCGGAATCACTGGGTGCCGCTGCCCCAAGCGGCGGACCTCGACGCGCTGAATGCGCAGCTGCTGGCCGGGTGTCGCGCCGACGAGGCGCGCGTGATCCACGGGCGGACCCAGACCGTTGGCGAGGCGGTGACGATCGAGCACGCGTCCCTGCGGCCGCTGGCGCCGGAGCGGTTCGACCTGCAGGAAGTGAGCTTCCCGAAGGTCGACGGGGCGCGGTGCGTGCGCGTGAAGACCAATCCGTACTCGGTGCCCGCCGCAGTCGGGACCTGCGTCGAAGCGAAGCTCGGGTCGGCCCACGTCGAGCTGTGGGCCGCCGGCCAGTGTCTCGCTCGCCATGAGCGATCGTATGTGCGGTTTGCGCCGGTCCTCGAGCTTGAGCATTATCTCGACGTGCTCGAGCGCAAGCCCGGCGCGTTGGCGGGATCCACGCCGTTGGCGCAATGTCGCGCGCGAGGGCTGTGGCCGGCCAGCTACGACGCGCTGTGGGCGCACTTGATCGACCGACATGGCAAACAGGGGGGGACCCGCCAGATGATCGGCGTGTTGCAGCTGGCGCGGACCTACGGGCCGGCCGCGCTCCAGCGCACCGTCGAGGCCGCGCTTCGGTTGGGGTGCACGGACCTCGCCGCCGTGCGGCACCTGCTCCTCACCACGACGCTCGAGCGTCCGCCGAGGGATCCGATGCCGATCGATGCGGCGTTGGCGCACTATGACCGTCCGCTGCCGAGTGTCGCGGCGTACGACACGCTGCTGTCGCCGGAGGCGGCCCGATGAGCGCGACCCCGCTCGCCCTCCAACAGGCCACGATCCTCCAGCACTGCAAAGTGCTCCATCTCCCGACCGTCGGTGGGCAGTGTGGATCGCTCGCCGCGCAAGCCGTGCGCGAGCGGCACACGCACCTTGGCTATCTGGAAGCGCTCCTCGCCGCCGAGGTCGACGAGCGCGAGCGGCATGCGATCGCGCGTCGGCTCAAGGACGCGCACCTACCGCGCGTCAAGACCTTGGAGGAGTTCGACTTCAGCCAGGCGGCGAAGGTCTCGGCGACGCAGGTCCGCGAGCTCGCCGACGGGGGCTACATTGCGCGCACCGAGCCCGTCGTGCTGATCGGCGACTGTGGGACGGGCAAGACCCACCTCCTGACGGGCCTGTGCGTCGCGGCCTGTCGGCAGAAACGGCGCGTCCGATTCACGACCGCCGCGGCGCTGGTCAACGAGCTAGTCGAAGCGAAGCACACGATGCAGCTCGCCCGGGTGCTCGCCCGATGGGCGCGGTATGACGTGATCGCCATTGACGAGGTCGGCTACGTCCCGCTCGCCGACGTGGGCGCCGAGCTCCTGTTTCAGATCATCGCCGACCGGACGGAGCGCGCCGCCCTCATCCTGACCACGAATTTGCCGTTCTCCGAATGGACGCAAGTGATCCCCAACGCACGGTTGTGCAAGGCCGTCCTGGATCGGATCACTGATCGGGCGCACATCATCGACACCGGCCACGAATCCTATCGGTTTCGTCGCACGATCGAAAAGCGGCAGAAGAAAGGCTGATCCGCAAGAGGCCGTGGACGCTGCCGGACCCGTGGACGCCCAGAACGCGCCCACCGGTCCTTGGATAACCGCCGACGGTTATCCACGAGCGCCCAACGCCAACATCGGGTACGTAAAGAGATTCAAGTACGACCGTCCGTCAACCGCAGGGGGGCCAAATTTCGGTATCACAGGGGGCCAGATTTCGTTGACAAACGCACCAGATCCCACGACTGCGCGTATCCCTGCATGTCGGGCGGCAGCTCCTCGTAATACTTCCACCATCCGCGCTTGAACACGCCCCCACCGCGAGGGCTGGGCCACTGCTGGTACTGCCCCGCTTACTTGAGTGACTTTACCTGTGGAGGGCAGCGATCCGCGCACGCCCGGCACCGTCCCATGTGCGCACACGAGTGATGCACACTAGAACATGCGCGGGAAAGGACTCTCGCACCGGCCCGCCTCGAGGATCTGACGCATCATTTGCCGGCCCAAGCAGATGCTGCTGTTCGAGAAGGACGAGCCGGGCGACTCCGTGCAAGTGGACGTCAAGGTGGTGAAGCTGCAGCGAGAGAAGGTGTTTCAGTACACCGCGATCGACGTTTGCACGCGCTTCCGCGTGCTCCGCCTGTATCCCCGCCAGAATCAGCAGACCAGCCTGGAGTTCCTCGAGGAGGAGCGTCGCGGCCTGCCGTTCCCGATTCGTAAACTGCAGTGCGACAACGGCAGCGAGTTTCCCTTGGCCTTCAAGCTCGCCGTTGAGGCCGCCGGGATCCGCCACCGCTACATCAAACCGCGCCGGCCGCAGCAGAACGGGAGAGTCGAGCGCAGTCACCGGGTCGACCAGGAGGAGTTCTGGAGCCAGCATGATTTCGCGACGCGGGCGGAGGCCGACGGGCCATTGACGGGCTGGGCGCATTGCTACAACCACGAGCGGTTCTCGCTGGCATTCCACGGGTGCACCCCCGTCGAGAAGCTGCTGGCCAAAGAGGCCGCTCAGCACACCAGCATCCAGAGAGAGAGCAGCGAACGGCGAAGGTACAGCAGATTTCGGGGCTCAACCTTGACTACTTAGTACACCGGCCAGGCGCGAGGGCTTGACAGGCCCCGCTTGGCGGGAAGACGATTGCCGCCCGTGCTCGACCGGACGCTGTCCCACTATCGCATCGAGTCCCGACTGGGAGAGGGCGGCCTGGGGGTCGTCTATCTCGCCCGTGATCTGGCCCTCGGCCGGTCAGCCGCCCTCAAA
>JBPCPS010000048.1:0-2718 GCA_050998915.1 Gemmatimonadaceae bacterium
CGATCCTGTTCGTCGCCCTCGGGATCGTCGGAAACCTGCCGGGCGCCCTGCTCTACGTGACCGACAAGCGGGCCCCTCGATGACCACGCGCGTGGCCGCGGCGCTCCTCGCCGTCGGGCTGGCGCTCGCCTTGTGGGTGTCAGGCGGCGCAGGCTCGCTCGGCTATGCGTTGCTTTTTGGCGCTGCAGTCGCACCAGGACTACCCATTGGACTGGCATTATTTGGACGCCGCCATCCAGCCGCCTGGGTGACCGGCGCGCTGCTCGGCTACGCCCTGACCCAAATCGCGCTGTGGGCCGTCATTGCGGCCGGTCTCGCGTCGCCGGTTGCGTTCGTGCTGGCGTGGGGGGCCCTGCTTACCGTGACGAGCGTGGTCTCCAGGACGACCGGCGGAGTTCCCGCGATCGCCGCCCCGGCCTGGTCGGCGAGCGACGTCAGAGCGCTGCTGCTCGTGCTGTTGATGGTCCCGCTGCTGATGGGGATCACCTATCGAAATCTCGGCAGGGCGGATGCGGAAGGTAACCGCTTTTACCGCGCCTACTTCACCGCTGACTTTCTGTGGCACGCAGCGCTTGCGAGCGAACTCGGAAAGTTTTCCTTGCCGCCGCGCAACCCGTATCTGGCGCCGCGTCCAATGAATTACTACTGGACGTACTTTCTGCTGCCCGCGACTGTCGCCCGCCTGGCCCCAGACGCCGTTCCGCAAATGCAGGACGTGCAGCGCTGTCTGAAAGCGAACGCGATGCTGGTCGGCCTGCTGATGGTCGCTGCCCTGTTCGTGCTGGTCCGGAGCGGCGTCACGACCGCCGTGCCGGCCGCAGCCGCCGTCACGCTCGCGCTGCTGGCCGCCAGCGCCGAGGGTCTGTACGCCGTGATCGACATCTGGTGGAACGGACGCCCGCTGACACAGCTGCTCGACATCAACGTCGACGCCGTGACCGCATGGTCCTTGGGCGGGTTACGTGTGGACAACATGCCGAGGTCGTTGTGGTACACGCCTCAGCACACCACATCCATCGCGCTCGGTCTCACGGCCTTGACGGTCGCCGTGGTCGGGGGGGCCGCCACACCACTCGCGGGGATCCTGTGTGCGGGCCTCGCCCTCGGCCTTGCGACGACCATGAACCCCCTCCTCGGCGGCGTGTGTTCCCTGCTCTACGGGATCGGGATCGTCGCGGACGCCGTCCGGCGGCCCCGCGCGGTGTCGACGCTGCTGCGGCATGCATCGGCTGCCACGTTCGTCGTTGCGGCGATCGCGTGGGCAGCAGCCAGCCGGGTCATGGATGGAGCAGGCTCGGCGCTTGACATCGGTTTTGCCGGTTTTTCCCGCCAGAGTCCGGTCGTCACGCTGTTGCTCTCACTCGGACCGGTGCTGCTGCCTGCCCTTCCGGGCCTCGCCAGAGCGCGCACGGACATCGGCCAGCGCGCGGTGATCGTGGCCGGCGCCGGGGTCATGGCAGGGTTGCTCCTCCTCTATTTCGTACGGGTCTCGGAAGCCTCGTGGGTGGGATTCAGAGCCGGACAGATCCTTCTCGTCACGATTCCTGTCCTTCTCGCGTTCACCTTCGACCAGATGTCACGACGAACTCTGCTGGGCCTCGGCGCTCTCATCCTGATCGTGGGACTGCCGACGACGGTCATCGACACGTGGAACGCACAGGACATCGGCAACCGGCGACCCGGTCCCGGGTTCAAGTGGACGCTGTGGGTAACGCCCGACCAGCAGCAGGCGTTCACCTGGATCCAGAAGAACACTCCCGCGGACGCGATCGTTCAGATGGAACCGGTCGTGCGCGGACGCGAACACTGGACGCTCATCCCGTCGTTTGCCGGACGACGCATGGCGGCGGGCCTGCCGATTTCTCTCCTGCCCCTGCCCGCGTATCCAGAACGGTCCGGGATCGTGAAACAGATTTTTGAAACGTTGGATCCAGTGGAAGCCTCCGCGCTCGCGCGACGCCTGCGGCTCGACTTTCTCTACGTGGATCAGGACGACGTCGGTGCGTACCCCGCCGGAACGGCGAAGTTCGACATCAGCCCGCAGCACTTCGCGCAGGTCTTTCGCAACGGCTCGGTTCGCGTGTATCGCGTGCTCTGAGCGTCAGCCGTTGCGAAAGCGATAAAAGGTGCGGACACCCGTGACCCAGTCGCGCCAGCCGATCTTCTTCCCCTCGGCGCGGCTGCGCGGGTAGTAGCGCACCGGCACTTCCACGATCCGCTTCCCTCTCGACAAGACTTTCGAGGTGATCTCGTGATCGAGCTCGAAGCCACTGGTCGTCAACGTGAACGACATCAGCAGGTCTCTCGGAAAGAGTTTCAACGCGGTGACCGTGTCGGTCAGGTAGGTGCCCGTGCACACCAGCGCCGCGACACTCAAGCTCCGACCGCCGAGGTATGCGGTCAGCGATTGATTCGCATGCCTGCCACGGTTCTTGTAGCGGCTTCCATAGACGACGTCGGCGCGGCCACTGAGCAACTCCTCCACCATGGCCGCGTAGTCCCGAGGGTCATACTCGAGATCCGCGTCCTGAATGATCAGCAGGTCCCCGGTCGCGCGCTCCATCCCGGCCCGGACGGCCCTGCCTTTCCCGCTGTTGCGCTCGAGACGATGGAGATCGACGTTCGGGAATCTACGCACGACGTCGGACGTCCCATCGGACGAGTGATCATCGACAACGATCACCTCCTTGTCGACGCCCTGCGCTGAGAGGTCCACGG
>JBPCPS010000052.1:0-12171 GCA_050998915.1 Gemmatimonadaceae bacterium
TGAGGGGGCTCGAACCCCTGACCTCTGCAATGCGAATGCAGCGCTCTCCCAGCTGAGCTACAGCCCCAAAATGACCTTGCGACTGCTACGCCCCCTGGAGAGTACCGCCCGTCGCATTCGGCCGGTCGCGGCAAAAAGGTCCCGGTGGACACCCTCGCCGACCTATAAGAATACAGCGTCCGAGGGCGGAAGTCAATGCCAGTCAGCAGGTTAGCTCCTAACCTAATCCAGCCGGAATCCAAGATGTGAGAGGCCAGATATCCAGATTGCCGGAACCGAATCTGGCTTTCCGGCTCTCTGGCCATCCGGCCTCTCACAGCTTGGATCCCCCTTCAATTCCCAAGAGGCCTTTATCCGGCCGTGGTCTCTCCTTCCATGGAGTGAAGGAACTTCTCGATGATGTAACTCGAATCCGCATTCGGCGCGAAAAGGTTCGCCGACGGCTGCGGATATATTGGGCCCATGTCGCTGACGGTTCGTTTTCTAGGCACTTCCGCCTCGCGCCCTACGGTCGAGCGCAACGTCTCGTCCATCGCGCTCGTGCGCGAGGGTGAGACGCTCATGTTCGATTGCGGGGAGGGCACACAGCGGCAGATGATGCGCTACGGCGTCTCCTTCGCGCTGTCGCGAATATTCTTCACGCACATGCACGCCGACCACATGCTCGGCGTCATCGGGCTGTGCCGCACGCTCGCGCTCGGCGGGCGCACCGAGCCCATGCAGTTGTACGGCCCGCCGGGCTCGGATGCCCTGCTTCGCCAGGCGATCCGCCTGGGCACCGAGAAGCAGCCCTTTCCGATCGAGGTCACGGAGATCACGCCGGGCGACGTCATCGAGCACGAGCAGTACTCGCTCCAGACCTTCCCCGTGGATCACGCGGGCAAGAGCGCGATGGGTTACGCGCTGGTCGAGAAGGAGCGCCTCGGCCGCTTCGATCCCGATGCCGCACGCGCGCTGGGAATTCCCGAGGGTCCGCTGTGGGGCGCGCTGCACCGCGGCAAGCCCGTAACCCTTGCCGACGGACGTGTCATCACCGCTGAATCGCTGGTCGGTCCCTCCCGGCCAGGTCGGCGCGTTGTGCTTACGGGCGATTCACGTCCCTGCGAAGCGACGATTGCCGCGGCGGCGAACGCGGACTTATTGGTACACGAAGCGACCTTCTCCGACGAGGAAGCCGCGCGCGCGGCGGAAACGGGCCACTCCACTGCGCGTGAAGCCGCCGAGGTCGCCGCGAAAGCGAGCGTGAAGAAGCTGCTGCTGACTCACTTCTCCGCACGCTACACGCGCGACGCGACGGAGCTCGAGAAGGAAGCGCGGGCGGTCTTCGCGGAGAGCTACATCGCCCGCGACGGCATGGAGCTCGATGTCGCGTTCGGAGACGAGCGCGACTAGTTCACGGGTCGGAGTTCGGGACAGGTGTCCCCATAGCGCGCGTCTTAGCGAGCGACGCGCGAAGCGCGGCGGGAGCGTAGCGCGCGTAGCGCGCGAAGGGGATACTTGTCCCAAACGGAGACCCGTGAACTAGTCACCCACCAACGCCGGCGGCGCGACCGCCGGTCTCGAGATCGGAAACGACCGTCGAAACATGCCCGCAAGATTCTCGTCGTTCAACTTCTCCAGGACTCGCTCTGCCGACACGCGCGACGTGACACTGCGCGACTCCGGGCCGCTCCAATTGATCCACGCGTACCTGTCGTTCCGCGCAGTCTTGCCCGCGGGATGATGGAACACGACCATCGCATTGCTGGCACCCGGCACCTTCACCTCGACTCCCCAGCTCGTGCCGTCGGGTCCGTGAAACGGTTTCATTTTCATGGGTGAAAGCTATTGGCTGTTGGCTATTGGCTGTTGGCTCTAAGCTCGAGCTTCTGTCTTCCCGCATACCCGGCGTCTACGTCGTGCCAGTGGTCCACGGCGTCCTCGCCAAGCTGCCAGCAGAGATAAACCCGCTTGCCCCCGAACTCGGCGGGAAAATCCACCAGTCCCTGGTCGAACCCCTTGAATTCCACCCCGAGATCGCGCAGCTCGCTCACGTACCGCTCGATGTCGGCCGCCAGCCGCTGCGTATCCTGCTCCACCTTCTCAGCTTCGTTCGGCGGCGCGTCGCCCCGGCGCCCGGCGGCCACCACTTCTAGAACGCCGACCTGCTCCCGCCACCGGGCATAATCCTGGACGATGTCTTCCACGATCCGCCGAACCAGCGGCAGCATCCGGTTGGCCTGCTCGATAGTGAACAGCCGCGCCGGCTCCACCGCCGAGCTCATCAGTCGGCCCTCCCGCTCCGCTCGGCGTTCCGTTCCTCAAGGCGCCTGCGACGACGATCCTTGGCGGCGGCGTGCCGGCGCATTTCGTCGGCAGTCTCGGGCGTGATCGGCGCAACCTTCACCGGCCGACCATCGCCATCGATTGCCACGAACGTGACATAGCACGAGTTGGTGTGGCGCCGCTCACCGGTCAGCAGATTCTCCGTCTCCACGCGGACCCCCACTTCCATCGAGGTCGTGCCGACGTAGTTGACGCTCGCCTTCATCGTCAGCAGCTCGCCGATATGGATCGGCTCCCGGAAGTCCACCCTGTCCACCGAGACCGTTACGCAGGGGGTGCGAGCATGGCGCATCGCCGAGACCGCGGCCGTGGTGTCGATCATCGAGAGGACCACGCCGCCGAACACGTGCCCCAGCACGTTCTCGTGGTGCGGCATCATCAGCATGGACGATTCGTGATGCGTCGCGCCCACGGTGCTCGTCCTGTCAGTGCCAGGCAATTCCGTCAATATCCGATTTCAGGGAAACCGCCAGCAGGCGGCGGGTAATAAAGGAAGGCCTCCGCTGGCAAATATACTGCATAGCTTTCGCGCGCCCGGCGACCTGTCCGGCCCCCATCCACCGACGACAAACAACGACAAGTGATTTCACATAGACGTACGACTTTTCTGATTCTCGCAGCCGCATCGGTGGTCCTGTGGACGGGTTGCACGAGCGGCCGCGACGCGGCCGCGCTGGGGTCGGGCATCGACTCGGTGGCGGCGTCCCAGGTAGGATCCCGATCCAGCTCCGACAGCCAGGCGCAGGCCGGGCCGGCGACGGGCTCGGCGGAAGTCCTCCGGCTTCAGCGCGACGCGAACGCTCCCATCCGCGGGCTGTATCTCAACCGCTTCTCGGTGCAGAGCCCCGCCAAGCTCAAGAAGCTGATCGCGCTCGCAGATTCCACGGAGATCAACGCGTTCGTCATCGACATCAAGGACGAGTTCGGTCTGAACATCGTGTCCAGCGATCCGATGCTGCAGAAGAACGCCGGCACGATGACGAAGGCCGTGAACCTGAAAGCGTGGGTCGATTCGATGCGCGCGCGCGGAATCCTGCCCATCGCGCGAATCGTGGTGTTCAAGGATTCGGTCGCTTCGCGGATGAATCCGACGCATACGATCCGAAAGGCCGACGGCTCGCCCTGGCGCGACCGCGAGGGACTCACGTGGGTGAATCCGTACTCGAACGAGATCTGGGAGTACAACTTCCGCGTCGGCGACGAAGCGATAAAGATGGGCTTCGGCGAGATCCAGTTCGATTACATCCGCTTTCCCGAGCCGTACAAGTCGCTGCCGCAACAGGTCTTCCCTGGCTCGAACAACCGCACCAAGCCACAGGTCCTGGCCGAGTTTCTCGCGGCCGCCCGGGCCCGGTACACGCGCTCGGGGATTCGCACTACCGCGGACATCTTCGGTCTCGTGACCACGGTCAACGGGGCGCTCGAGGTGGGCCAGCAGTGGGAGCCGATCGCGAAGGTGACAGACGTTGTGCTGCCGATGGTGTATCCCTCGCACTATCCGCGCGGGTCGTTCGGCATCGCGCGGCCCAACGCGGAGCCGTACAGGATCATTCACGCGGCCATCTCCCGTGCGCGCGAGCGCAACCACGCGATCGGGATAATGGGCGAGCACGTGCGGCCGTGGCTGCAGGCGTTCTCGCTCGGCCAGCCGAGGTACGGAGCGGAGCACATCCGCGCGCAGAAGCAGGCGGTATACGATGCTGGCTATGACGGCTGGGTGCTGTGGCACCCGGGAGCCAACTACGACATCTTCGTGCCCGCGCTCGAGCGCACGCTCGTGTCTCGCAAGAAGTCGCCGCCGGTGCCGGTGAACAGAGCACCTATTCCGGCTCCCGTTTCGAGGCCGGCCGTGAAGCCTGCGCTAGCGCAGCCTGAGGGCGCGGTGTCTTCGACTCCTCCAGCGAGGTAGTGCGTGTCGCCGCGATCGTTGCGTGCGCCGGTATTGCTGATTACCGCGGCGGTCATGCTTTTCGCCGCGGCTGCCGAGGCGCAGAGACCGCAAGTGCGGATCGGTCTCGGAACGCTCCTCACCCGCGATCGCGGCTGGAACTACCACGAATCGCTTGAATTCGCGGGCGCGCTCGTGAATAGCTTTGGCCCAGTCGACCTAGAGGCTGGAGCGTCGCTGATAAGATCGTTCGCGGAGTTTTCCTCGCCGGCCGGATTTGCCGGCCCTGTTGGATTCCGTGACGGATTCAGCATCCGCATGCACTTCCGCGTTCCAGCCGCGAGGCGCGCGCCGCTGAGCGCTCTCGCCGGTGCGGAAGTCGTGCAGGATCGCACCGAGGACAATCCAAGAACCACTACCGCGGGTGCCATGCTCGGAGCGGGCTGGAACTTTGGACCGCAGCATCGCGCAGCGCTCGACCTGCGCTACGTCGCCTTCGCCCGGCGGCTTGGCACCTCGCGCGGAATTCTGGGATTGACGCTCGGCTGGCGGCTCTAGCGCATCGGCCGGTTTCACGCTGTGGAAGATCACCTACACCGATCTGGTACGGAACACGACCGAACGTGTCGCGACGTACCACGTCCGACGGCCCTCTCCTCCACCAACACGCGGCACCGCGCGTTTTACCCCCGGATCTCCACCCCCGCCTCGTGCTCGAGAACCCTGAGCGCCTCAGTGTGATCGACTTCATCACCTAGCTGCTCATGCGCGTGCGCAAACAGCTCACGCGCCAGCTCGATGAACCGCGCCGGGGTTGAAGCCTCGCGCGCGATCGATTCCGCGATCCGCACATCCTTGTCCAGCAACGCTAGCTTGAACGTGCGAGGAAACGCCCGCGTGAGCACCCGCTGCGGAATCAGATTTTCGGATGAGTTGGAGCGCCCGGCGGAGCCGTTGATCACATCGAGAGCGATGGCCGGCTCGACACCAGCCTTCGCCGCCGCGACGAGAACCTCGCCCGTGGACCATAGATGAATCGCGAGCAGGGCGTTGCTCAACGCCTTGATCGCGTGGCCTGCTCCCGTCGGGCCGCACAGAATGATCCTGGCGCCGAACGCCTGTAGCACAGGCCGGGCTCTCTCTAGCACCGGTGCGTCGCCGCCGCACATCACCGTCAGCTTCCCCGCTTCCGCGCCCACGACGCCGCCGCTCACCGGCGCATCGAGAAAGTCGGTCCCCTTTGCCGCCAGCCGGTGCGCGATCGACCGGCTCGCGTGCGGATCACCCGACGTGCAATCGACAAGTATCGCGCCGCTCGCCATTGCCGACGCGAGGCCGTCGCTGTCGAACGCGACCGATTCGACCTCTGCCGACGTCGGGAGGCAGGTGATCACCACGCTCGCGCCGCGCGCGGCATCGGCGGGGTTGGCCGCGACGCGGACCGACGCGATCCGTCCGAGCTCGGCGGACTTTTCCGGCGATCGGTTCCAGACAGCCAACTCGAACCCCGCTTCCGCAATCCGCCGCGCCATGGGAAATCCGATCGCGCCGAGCCCGAGGAAAGCCACTCGCATCTTCTTCTCTATTAAGCGGTTTGGGTATCCAGACGCCGGGAACAGGTTTACGGAACAAGTTATAGGTTTTGGTTCTCGCTTCGTAACCAATGGAGGCAAAAGGAGCGCTACCAGATACTTCCTTCCCGAATTCGACCAGGAGATGGCCACTACCCGCCGCGTCCTCGAGCGCGTCCCCGCCGACAAGCCCGCTTGGAAGCCGCACGCCAAGTCCATGACGCTCGGGCAACTGTCTTCGCACGTCGCCCAGCTGCCGGACTGGGTGGCGTACATCTTTGGCGCGGACGAATTCGACTTCCGCCCGCCCGACGGTCCCGCCTTCGCCCAGGCCGACTGCAAGACCAGCCAGGAGCTGCTCGACCTGTTCGACCGCAGCGTGGCTACCGCCCGCAAGGCAATCGGGGGCGCCCGCAGTGAGTCGCTCGACGACATGTGGACCCTCAAGGCCGGCGCGCATACGATCTTCTCGTCTCCGCGGTGGAGCGTCTTCCGCGGGTTCGGCATGAACCACATGATCCACCACCGCGCGCAGCTCTCGGTGTATCTGCGGCTGCTCGGCGTACCCGTGCCGGGCATCTACGGCCCGAGCGCGGACGAGCAGTAGTCCCGGGGAGTTCAGTATATTCGCCGGCATGGTCACAACGCTCAGAATCAACGGCATGACCTGCGCGCACTGCACGCGCGCCGTTTTCACCGCGCTCGCGGGTGTCCCTGGGATCGCGCGCGCTGACGTGAAAGTCGGGACCGCCGAGGTCGAGCACGACGGAACGGTTTCGCTCGACGCGCTCAGGGAAGCGGTGGAGACGGCGGGTTACACCGTGGCCGGCGCGGACGAAAACAGGCGGGCGCTCCCGCAGCTCTGATGAATACTTCCGAGCACCGCGCCCTCGCCGCGCTGCTGGCACCGGACATCCAGGAGCTGCTCAAGAGCTCGCCGCAGAGCGTCGCCGCGGAGACGGAAGAGATCCACGCGGCTGATCTCGCCGACATAGTCGAGGCGCTCCCGCGCGAGCACGTGCTCGCGCTGCTGCACGCGCTCCCCGCGGAGCGCGCCGCCGACGTGCTCGAGTATCTGAGCGACGACCTCCGCACCGAAGTGCTGGAGGAGATGTCCGCACCGCAGGCGGCGCGAATCGTCGCGGAGATGACACCCGACGACCGCGCCGACGCGCTCGAGGAGCTCGAGGACACTCTGTACGAGACGATCCTCGCCGAGATTCCGCGGGAGGCGCGCGAAGAAACCGAGCGGCTGCTGGCGTACGATCCGGACACCGCCGGCGGCCTGATGACGACCGAATTCGTCTCGGTCCCGGAGGACACGACGGTCGAAGCGGCGCTCGTCGGTGTGCGGCGGATCGCCCGCGCGGGGCGCCGCGAAGCGATGCACGCGGTCTACGCGACCGACGAGCACGGCCGGCTGAAGGGCGTCCTGTCGCTACGCGAGCTCCTCGCGGCCCCCGAGGGCGCGAAGATCAGGGACATCGCGTGGGAGGAAGTCGTCAGCGTACCGCCGACCGCCGACCGCGCGGAAGTCGTCAGCCTCACGTCCAACTACGACCTCGTCGCGCTCCCGGTCGTGGACGAGAATGGGCGCATTCTCGGAGTCGTCACGGTGGACGACGTCATGGACGCGATGGTCGAGGAGCACACCGAGGACGTGCAGAAGTTCGGGGGAATGGAGGCGCTCGACGAGCCGTATCTGCAGATCGGATTCTCCGCGATGATCCGCAAGCGCGTCGTCTGGCTCGTCGCGCTGTTCTTCGGACAGTTGCTGACGACGTCGGCGATGCAACAGTTCCAGAGCCAGCTCACGCAGGCGCTGATGCTGACGCTGTTCATTCCGCTCATCATCAGCTCGGGCGGCAATTCGGGATCGCAGGCCACGTCGCTGATCATCCGCGCGATGGCGCTCGGCGAAGTCACGCTCGCCGACTGGTGGCGGATCGCGCGCCGCGAGCTGCCGCTCGGGCTCGTCCTCGGCGCCGTGCTGGGAGTGCTCGGCGTGCTGCGGATAGTCGTGTGGCAGCAGCTCGGGCTATGGGACTACGGCGAGCATTACATGCTCGTGGCGCTCACCGTCGGCACCACGCTCGTCGGAGTCGTCGCGTTCGGCTCGCTCGCGGGATCCATGCTGCCGTTCGTGCTCAGCCGCGCGGGTCTCGATCCCGCCAGCGCTTCGGCGCCGCTCGTCGCCACACTGGTGGATGTGACGGGACTTACGATCTACTTCAGCGTCGCGCTCTTCCTGCTGAGCGGCATTTTACTGTAGCGGAAACAACCGGATCGTCCTACTATGGGGCAGAAATCGGGCTTACCTCCGACCACGTTCGCCTCTTTCCCTGCAAATAAATCGACAGGAGACAGCAGATGACGACGGTCCAACGGGTTGCACAGATTTTCGGCGTGTTATTTACCGTGGGTGCGCTCGCCGGATTTTACGCCAGCGGGATGAGCATGGAGGCCGATCACACCATGGCTCCGAAAGCCCTCGGGCTGTTCCCGGTGAATCTCCTTCACAACGTCGTTCATCTGGTGTTCGGAATCTGGGGGCTGGCAGCTGCACGTTCGTTTACGGGCGCCAAGCAATACGCGCAGATCACCGGCGTCATCTACACGGTGCTGATAGCGGTTGGCTTTTTCGTTCCCGATGGATTCGGCTTGATCCCGCTCGGGGGCAACGACATCTGGCTGCACGTCATACTCGGACTGCCCCTGCTGTATTTCGGGTTCATGTCCAAGCCGGACCCGGTCGCGCCCATCGGCACAGCCATGTAAGGGCTCGCGTGTTCATGGAAAGACGGCGCCTCTTCGGGGCGCCGTTTTTTTGCCGCGGTCAGCGTTAACGGGCCGTCGAGTTCTGAGCGACAATGAAGCTGACGATGTCGCGCACGGTCGTATCGGAAAACAGGCGGCGCGGCCTGATCACCCGCCCTGGCAACCGAAAGCTTCCGATAGCCTGGCGAGCGCTCTCGGTTAGGTACGTGGGAGCTCCCTTGGGAATGCGTGACAGGTCATCGCGTCCCACCACCATCAACCGCACTTTCGCCGGCCCTTTCGCGCGAGGAAAGACATCGCGCACCTTCTCGAGAAATGCCGGATCAGTCGCTACCACGAAGACCTCGCTTTGCATCAACAACAGCCACTCCGCGTCGAAGAGATCGGCGCGCAGGGAAACCGCCACCATCGGGCGCTTCAGCGCGCGCGCGACCTTGTGCACTTCGGCGGCGCAGTCATTCGCCGCGAAAATGACGCGCGCCGAATCGAACTTCGGTGGAAGCCGCGAGGACTGAATCGAGGTGCGGTGGTGATAGGACGCCGTCACGCCGTATTCACGCTTTAGCTCGCGGCTGATTCCAACCGCCTGATCGACGGTATCCGCCACTGCGGCCGCCCGAATTCTTCTCGCTTCCGCAAGGTCGAACACCGTCGGCCCAAGCTCTGGCAGCGGTACTCCCCGGTTAACGGCCTGCACGAACATGTCGGCGACCCAGTTCATCGGGATGTAAGGCTTACCGCCTCCCTTCGGCGCGGCCGAGGACACAAACACGCCCGACTTCGGACGAATCTCGACCAGCGATTCCATCGCGAGCTCGCGATACGCGGCCGTGACCACACGGGGATCGGCTCCAAACTCCGGCGCGAGTTCTCGCGAGCTAGGGAGCCGGTCTCCGCGACCAAGCCCGCCGTCGTCGATACCGGTCAGGATCCTCTCACGGAGTCGTTCGGCGATTTCCCTTCTCTTGGTCATTAGATCCCTTTTTTGAACGCGTTGCGCGGCAGCATCGATCGGGACCGCGGAATCGCCGGCATAATCGAGGCGACGATGGCGTTTTGTGCACCAGGTGTCGTTCTCACGGCAAATCTGATACACGAAGCGTGCCTCTTTCATCGCTGGAACCAAGAAAGCATCGGCGCGAGCACCAGCCCTGCGTTGGGACGGGTCGAGCAGGTAACACCCACACGTGATGGAGGAGCGCATGGCGTCAGACACAACACTCGTCGTCTCGAATCCCGCCCAATTGGGGAACGCACGGACTCGACGGGACTTTCTGCGGATAATGGGGATAGGAGGGGCGGTGGTGCTGCTGCCGTCCGTACTGAGCTCGTGCAACGACGACGACATTCTCGGGCCAGGATCGGGAAACGCCGTCGTTATCGATTTCGCGAAGGGTGACGTCGCGGTGCTTCAGTTCGCGTTCGCCCTGGAACAGCTGGAAGCCGACTTCTATACGAGAGTAGTCGCCGCCTTTGGCGGATCGAATCTCACGCCCGCGGAACAGTCGGTCATGAGCGACATCAAGAACCACGAAGTGATCCACCGCGAGTTCCTCAAGATCGCGTTGGGGGCGAACGGGAATTTCGCTCTCACTCCGACCTACCCCGGAGTGGACTTCTCCAGCCGGACGTCGGTGCTTGCCACCGCCAGAACTTTCGAGGACCTCGGCGTTTCAGCGTACAACGGCGCTGCGCAGTACCTGACCAGTACTACCAACCTGCTGGTCGCGGGCAAGATCGTTTCCGTCGAGGCGCGCCATGCCGCGGCCATACGGGATCTGATCGATCCGAAATCGGGCCACTTCGCACCGACGGCGTTCGACGATGCCTTCAGGCCCGCCAAGGTTCGCGACGCGGCTCAGGGGTTCATCGTGGACAGAATCGATTTTGCCAACGCGCCGACCGCGTTTGTGCAGGGTCCTAACAACAACGGCTGAGGAAATCCACTCATGGAAAACCAGACACTTCTCGAAACGATAGATCCGGAAATCGCGGACCGAGTCGTCTCACGCCGCGAGGCAATATCGCGCGGAGCTTCGGTCAGCTCATCGCTGGCTGCGGCGCTCGCCATCGGCTCCGTTCCGATCGCCCTCGCCGCGCTGGCGCGCGACGTGGGGGCACAGAGCGCCTCGGACGTGCTCGACGTGCTCCAGTTCGCTCTCCTGCTGGAGCACCTCGAAGCGGAATTCTACGTCCGCGGGACCGACGCTGCGGGCCTGATACCGGCCGCCGACCGCACGATTTTTCTCACCATCCGGGGGCACGAGGTCACGCACGTCGCCGCGCTCCAGCAGATGATCCAGGCCAAGGGTGCCACTCCGGCGGCGAAGCCGGCGTTCGACTTCACGGCCAAGGGCGCGGTTCCGAATCCCTTCGCCGCGGGGAACTACGCGGTCTTCCAGCAGCTCGCGATGGCGTTCGAGGACACCGGAGTACGCGCGTACAAAGGTCAGGCCGGCCGGCTCATCAACGACAAGGCGACCCTGACCGCGGCGCTCACGATTCACTCCGTAGAGGCTCGCCACGCTTCGGAGGTTCGACGGCTTCGCGGCAAGAAGGGTTGGATCGTCGGGAACAGCCGGGAAGATCTGCCCGCCTTCACGCAGGGGATTTACGACGGTGAGCAGAACACCGTGCACGCTGGCGCGGACGCCGCGGGGCTCGGAACCAACAACGGCGGCGTCAACGCTGTTACCGAGGCGTTCGACGAGCCGCTGACCAAGGATCAGGTCACGGCTATCATAACGCCGTTTCTGGCATAAGCAGTACCCGTGGATTGAACGCGGAGCCGGTTGGCTCCGCGTTCGATCGCTCGGCCACCGATCGCCTCGTCCCGGCGATCCATACCGGAACCTTGATCATGCAAAAGACCAGAAGTGCCGCGGCCGTTGTGATTCTTCTCCTGGGCGCAGCTGGCTGTACATCGATGACGCGCGGCGCTAGTCCAACTGCTCCCGTGGTACAATCCATGATCGCCGGATGGCCGGCTACTTCACGGGAAGTTGCCGGGTGGGCAATGCAGAAGTACGGCGCGCCGAATGAAGCCACCGCTACGATGCTCGTCTGGCACAACAACGGGCCGTGGAAGCGAACCATCGTGTACCGCGACGACATTCCCCACGCCTTCCCGGGGCCGCACACTGACCTCTTGCAGCAGTTTATCGATTACCGCGTCCCGCTCGATCGGTACGATGATCTGGCGATGTACGACGGCAGCGTGGTAGTGGAGAGAACCAATGGAGAGATGTCGGCACGGTGTGACAAGGAAGAGGCGAATTTCCTCGCCCTGAACCTCGCGAACGACATCGCGACCGGAAGGCGCACAGTGGAAGACGCGCGTGCCATGTACGCGCGGGAAATCATGGCATTCAAACAGGGGCAGGGGGGACCGTACACCAAGGCGCTGCAGTTCAGCGTTCCTCGGGGAGGAACGGCAGACCCGGACCGGCCGGCGATGTAGGCTTGATCAGGCTGGTCAAGCTGAACCGCTGCGGCGCCTCGAAAGGGGCGCCGTTTTTTTGCGAGCGAGTTCTTCTGAATTCTGAAACGGAATCCACGTTTGGCGGGTGGCAGGGGGGGGGGGGGGAGGGGGGGGACGAGGAACAGGGC
>JBPCPS010000122.1:0-31358 GCA_050998915.1 Gemmatimonadaceae bacterium
CACTGCGCACGCTACGTTCACGGGCACCGTGGATCGCAGCGTATTCAGCGGCTGCGGCTCGCTCGTCATCAGCTTGGCGATGATGGCCTGGGCGCTCGAGCCGCTGTGTGGCGGCTCTCCGGAGAGCATCTCGTACGTGACCGCGCCCAACGAGTAGATGTCGCTCCGCGCATCGATCACCCGGTCGCCCGTCGCCTGCTCGGGGCTCATGTACTGCGGAGTGCCGAGCGAGAGGCCGGTCTGCGTGACGCGCGTGCCGCCCGCATTCGATACCGCCAGCGCGATTCCGAAATCGGCGATGACCGGCTGGCCCGACTGCAGCAGGATGTTCTCCGGCTTCAGGTCGCGATGGATGACGTTGTGCTCGTGCGCGTACTGAAGCGCGCTGGCGATGGCTACGGCGATCCGCACCGCTTCGTCCACCGACAGCTGCCGCTCGCGGTCGATCTTTACGCGCAGGGTTTCCCCGCGCACGAACGGCATCACGTAAAACAGGAGGCCGCCGGCTTCGCCGCTATCGAACAGCGGTAGCAGGTTTGGGTGCTGAAGATTGGCGGTGACCGTGATCTCGGAAAGGAATCGCTCGGTCCCGAGCACGGCGCCGAGTTCCGGCTTGAGAACCTTGAGCGCTACTTCGCGCTTGTGCCGCAGATCGCGGGCGAGGTAGACGGTAGCCATCCCGCCGGAGCCGATCTCGTGTACGATCTCGTAGCGGTCGGCGAGCGCGGTCTGGAGCGTTTCTAGTGCGGTCATGGCTCTGGATTTTCCATCATGGTGGGTCACCCAAAATACGGGTGAGCCGCGAATTCGCCACAGAGCGGCGCTCCATGGCCACCGTTGGCAGCCTCGCCCCGCATAAACTGGTAATTTTTCCCATGCGACGCGCGCTCGTGATTATCAACCCCGCCGCTCGCGGTGGAGCCCGACAGCACATTCGCGCGCTCGACTCCCTCCGTGGCGTCGGCTTTACCGTCCACGCGGTGGCGACCGAGTACGCTGGTCACGCAGCTGTAATAGCCGCTGAGCGGGCCGAGGCGTACGACGTAGTCTTCACGCTCGGCGGAGACGGGACCGCAATGGACGTCGTCGGCGCGCTCGCCGGCAAAGGACCACCCGTAGGCATCCTCCCCGGCGGAACCGGCAACCTCCTCGCGAGGTCGCTCGGCATTCCGCTCCGGGTTTCCGGGGCCGTCCACGCCCTCACACATGGCCGCGAGGCGCGGATAGACCTCGGGCAGCTCGGCGACGGCCGCATCTTCGGTATCGGCGCCGGCGTTGGAGTCGACGCCACCATGATCGAAGAGACGCCGGTGCTGTGGAAACGCCGGCTGGGCGTGCTGTCCTACATCATCGTCGGGCTGCGCTCGCTCCTGCGATTTGACGCGTTCGATGTGCAGGGAACGGTTGACGGCGTTCCCTTCGAGCGGCGCGCGTCCGCGATCGTCGTCGCCAACTTCGGGACGATGTTCCGCCACTTACTCACGCTGGGCGACGGAATTCTCCACGACGACGGCGTGCTCAACGTCTGCATCTTCTCGCCTGCGACAAGGGCCGACGCCGCGCGCATCACGTACAAGATGATGCGCCGTGATTTCTCGCCCGACCCGTGCATGTCCTACCTGTCGGGCCGCGAGATCGAGCTCACGACGGCGCCGCCACGCGCGGTCCAGGCCGATGGGGAGCTCGCCGGGTCCACTCCGATCAGCGTCCGCGTTCTTCCCGGTGCCGGACGGCTGCTCCTCCCCTTTTCAAGGGGTGAGAGTCGTTGAAAACGATTAGGCGAATCGGGGATTGATGGCGCGTTATGTGCACCTCCAACTCCTGATAATCCGAAGTTTTTTTTAACAGGAGGCAGACATGGATCGGGGCACTGATTTCCTAAAAAGCCAGGTAAACAACGCGGTGATGCAGCACGGGGCATTTCTGCGCGCGCTCGAAGATCACGAAGGGCAGGCGGAGGACCCACGCTTTCGCGATCTCTGCACCCGCCACATTCCGCACATGCGCGAGCACCAGCGGATGCTCGAGGAGTATCAGCAGACACTCGGCGCCGAGGCCGGTGTCGGCAAGAAGGCGATCGGCTTGGCGCTGGGCATGGCTCGCGACCTCGCCGACGCAGCCCGCGAGAGCGATTTCCTGCGCCTGGTTGGGGACATCGTCATGGCCCGGCAGGCCGAGGACACGTTCAAGACGTTCCGCGAGGCCGGTCGCGCGCTGAGCATCGAGCCGCTTGCCCGCATCGGCGAGATCGGCGAGCGCCATCATGACGAGTACGTGAAGGAGGCTAACCGCCTCTGCCAACAGATATTCATCGAACACGTGCGCGTGCCCGAAGCCGTTCAGGCCGCGACCGTCGACGTCATTCCGCCTGTCTGACGCTTTCATCCACCCTCCCATCCGCTGTAAGCGCGACGAAGCCGTCTCGCGCGCGACGGCGCGTCCTGTCGCTCCGCTTTTCGCGCACGCCCTGGGGCGATGCCTGTGGCCGGACTCGGTGGCGGGTCCTCACAGGCGGCGTCTTAGCGAGCGCAGTTTGCTCGCGTAGCCGCCGACGAGGACCCGTCGTCGAGCCCGGCCGAGCGCCGATAACGCCAGCAGGCATGCGCGGTTAGCTTACCCGACATGACAGATGTCGTAGCATTGGCGGCGGAGATGTTATCGATCCAGTCGCTCTCCGGGCAGGAGCATGAAGCCATCGAGTTCGTCACTCGTTGGCTCGTGAAACGCGGGTGGAATGTGAGCTTCCAGGAAGTCTCGCCTGGTCGCGGGAACGTGTGGGCCACGCGACCGGCCGAGCACGGCCCGCCAGCGGGCAGCGTCGCGCTCTCCACACACCTGGACACCGTTCCGCCGTTCCTGACGCCGCGACTCGAGGAAGGGCGGTTGTACGGCCGGGGCGCCGCTGATGCCAAAGGAATCGCCGCCGCGATGATGGCCGCTGCGGACCGGCTGGTTACCTCGGGTGAGAATCGCGTGCAGCTGCTCTTCGTCGTCGGTGAGGAGAAGGGCTCCGACGGGGCGCGCGCGGCCAACAACCTTCCCGCAACGAGCCGGTTTCTGATCAACGGCGAGCCGACCGAGAGCAAGCTTGCCAGTGGGGCCAAAGGCTCGTTCCGAGTGATCGTCCGGACGCGCGGCAGGGAAGCCCACGCCGCGTATCCGCACCTGGGACAGTCGGCGATCGAGCCGATGCTCGAGCTTCTTCCCAAGGTAAAAAAACTGAAGCTGCCGAGCGATCCGATTCTGGGCGAGGCGACGGTCAACATCGGCGTCATCCGCGGCGGTACCGAGGGGAACATCATCCCGGGCCAAGCTGAAGCCGAAGTGATGTTCCGCATTGTCAGCGACGTAGAGCCCGTCAAGAAGCAGCTGGAGGAGTGGGCGCACGGCGTCGCCGAGCTGGAGTGGGGATCGCACATTCCACCGCAGCACTTTCACACCGTGGAAGGATTCGAGATCGAGCCCGTAGCATACACGACGGACATTCCGCTGCTCAGCCGCTGGGGCAAGCCGCTGCTGTTCGGTCCCGGCTCGATCCACGTCGCGCACACTACCGATGAGTACGTCGACATCGCGGAGCTGCGGGCGAGCGTGGACACGTACGAGAAGCTGGTGCGGACGCTGCTCGAGCAGGGTAACAGCGAATCCGTGCAGCCGGCACCGGCGCGGAAGAGGGCCCACAAGTGACACGAGCGAAACAGAAAGTCGCGATTCTCGGAGCGACCGGTGCGGTCGGCCAGACTTTCATTCGCCTGCTCGCCGGCCACCCATGGTTCGAGATCGCCGAGCTGCTCGCATCCGAGCGCTCGGCGGGCCAGCGCTATCGCGACGTGGTACAGTGGCACGAAGGCACGCTTCCAGACGAGATCGGTGAGCTCACCCTCCGACCTGCCGAGCCGGCGCAGGCCAGCTCCGCGATAGCGTTTTCCGCGATGGACTCGTCCGTCGCAGGACCGATAGAGCAGGCGTTCGCGCAGGCCGGCAAGACGGTACTGAGCAACTCGAAGAATCACCGCATGGACGCAGACGTGCCGCTGGTGATTCCCGAAATCAACGCGGGCCACATGCGACTGCTCGAGCACCAGCGATCGAAACGCGGCTGGAGCGGCGCGATCGTCACGAACGCGAACTGCAGCGCCACCGTCGCCGCCATGGCGCTCGCTCCGCTGCACGAGCGGTTTGGTGTCAACCGCATCTTCCTCACGACGATGCAGGCGATTTCCGGTGCCGGCTACCCGGGCGTGCCTTCCGCCGACATACTCGGCAACGTGATCCCCTACATCGCCGACGAAGAGCCGAAGATCGAGGTCGAGCTCGGCAAACTGCTCGGCAAGCTCGAGGGTGATTCCATCATGCACGCCTCGTTCGCGGTCAGCGCGCACACCAACCGCGTTCCCGTCGAGCACGGCCACACCGTGTGCATGTCCATCGGTCTGGATGGATCACCGGATGTCCAAGCCGCTCGCGCCGCGCTGGAGGAATGGAGCGGAGCGCCGGAAGTGCGCGGGCTACCAAGCGCGAAGCACCGGCCGCTCGCGGTGCGCGATGAGCCGGACCGTCCGCAGCCGCGGCGCGACGTGAACACCGGCGATGGCATGACGGTCGTCGTGGGCCGCGTTCGGGAGGATTCCATACTCGACGTGCGGCTGGTGGCAATGGGACACAACACCGTGCGGGGCGCTGCCGGCGGCTCCATTCTCAACGCCGAGTTGCTGGTGTCCACGGGCGCGATACCCTCGGCGTGATAGTCGCGAAGTTCGGCGGCACGTCCGTCGGCGACGCCGGGGCCATCGAACGCGCCGTCGAAATCATACGGGGCAGGCTCGACCGCCAGCCGATCGTAGTCGTCTCCGCGCTCGGCGGTGCGACGAATGGCCTGCTTGCAGTTGCGGAGCAATCGGCCAAGGGCCACCTCATCGGCGCGCTGCGCGGCGTGGAGAATCTTCGTGACCGGCACCTCAACGTGTGCAGGGAGTTGCTGGGCACGAGTTCCGCTGCCACGGAGATATCGTCGGAGCTTAGCGCGCTGTTCGACGAGCTGGCCTCCCTCGCTGAGGCGCTGAAGACGCTCGGCCACGTCACACCGCGCAGCTTCGACGCGATCGCGTCGATCGGCGAGCAGTGCTCGTCGCAGCTCGTGACCGCGGTGCTGTGCGAGCGCGGCGTCCCCGCGCAGCTGGTGGATGCCCGCGAGGTGATGATCACGGACTCGAACTTCATGCAGGCGGTACCGAAGACCGAGGCGATCGCCGAGCAGTCGCGCGCGATACTCCTTCCGATACTCAAGGAGGGTAAAGTTCCGGTGCTCGGCGGATTCGTCGGCCGGACCGCCGACGGCATCACGACCACGCTCGGACGCGGCGGCTCGGATTACAGTGCGTCGTTGATCGGAGCGGCCCTGCACGCCGAGGCGATCGAGATCTGGACGGACGTGGACGGGATGATGACGGCGGACCCGCGCGTCGTGCAGGACGCGCTGCCGATTGAGCGCATCCGATTTGACGAGGCATCGGAGCTGGCGTCTTTCGGCGCGAAGGTCCTGCACCCGAGCACGATTGCGCCTGCGGTGCGGATCGGAATTCCGGTGTACGTGCTCAACTCCAACCGACCGGAATTGCCCGGGACATTGATTACCTTCGACGCGCCGCGGCGGCCCGTCACCGCGATCGCAGGCAGGGCGGGGATCACGCTGGTGCGTGTGCGCGCCGCCCGCATGCTGCTCGCCCACGGGTTTCTGCGCCGAGTATTCGAGGTGTTCGAGCGGCATTCGACTTCCGTGGATGTGGTGGCGACGTCCGAGGTGTCAGTGTCGATGACGCTGGACGATGTGACCAAGCTCGATTCGATCATCGTGGATCTGTCGGCGCTGGGTGACGTCTCGGTGGAGCACGACCGCGGGATCGTCGCGATCGTCGGGGCCGGGATCGCGGACCATTCGGACGCGATGGGGCGCGCGCTTGCCTGTCTCACCGGCTCCACGGTTCACATGATCTCGCTGAGCGCGACCGCGATCAATCTGACGGCGGTCGTGGACAGCGGCCGAGTCAGCGATATCATGCGTGGGCTGCACGCCGAGTTTTTCGAGGAGGGCAAGTGAGCGCGCGCAAGATCGCCGTCGTCGGTGACGGCAGGATGGGCACGACGATCGCCGACATGGCCAAGAGTCGCGGCTGGACCGTGACCGCCATGCTAGGCGAGAAACAAAATCCCGACGGCCGCGGCATCACCCGGGAATCGCTCCAGGGTGCGGATGTGGCCGTCGAGTTCACCGAGCCGAAGTCGGCTGCGCGCAACATCCGGGCGTGTGTCACGGCGGGGTGCCCGGTAGTGGTCGGGACCACCGGATGGTTCGGCGACCTCGACGCCATCACCGCCGAGGTGCAGCGTGCCGGCGGGGCGCTGCTCTGGTCGGCGAACTTCTCGATAGGAATTCAGATTTTCCTGGACCTGGCGATAAGGGCTGGCGCGCTGGTTGCCGATATCGAGGGATGGGATGCCCATATCGTCGAGACCCACCACTCCGCCAAGAAGGATGCGCCGTCCGGGACCGCGATCGTGATCGAGCAGGCTACGCGGGAGGGGATGGGGAGAAAGACTCCGATCACCAGTATCCGCACGGGATCGGTACCGGGAACCCACGAGCTCATCCTCGATTCGCCGTCGGAACAGTTGAGCATCACACACACCGTGCGTGACAGGGCCGTGTTTGCCGCGGGCGCGCTCGCGGCTGCCGACTGGCTGGTGGGCAGGCGCGGCGTCTTCACGATGCGGGATTTTCTCGCGGGGGTCGGCGACTCGTGAAGCGGGGGCTGCTGTTCGGTGCCGGCACGGCGCTGGTCACGCCATTTACGCGCGACGGCGCGGTGGACGAGCAGGCGCTGCGCGCGCTGATCGACTGGCAGATCGACGAAGGCATTCACTTTCTCGTACCGTGCGGCTCTACGGGCGAAGCAGCGACTCTCTCACCGGACGAGCACCGCCGCGTCGTCGAGATCACGGTCGAGCAGGTCGCGGGGCGCGTTCCCGTGATCGCCGGCGCCGGCTCCAACGACACGAAGAAGGCGATCGCGTCGTCGCGGGCGATGCAGGCCGCGGGCGCGACGCACCTCCTGCACGTGTCGCCGATGTACAACAAGCCCCCGCAGCGCGGGATCATCGCACACTTCCAGGCCATCGCGGACGCCGTGGATATTCCGATCGTCATGTACAACGTGCCCGGGCGGACCGCCAGCAACATGGACGCGGAGACGACGCTAAAGCTCGCGGAGAACGCGCGGCTCGTCGCCATGAAGGAAGCGTCGGGTGACATGGCGCAGATCGGCCGGATCATCCGCGACCGGCCGGAGGGATTCTCCGTGTTGTCCGGTGACGACGCGCTCACGGTCGCGATCATGGCCGCCGGCGGCGATGGAGTCATCTCAGTCACGTCCAATGCGACGCCGCGGCTCGTCGCCCGGATTACCGAGTGCGTCCGCGCCGGCAACATGCGCGAAGCGCGCGAGATCGAAGCGCGGCTCGCGGACTGGACCGCGGCGGCGTTCGTCGAATCCAATCCGCTTCCGGTTAAAGCCGGGCTCGCTCTGATGGGCCGGATCGAGAACGCGCTGCGTCTCCCGCTCGTTCCTCTTGCCAGCAAGCACGAGCATGCCGTGCGCCTGAGCCTCGAGAAAGCGGGCGCGCTGTGACGAAACGGAACAAGGCTTGGGGGGAGAACCTTTCGCATCGCATCGAGGCTCTCGCTGCCATTCCGGCCAGGGAGGCGCTGCCACCAGACGCGCAGTCGGCATTCGACGCGCTTCTCGAAGCGCTCGAGGCCGGCGAAGTCCGCGCGGCGGAGCAGGCCAGGGACGGCTCATGGCAGGTCGTGCAGTGGGTCAAGCGCGGCATCCTGCTCGGATTCCGCCTCGGCCACCTGGTCGAGATGACCGTACCGCAGGGCGCGGTCGCGGGCCACAAGCTGCAGTTCTTCGACAAGAACACCTATCCACTGCGCGATTTCACGCTCGATGACCAGGTGCGGATCGTTCCCGGCGGCTCGTCAGTCCGCCGCGGCGCGTACGTCGCGCCCGGCGTCGTCTGCATGCCGCCGATGTACGTCAACGTCGGCGCGTACGTTGGCGAGGGCACGATGATCGACTCGCACGCGCTGGTGGGATCGTGCGCCCAGATCGGGGCGCGCGTGCACCTGAGCGCAGGCGCGCAGATCGGCGGAGTGCTGGAGCCCGTCAATGCGTCGCCGGTCGTCATCGAGGACGACGTGATCGTCGGCGGGAACTGTGGTGTGTACGAAGGCACGGTCGTGAAGAGCAAGGCCGTCCTGGCAGCGGGCGTCGTGCTGACGCGCGGCACCCCGGTCTACGATCTGATCTGGGAGCAGGTGTACCGCGGCACGCCCGACAAGCCGCTCTTGATTCCGCCCGGCGCGGTCGTCGTGCCCGGGGCGCGCGCGATCAAGGGCGATTGGGCGCGCGGCGAGGGGCTGTCGCTGCAGACTCCGGTCATCGTCAAGTACCGCGACGAGAAGACGGATCTGGCGACGACGCTGGAGGCGTGGCTTCGCTGACGGTCGCCGGAACCGTACAGGTCCCGGGCGACAAGTCGATATCACACCGCGCGCTGATCCTCGCCGCTCTCGCCGACGGGGACTCGGTAATTCGCGACGTGCTCGTTGCCGAGGATACCGCGTCGACTGCGTACGCGCTGCGCACGCTGGGCAACGATGCAGCGCCGCTGGCGCCGGAGATGCGCATCCGGGGTGCGGGTGTCCGCGGCCTGCAGCGGCCCGAATCCGCCGTGGATTGCGGAAACAGCGGCACCACCGTGCGGCTGCTGGCCGGAGTCGTCGCGGGCCACCCATTCAGCGCGACGTTCGTCGGCGACGAGAGTCTCAGCCGGCGGCCGATGCGGCGGATCGCCGAGCCGCTCACGGCCATGGGCGCGACGTTCTCGTTTGCCGGAGGGGACGGACTGCCGATGACGGTGCAGGGCGGCGACTTGAAGCACGTCGCCTGGACCAGCGAAGTCGCGAGCGCGCAGGTGAAGAGCGCGATTCTGCTGGCGGGGCTGGTCGCCGGCGTGCCGGTCTCCGTGCGCGAGCCGCGGGCGTCGCGGGATCACACCGAGCGCATGCTGCGCGCGTCGGGTGCGAAGATCACCAGCTCGCGTGACGGCGTGACGAAGCTCGCTCCGGCTGGCCCGCTCGAGCCGTTCGACATGACGATTCCGGGAGACGCGTCGTCCGCGGCTTTCTTCCTTGCGCTGGCGGCGCTGTCTGCGAGCGGCAGCGTCACTTTGCCGTGTGTGGGCGTGGACCAGTTGAGAACGGGATTCCTCCGCGCGCTTCGCCACATGGGCGCCACGATCAAGGTCTCCGACAAGCGGGAGATGAATGGCGAAGAGCTGGGTACGATCACCGCCGCGCCCGGCGCGCTGCGTGCGCTGCACGTTAAAGAAAGCGAGATTCCGGCGATGATAGACGAGCTGCCGCTGCTGGCGTGCGTTGCGGCGAGGGCGGAGGGGGAGACGGTGGTGCATGGCGCTTCCGAGCTGCGCGTCAAGGAGAGCGACCGCATCGCCTCGATCGTCGACAACCTTCGCGCGCTGGGCGCCGACGCCGAAGCGTTCGAGGACGGTTTCGCCGTGCGCGGCTCCGAAGAACCCCTTCGCGGCACCGTGCACACCGGCGGCGATCACCGGATCGCAATGTCCTTTGGCATCCTGGGTTGCATCCCCGGCAATGAGATCAGGATCGACGACCGCGACTGCGTTTCGGTGTCGTATCCCGGGTTCTGGCAGGATCTGAAGGCGGTGACGGCGTGAAGCAACCCTTCGCGATCACCATCGACGGTCCGGCCGCGTCGGGCAAGACCTCGACCGCGTACCAGGTGGCGGATGCGCTCGGCTTTCAGCATGTGGATTCCGGCGCGCTGTACCGCGCAGTTACGGCGGCCGCGCTCCGCGCGAAGCCCGGTGGCGGGTGGAATGAACAGGATGTGCTCGACGCCGCCGGGGTCGTACGCATGGAGGCGCGCAAGGCGTCGTTCACGCCTCTGCTCGGCGGACAGGACGCGGAAGAGGAGATCCGTGGCGACGCGGTGACGGCCAGCGTGTCGGTCATAGCGAAGATGTCAGGCGTGCGCGACTGGGTGAATGCCCAGGTGCGCCATCTAGCCGACTTGCACGACGTCGTAGTGGACGGTCGCGACATCGGCACCGTCGTATTGCCGCATGCGCGCGTGAAGGTGTTCCTGCTGGCTGACGGGAGCGAACGTGCCCGCCGCCGCCTGCTGCAGCGGCTCGGTCGGCAGGGAACCCAGGCCGAGGTCGAGGAAGAGATGGAACGTCTGGCGAAGCGTGATGCCCTCGACGCCGTTCAGACCGTCCCCGCGCCCGACGCCATCATCATGGACACGACCGACATGGGCCAGGCCGAGCAGGTCCAGCAGATCGTCGACTTGGCGCGGTCCGCTGGAATCGCCTAGCGCTCGGCAGTCCACCTTCTATTGCGGGGCACCGTCTATATGTACATATTACCTATCCATACATACGAGCCCTGATGCCTAAAAAGAATGTCGGCACCGGCAAGACCGGCGTGATGAAGGTCAAGGAGGCGGCCTTGACCATCGAGTTTGGCACGGCGCACGGCGTGAGACGCAAGAACTTCAACTTGCCGCAGTGGAAGATCGACCGTGCCCGCGCTGCACTAGGCGCGGCGACTGAAACGGAGACCATCGAGCGCGCGTTGGACATGGCCGTCGACATCGCCGCTTTCACCGCCTCGACCGATCGCGGGTTGGCGAAGCTCGTGGG
Source organism: Gemmatimonadaceae bacterium (assembly GCA_050998915.1). GTDB lineage: Bacteria > Gemmatimonadota > Gemmatimonadetes > Gemmatimonadales > Gemmatimonadaceae > JACDCY01. Next base: position 10,810 of record JBPCPS010000122.1, read on the forward strand.
CAAGGGTGGGTTCACCAACTACTTCGATCCGCCGGAAGTCACCGGCTGACCGCGCTGCTGGTCGTAGATACCAACATCTACATCCGGGCCTTCCGTGAGGAGGCGTTCGGCGAGCGGTTTCGCGCGTGGCACAGTGCCAATGCGCGCCAGCTCGCGATGAGCACCGTGGTTCTATACGAGCTCATGGTCGGTGCCGCCACCAAATCGGTGCGGCACCGGCTTGAGGCCGACTACGTCCGCGCATTTCGGCGGATGAACCGGCTGTTGACGCCATCGCAGCCCGTGTGGGAGAAAGCGGCCACGGCCGAGGCTGAGTTACGCCTGAAAAAGGGCCATGTGGCTAGGATCGAGCGGCGGGGCTTTGCCAATGATTTGCTCATCGCGCTAACGTGCCGCGCTGTCGGCGCGACGCTCCTCACCGAGAACACGCGGGATTTCGAGTTGATCCGGTCCGTTACCGGAGTGCGGCACACGCCCGGCACGATCTAGCCCGACCCCAGTCGCCCGGGCCGCATGAGCCGACGCAAGTTGACGATTGACAACGAGATAGATACGTTTAAAGGCTGTCCTTCATCCACCCTCAACCGTTTGGAAGAACACCTATTTAATGGCCGAGCTTGAAACAGAAGTCCTAACCTCAACCGACAAGCCCACTCTGTCGGCGCGCGAGAAGCGCGACCAGCAGAAGGCGCAGCTGCGCCCGCTTGCCAACCTGCGTCCCGAGCTCTACGAAGACGAGTACAGCGACGAAGAGCGCGACGCGATGCTGGAGATGTACAACGGCACGATGGCCTCCATCGAGGAAGGCGAGATCGTGCGGTCGAAGGTCCTCGAAATTCGCGACAACATGGTCGTGCTCGACATCGGGTTCAAATCCGAGGGCACGGTCCCGCTCGAAGAATTCAAGGACATACCCGACCTCAAGGCCGGCGACGAAGTAGAAGTTCTCCTCGAGCACCTCGAGGACCAGGAAGGGTCGGTCGTGCTTTCGAAGAAGAAAGCCGACTTCATGCGCGTCTGGGAGAAGATCCGCGTCGCGTACGAGACGGATCAGCCTGCGCGCGGTACGCTCATCAAGAAGATCAAGGGCGGCGTCGTAGTGGATCTCATGGGAGTGGATGCGTTCCTTCCAGGCTCGCAGATCGCGCTCCGCCGCGTCCCCAACATAGACGAGCTGCTGGGCCAGTCGTTCGACTTCAAGATCATCAAGCTCAACAAGCGCCGGCGGAACATCGTCGTGTCGCGCCGCGTCATCCTCGAAGCCGAGCGGGCCGGGAAGCGCGAGAAGCTGATGAAGGAGCTGTCGAAGGATCAGGTCCGCAAGGGCGTCGTCAAGAACATCACCGACTTCGGCGCGTTCATCGACCTGGGCGGCGTGGACGGACTGCTCCACATCACCGACATGTCGTGGGGCCGCATCCAGCACCCGTCCGAGATGGTGCAGATCGGCGCGGAGCTGGACGTCAAGATCCTCGACATCGACTGGGAGCGCGAGCGCATCTCGCTCGGCCTGAAGCAGCTGCAGAGCTACCCGTGGAAGGATGTCGCCGAGAAGTACCCGGTCGGCACGCGGGTGTCGGGCAAGGTCGTGTCGATCACGAACTACGGCGCATTCATCGAGCTGGAGCCGGGCATCGAAGGGCTGGTGCACATCAGCGAGATGAGCTGGACGCGCAACGTCCGCCATCCCTCGAAGCTTGTCTCTATTGGAGAGGCTATCGAAGCGGTAGTTCTGAAAGTCGATCCGAACGAGGAGAAGATCTCGCTCGGCATGAAGCAGACCGAGCAGGATCCGTGGATGGTGCTGCCGTACCGGTATCCGATCGGCACGCGCCTCAACGGCAAGGTCCGCAACCTCACGAGCTTCGGCGCGTTCGTCGAGATAGAGCCGGGCATTGACGGCCTGATCCACATCTCGGACATGTCGTGGACCAAGCGCGTGCAGCATCCCTCGGAAGTGGTGAAGAAGGGTGACGCGGTCGACGTCGTGATCCTCAACATCGACAGCGACAACAAGCGCATCTCCCTCGGCCTCAAGCAGGCGACCGAGGATCCGTGGCTCAGCATCGGCGAGAACTATCCCGTCGGCATGGAGCTGCCGGGCAAGGTCGTTCGCCTGATGGACAAGGGCGTGGTCGTCGACATCGGCAACGACATCGAGGGCTTCGTCCCGGTGAGCCAGCTCAACTTCGGCAACCCGGTCAACAGCCCGGCGGACATCGTGTACGAGACGATGAACCTTGACCTCCGCATCATGGAAGTCGATCCGATACATCGCCGCATCGTGCTGGCGGTGACGAACATCCCCACGGAGCAGCCGCCGCGGCCGGAGACGCCGTCGACGGTGATTCCGATGGAGACCGACGATTACACCGCGGTCGGCCCGCCGCCGACGGACATTCCGTACGACGAGGCAGCGGCGGAGTAGCTTCGGCAACCGTCATTCGGCAACTAGAGAGACCCGGCAGAGTTGCCGGGTCTTTTTCATGTGGTCGCAGATCCAGGAGGACTACCAGAGCGGAGTCTACAATACCACGACGAAGACAGTGGATGCCTTCATCGTGGAAGACCCGTTTCCAGCAGAGATCGATTGGTCCGTAGCGACCGTACGATTCGTGCATGCGATCTACAACGCGAATCCGATGACACTGTACGCGACGAATACGACCACAAGCCAGGAGGTCGCGGTAGGCGGCTTGGTTGCGTACAAAGCCGCGGGCGCATTCATGACGCTCCCGACCGGCATATATAACTTGAGCACGCGATACTCCGGATCCAGCACGAGCGCCATGAGCAGAACCAGCGTCACGTTCGTCGCGGGCCGGGTCTACACTATTACCGCCAGGGGCAACATTACGGTTACGCCAACAACGACCGGGTGCCTTTCTACCAACGTGACCTGCCTGGATAACACGCTGAACAGGTAACGGAGCGCATTTCGACTCCACGGGAGTCAACAGCGAAAAATCCCCGGCGATCTGCCGGGGATTTTTTTGGTCAAGCTCTGCGCCGGGCCCGCGGCGTCGATAGTCACGTTTCGTCGGCACCATGATGGTTGGACGACGAACCCGGACCAGATCCAACAAAGGGCGTTCCGGGGCTACCTTGTCCGCGCGCCCCTGGCACACGCGATCATCTCGTCCGGCGGGAGGCTGGCGATGATGCCGCCGATAGCCTCCGGCGGCAGATTCTCGAGCTCCTTGAAGCGCAGGCACGATTTGCCCATGTCGAGCTTTTTGCCGGCCTTCGCGAACGCGGCCTTCAGCGCCGCGGCCAGTTCGGGCTTGGCATAGGCTCCCATCAAGTACAGCGCGTAATGGCTCTTATGGGCCGCGAGCTCCACGTAGCAGAGGGGCTTCTTGTTGTACGTGTCGGGATAGCGCTTCAGGGGAACTTCGTAGCTGATGACCCCCCAGGAGACCGCTTCGGCGTAGCCTTCCGGCAGATGTCGGAGGACCATCTTCCGCACCTTCGCGACAACGTCGCGGCGTTCCTTGGGCAGCTCGTCGAGGTATTCCCGCACGGTTGTCCCACTGCTCCGGCTCATTGTAGTCGATCCTCCCTCGGCGGCTCACGCATCTGCCGCGTCAAAGTGTCGGGCGGCGGCGCCACCTCCCGCGCCGGATCGAGCCCGTGCGGGGACGGGACACGCGACCGCTGCTGCGGACGTCCGGCCAGGCGGCGGAGAAGGGCGGCGCCGATTCCGAGGATCAGTCCCGCGGCCGCCAGTCCGACCAGCAATACGAACCCGAAAGCGAGAAATACCCCGACCACCACGAGCAGGGCTGCGCCCAGCACGATCGCGCCGAACCTGTGCCCGCTGCTCACTCGAAGCTCACGCGCGAACATCAAGGAAGGTCTATGCGAGCGCGGCGCGAAGCTTCGCCAGGTGGTGGAAGCTGTGACGCAGCGCATGGTCTTCGATGAAAAATTGCGTCGTAAGCGGGGCGTCGTGATTCAGCGATACTGGCGCCGCGCGATCCAGCTCTGCGTCGCTTAATCCGCGGACCGCGTCGGCTGCAGCTTTGCTGTTCCGGCGCAGCAATTCCACCGTGTCGCGTTTGCCGGCACTGGCGTTATCCGCCGCGTGCTTGGCGTTGACGTCCGCTACGGCCGCCCACGTCACACCGACGATCGGTTTCCCGGAGGCCAGCGTCTGCGCCAATTCGATCTCCAGAGGGTAGATGCTGGCAACATGATTGATGATCACGCCCGCTGTTCGCCCGTCCGGCGGTATCGTCCTCCGCCACTGGTCATCCGACAACCCCTCAGCGAACGCGGCCAGCGCGGCCGCTCCCTGCTCGATACGCTCGGCGAGCGCGTTTGCGCGTTGATTCAATGTGCCCCTCCCGAGGCGGACAGTTTGCGAAAACCCTCTAGGAAGGAGGCATATTGGGGCCTATCCTCGTAGCCGCGCAAGACATCGCCGGCACCGGGACGGACCGGCGGGCGGCGCCTACTTCCAGGGAATCTGCGGCGACCTGAAAAAGTTGATCCCAAGCATCTCCCATCTGGGCCCGTGCGCGGCGAGCCGCACGCGAAAGTCGCCCCAGTCGCGGCGTTGCTGCGGTGACCATGCGACCTCCGCGACCGCGGCCAGGCGGGGAAACGCCATGTGCTCGAAGTCGGCGATCGTCACCACGGTCTCGGACCACAGCGGCGCTTCTACTCCCACGATCGACGATTCCCTCACGCCGGAGATGCGGCGCGCAGGGTCCCAATCGTACGACGTGCGCACGTCGATGTAGCCTGCCCAATTCAACCCGAGCACTGTCGCTGGATCGTACTTCATGTCCAGATAGACTTTGTTCGCCGGAGAGAGCACGAACCGGTTGCCCTGCCTGATCGCGTCACGCGCAGTCGCATCCGGGCGCCAGTACTGCACGATCGTGGTCGGATGCAGCCGCGTCGCACCGATCTCGTCCCAGCCGATCATTTCCTTGGCGTGGCTCGTCACGATCGTCTGGACGCGCTCCACGAACGCGGCGTACTGCGCGGGCGAGAGCGTTTTCACCTCGTCCCCGCCCATGTGGAACCAGGGCCCGGGAGTGAGGGCCGCGATCTCCCGCACGACGTCGTCTACGAACCGGTACGTGACATCCTTCGTCGGGCACAGTGAGCTGAATCCGACCCGGGTGCCCGTGTAGAGCGCCGGCGCGCGGCCGTCACAGTTCAGCTCGGGATAGGACGCGAGCGCGGCGTTGGTGTGCCCAGGCATGTCGATCTCCGGCACCACCGTAATGAATCGCGAGCGGGCATACTCCACGATGTCCGCGTATTCGGCCTGCGTGTAGAAGCCGCCGGGTCCACCGCCCACTGCGGTGCTGCCGCCGTGCGCCGTGAGGTTCGGCCACGATTTGATCTCGATCCTCCACCCCTGGTCGTCCGACAGGTGCAGGTGGAGACGATTGAGCTTGTACAGCGCCATGTGATCGACGTAGCGCTTGACGTCGGCCGGCCTGAGGAAATGGCGGGACACGTCGAGCATCGGGCCGCGCCACTTGAAGCGCGGCGCGTCCACGATCTCGCCCGTGACGATCGCCAACGATCCGGGCATGGACCCGCGCTCGATCTCCCAAGGCATCAACTGGCGTAGCGTCTGGATCGCGTAGAACAGTCCGGCGGGCTTCGCGGCCGAAGCGGTGATGCGCTCGGGCTCGATCGCGAGGCGGTACCCCTCGCTGCCAAGTGAGTCGAGCGACGGGTCTAGCAGGAGATTGATCCCGGTGAGCGCGTGGTCTCCCCTCGGCAGCTCGGTGACGCGGCGCGGCTGGCCCGGGCCGATGGGGATGAGCTGCGAGAGATAGCGCGCCACCCAGAGTGTCTGCTCGTCGGGCCCCCGCACGTGAATTTCCATCCGTGGCGATAGCACGAACCGTCCGGCCTCATTCAATTCGGCGAGCGCGGGGGCGGGGATGATGGGCGGAGTGACGGCTTCGGGCACCAGCTGCTCCTCGGCCCTGGCGGGCAGGGATTCCTGGACACGCATCGGGGGTGCGCCGGAGCACCCCGTGGAGAACAGGCCGAGGAGGAGCAATGCGGTGGCGGCCAACGCCTTACGGTCCCGGAGCGTAAAATTCATTGATGTCCCCTGTATTGTCCTCGTTGAACCCACACCCGACACACATGCGATCCAAGATACTGTCCTTGGTACCGGTGCTCCTGCTGGCCGCGTGCGCCCGATCCGCGACTCCTCCCGCGGCACCTTCGCCCGCCGGCGCCGCACAGTCCCGCGGTGGTTCTACCCCCGCCGGCGCGCCGGGAGCCAGCGATTCCGCGGGCGGCGGACGATCAGGAGCAAGCGCCGCGCCAAGCCCGCGTCCCTACAACCGGGTGATCACTTCTGAAGCTATCACCAGGCGCGGGATGTTCGCGGTCCATCGCGTCGGCGACAAGCTCTTCTTCGAGATCCCGCGCAAGGAGCTGTATAAGGACATGCTCGTCGTCGGGCGGTATGCGCGCGCGGCCGCGGCCGACCCCGCAACACCCGGCGGCGGGTTCGGGGCCTATGTAGGAGACCAGTTCGGCGAGCGGACGCTGCGCTGGGATCGCAGCGGCCATCGCGTCATCCTGCGCTCGCCGTCATTCACGATAACGGCAGACACCGGCCTGTCGGTCTATCGCGCGGTCGAGGCGTCGAACTATCCGCCGATCATCGCCGTGTTCAACGTCGAAGCCTACGGTCCCGATAGCGCTGCGGTCATCGACGTCACGCGGCTCTTCACCACCGCCATCCCCGAGGTGGCCGCGATTCGCGGCAGCATCGATTCGCAAAGATCCTTCGTCGAACGGGCGATTGCGTTCCCCGACAACGTCGAAATCGAAGCCACGCAGACGGGAACGCCGACTCCTCCTCCCGGTGGCGGCAGCGCGAGCTCCGCTCCACGCGAAGCGCAGAGCGTGCTTGCGCACTGGAGCCTCGTCCGTCTTCCCGAGCAGCCGATGATGCCGCGGCGATTCGACGAGCGCGTCGGATTCTTCTCGATCCGCCAGGTGGATTTCGGGACTCCGGAGCACCGCTCCGTCGTGCGCCGCTACATCACGCGGTACCGGCTGGAGTGCTCCGAGCGCAGGGAGGGCGACCTCTGCTATCCGAAGAAGCCGATAGTGTATTACGTGGATCCAGCCACGCCCGACGTATGGAAGCCGTTCGTCCGCGCTGGCATCGTCGAATGGCAGTCCGCGTTCGAGGCCGCTGGCTTCAAGGAAGGAATCGTTTCAGGCGAGGTTCCAGCCAATGATCCCGACTGGTCCCCGGAGGACATCCGGCACACGATGATTCGCTGGCTGCCGTCCACAATCGAGAACGCCGTGGGCCCGCACGTCAACGATCCGCGCACCGGTGAAATACTGAACGGCTCAGTGCGCATGTTTCACAACATCCTCAACCTGCAGCGTGCCTGGTACTTCACCCAGGCCGCCGCGGTCGATCCCCGCGCGCGCCGGCTGCCGTTCCCCGACTCGCTCATGGGACGACTGCTGCAGTTCGTAGTCGCGCACGAAATCGGGCACACGCTCGGTCTCCAGCACGATCAGATCGGGAGCTCGACGTATCCGGCGGACAGCGTGCGCAGCCGCACGTGGACCGCGCGCATGGGCCACAGTCCCAGCATCATGGACTACTCGCGCTTCAACTACGTGGCACAGCCCGAGGACAGCATTGCACTGAAGGATCTCATTCCCCGCGTTGGTCCGTACGACGAGTACGCGATCATGTGGGGCTACAAGCCGATCTCCGGCGTGCGAACTCCCGATCAGGAGCTGCCGGTCCTCGAGCAGTGGGCGGGGATGCAGGACACGATTCCCTGGTACCGGTTCGCCGCGTCCAACGCATTCGGCTCGACCGGCACGCAAAGCGAAGCCGTTGGTGACGCAGACCCTGTGAAATCGACGAGGTACGGCTTCCGGAACATCGAGCGGACCGTAGGCTACATCGCGGCCGCGGCCATCAGGCCGGGTGAGGACAACTCGGATCTCCGCGAGCTGTACGACAGGACAGTGGGGCAGTGGGCGAACGAGGCCAACCATGTCGCCACGCTGGTCGGCGGCGGAACGGTGCAGCACAAGTCCGGCAGCCAGCCCGGGCCGGTGTACACGCCGGTGAGTCGCGCGCGGCAGGCGGAAGCCGTCCGCTTCATCAACGACAATGTCTTCCGCACGCCGTCCTACCTCATCCGTCCGGAGATCTCGGCGCGGATCGAGGCGTCGGGCATGATCCGGCGCATCAACGGCGCGCAGGTACGGGTCCTCACCAACCTGCTCGACGACGGCCGGCTCAACCGGCTGCTCGAGCAGGAAGCACTCCTCCGGAATTCGTCGGATGTGTACCAGCTCTCGCGAATGCTGGACGATCTGCGGCGGGGTCTGTGGTCCGAGCTGTTCACCGCCCGTCCCGTGATCGACGCGTACCGTCGCGATCTGCAGATGGATTATCTGAACATCATAGATGAGAAGATCAATCCGCCCGTCCGGCAGGCAGGCGCTACTTCGACGTTCACCTTCGGCACCCCGCCGGCGCCGCTGTCCGACGATGCAAAGTCCCAGCTGCGCGGCGAGCTGGTGACGCTGCGGGCCGACGTCCAGCGCGGGATCCCGAGAGCTGGGGACAGATCCACCCAGCTGCATTTGCAAGGAGCGCTATATCGGATCGGGGCTATACTCGACCCGAAGAAATAGTTTCGCGGTCGGGTACAGGGAATCCAAGTCGGGAGTTTGCAGTACGGAGTTCGGAGTTCACAGTTGGGTGTCGACGTGGGTTGGGCTACTCCCAACCGCCAACTCCTGGCTGCGCACTCCGCACTTGGTTTCCCTGTACACGACCGCGGATCTGGGTGATCGCCGCTGTCAAGCTTCACGCCGCGCGGATTTACGGGGCGGTTGCGCTGAACCCCCGTTTGACCATAAGCGCCTCGATCCGCGGATCCCGCCCGCGGAATGCCCGGTACGCGTCCGCCGGATCCATCGTGTTGCCGATGGAGAACACGTGCTGCCGCAGTCGCGCAGCCACAGCGGGATCGTACAGCCCGCCGGCTTCGACAAACGCCTGATAGGCGTCCGCGGTGAGCACGTCGGCCCACAGATAGCTGTAGTAGCCGGCCGAGTAGCCGTCGCCCGAGAAAACATGGAGGAAGTGCGGCGTGCGGTGCCGCATCACTATCTCGCGCGGCATCCCGAGTTCGGAGAGCGTGGCGCGCTCGAACGCGTCCGCGTCGATGGGCCTGTCTCCGGCGAGATGCATGCGCATGTCCACGATCGCGCTCGCCAGATACTCGGTCGTGGCGAAGCCCTGATTGAACTTCGACGCGCGGTCGATCCGGTCGACCAGCGACTGCGGGATCGGCTCGCCGGTCTGATAGTGCAGCGCAAAGCGCTGCAAGACTTCGGGCGTCGAAAGCCAGTGCTCGAGCAGCTGCGACGGAAACTCGACATAGTCGCGCGGAACCGCCGTGCCAGACAGCGACGGGTAGTTGACGCTCGAAGAGAGTCCGTGCAGCGCGTGGCCGAACTCGTGGAACAGGGTCGTGGCGTCGTCCCATGAAATCAGCACCGGCTCGCCGGGAGCGCCCTTCACGAAGTTCGAGTTGTTCGACACGATCGTCGTGACGTCCCGCTCGAACCGCTCCTGCCGGCGGTAGGAGTTCATCCACGCCCCGGAGCGCTTTCCGGCGCGCGCATAAGGATCGAAGTACCATAGCCCGACGTGCCGGCCGGAAGCCTTGTCCTTCACTTCCCAGACGTGCACGTCCGGGTGGTACACCGGCACGGTCACGGGCATGAAGTCGAAGCCGAACAGCTCTCCGGCGACCCAGAACATTCCTTCGCGCAGCCGCTCGAGCTGGAGGTACGGCTTGACCGCGTTCTGGTCGAGGTCGTATCGCTGCTTGCGGACTTTCTCGGCGTAGTACCGGTAGTCCCATGGCTCGATCGTAATGTTCCGCTCTTCGGCACGGGCCGTCGCCTGCATGTCGCGCACTTCTTCGGCGACGCGCGAGACAGCGGGCCGCCACACGGCCTCGAGCAGCTCCACCGCGCGCTCCGGCGTCTTCGCCATGGTATTCTCGAGACGCCAGTGCGCGTGCGTCGGATACCCGAGCAGCTTGGCCCGCTCGGCGCGCAACGAGAGAATCTCGCCAATGATCTGATTGTTGTTGTGCGCGCCCGGGCTGTCGCCGCGATCGACGAACATCTGCCAGACCTTCTCGCGCTGCTCCCTGTTGTCGGAGTAGGTCAGGAAAGGATCCACCGAGGAGCGCGTGTTACTGATCACCCATCCGCTCTGCAGCGCGTTGTCCCGGGCGGCGGCCGCCGCTGCGTCGCGTAGCGACCGCGGAAGTCCGACCAGCTCCGATTCACTCGAAAGCACCACGAACCGGTCCGTCTCATCCGCCAGCACGTTCTGGCTGAAGGACGTATACAACGCGGCGAGGAGCTGGTTGATCGACGACAAACGCGTCTTGGCGTCGTCGTCCAGGCGCGCGCCCGCTCGCACGAAGTTGGTCTGGTATAGCCACGCGAGCCGCTGCTGTTCGGCGGTCAGCGTCGCTTTCGCGGGCGACGCATACACGGCGTCGATCCGGCGGAACAGCGCCGAGTTCTGCGTGATGCGATCCGAATGTGCCGCCAGCTTCGGCGCCATCTCGCGCTCGATGGGCTGGAAGTCGCTCGTGTTCATCGCCGAGCTCCAGATCCCGTACGCCGTCGTGACACGGTCGAGCTTGCGCCCCGTACGCTCCAGCGCGGCGAGAGTGTTCTCGAACGTGGGCGGGGCGGGGTCGTTCGCAATGCGCTCGACTTCGGCGATCTCCTCGGCCATCGCGGTCTCGAGCGCCGGCTTGAAGTCCGTGATCGAGATGCTGGCGAATGGAGGCACGCCTCCGTACGGGCCCATCCATTCCCGCAGGAGTGGGTTGGCAGCTGCCGGCGCGGCGTCCGCCGCCACTGCAGTCGGCGCGGTGGTTGTCAGGGGGATGTCACTGCGTTGCACAGCCCGTCGTTATCACCGTGTAGGCTATTCCGGTGACCTTCCACCCCTCCGGCGTCCGCACGAGGTGCACGGCGTCGTGTCCACAATGGCTGAAGCTGGCTCCGATCCGGAAATCATACGGTGCCCACAGCGACGCCAAGTCGCCGGCGACCTCGACGCGCGGATCCCACATCCTCTCGACGAGCTCCTCCGGCGCGCGTCCGATAGACGTGACGAATGCGGCGAGCGGTTGCACCTGCATGCGAGGCGCCGCGCCTGCGACGGTGCGAACGGAAACGAGCTGCGCGTTCGGGGCGAACGCCGCTCTTATCGCGCTCGTGTCCCGCGTCCGCATCGCGTCGAACAGCGACTGGACCGCGGCGATGACGGCGGCTCTATCCGCGGTGGCAACGGGGTCCGTCATGGCTGGTCGCGGGACCGGGGAGGCCGCGCAGGCCATGCCGCTCACCGCACAGCTCAGCAGCAGAAGTTTCTTCATGTCGTGTCCGGGTCGAGGTTGCGTGTCAATGTGCGCCGATTTTCCGATTTCTACCCGCCGGGATTGACGGGACCCTCCTTCGCGGCGTTGCGATGCCATAGCCGGCTGACCAGCGGCGTCAGTACCACGGTGGCGCCGATGCGCAGCGGCTGTGTCAGCTTGGTGGCCAGGTACGCGGCGGTCCACGCGCCTGCGTTGCCGGCCACCCCTTCCGGAGCCCAGCCGGCGTTGATCGCGAAGTAGATCCCGACGAACACGCCGAAGAAGAGCACGAGGTAGATCCCGACGGCGACAGGGCCGTACTCGGCGAGCAGGTGCTTCAGCTTCTCAGCCATCGTTACTTCCAGTCCGCGATGAAAAGATTCGTTTCGCCGCTTCGGGAGGCGCCGCGACTCGATGCCCAGATCAACTGCCGTCCGTTCGGGCTGAACATCGGAAATCCGTCGAAGCCAGGCTCGGCCGTGATCTGTTCGAGACCGCTGCCATCTTCACCGATCATGTAAAGATCGAAGTTTCCGCTGCGCGGATCCCGGTAGTTCGAGGAGAAGATTATCCGGCTCCCGTCCGGCGTCCACGACGGACCAAAATTGGCGCCGCCGAGGCGGGTGATCTGGCGTTGATCCGAGCCGCCGGCGTTCATGATGAACAGCTCTACTCTGCTCGGGCGCACCAGTTTCTGCGATAGCAGCGACCGGTACTGCGCTATTTCGGCGGAATCTGTGGGATGATTGGCGCGGTACACGATCTTCTTTCCATCTGGCGACCACCATGGGCCGCCGTCGTATCCGGGGGTGTGCGTGAGACGGCGTACGCCGGTGCCGTCGGCGTTCATGGAGTAAATCTCGAGGTCGCCGGACTCGAGCGATGTGAACACGATGCGCTTTCCGTCCGGGGAGAGCACTCCTTCGGCCGTGTACGTGTCGTAAGACGTGAGGCGCCGCATGCCCGTCCCGTCACGGTTGACGGTGTAGATGTCGTACGGATCCAGCGGCCAGACGTAGCCGCTGGATGGATCGGGCTTGGGCGGACAGCGATCCTGATGCGCCGTGGTCGAGGCGAAGAAGAGCCGGGCGCCATCCGGGAAGAACCAGCCGCAGGTGGTCTTTCCCCTTCCGTCGGAAACGCGCCGCACGGCGCTGCCGTCCACGCGCATCACGTACTGCTGGTCGCAGGGATAGCCGAGCTGGGCGCTCTGGAACGTGAGCCATTGGCCGTCGCGGCTGAAGTACGCTTCGGCGTTCTGCCCGCCGGCCGTGAGCTGGCGAATGGCGGAGAAGCGGAACTCACCCGGACCCGGCGCCACGGAACTGCCGGCAAGCGCGACGCTGGCGGCCGCGCTCGGCGGCGAAGGCTCGCGAGTCGGCGGGAGCGGCGATTCCTCGTGGATCGGCGGGCGCATGCAGGCCGCGGCAAGACATGCGGCCGTAGCAATGGCGCGGGTGAGTTGCATCGGCAACATAATAACGCGCCGCCCGCTCCGGGCCATATCTTTCACGCGATGTCCAACGGCCATTCCGACCGCGCGATCCACACCAGTGGCCTCGGCAAACGCTTTGACGGTCGCTGGGTTTTGCGCGGAGTCACATTCGAGGTCGAGCGCGGTGAGGCCGTGGGACTGTTGGGAGCGAACGGCAGCGGCAAGAGCACCATTTTGCGGATCCTCGGAACACTCCTTACGCCGACAGCCGGCACCGCGGAGGTGGACGGTCTGGACATGGCGCGCGACGCTGCCGGCGTGCGCGCGCGAGTCGGGTACCTGGCGCACACCCCCGGCCTGTACGGAGACCTTACCGCGCGCGAGAACCTGCGCTTTGCCGCGGACATGCTGGGACTGCCGTTCACCACAGTGGAAGAGAGCCTGGAGCGAGTAGGACTGGCGCACGTCGCGAACGATCGCGTGCGGGGATTTTCCGTGGGGATGCAGCGGCGACTCGCGCTCGCGCGGCTCGCGTTGCGCGCTCCGCGAATCCTTCTGCTGGACGAGCCGTACAGCAATCTCGACACGGCGGGCAGCGAGCTCATGAACGGGATTCTCGCGGCCATCGTGCGCGACGGCGGGGCGGCGCTCCTGGCGCTGCACGAGCTCGCTCCGGCGAGGCCGGTGCTCAGTCGCACGATTGCCCTTGCCGACGGCCGGATCGAGACGGAGTCTTTGCGGACTGGAGGTTTGGAAACCGCCGCGGTCATGTCGGGGGCGCACTGATGGCCTGGCGCGACGATTGGCGGCGCGTGCGCGCGATTGCGCGGAAGGACGTAACCACCGAGCTGCGCGCGAAGGCCGGATTCAACAGCGTCGTGTCTCTGGGCGTGACTATACTCATCCTGCTCGGGCTCGCGCTCGGACCGGACGCCCAGGCCTTGCGCGATGCCGCGGTCGGCGCCGTCTGGCTCGCGTTGCTTTTCTCGGGCGTGCTCGCGTTCAACCGCTCCTTCCAGGTGGAGCTGGAGACCGGCGCGTTGGAGTCGCTGCTGCAGTATCCCGGTCCGCGCTGGACGATCTTCGCCGGGAAGCTGCTCGGGAACCTGATCTTCCTGTCGCTGATGGCGGCGATCGTGGTCGGTGTCGGAATCGTGTTGTTCAGCGTCCGGATCCCGTCCCGGTGGCCGGGATTACTCGGCGTGCTCGCGCTCGGCCTTCTAGGTTTGGTAGTGCTGGGGACGTTTTACGCGTCGATGGCGAGCCGCAGCCGCGCGCGTGAAGTGCTGCTTCCGCTGCTGCTTTTCCCCATGCTCGTGCCGGTGCTGGTCGCGGCCACGACGGCGTCGAAGGCGCTGCTCGGCGCCGACCTGATGCACGACGCCGGCGCCTGGATCCGGCTGCTTGCCGCGTACGACTTGATCTTCCTGATAGCGACGTTCATCGCGTTCGAACACGTCATTGAAGCCTGAAAGCCATTCGATGCCAATCTCCGCCAGCTCCGACGATCCACTCCCGCGCACCGGGATCCGGCTTGCGCTCGTCAGCCTCGCCGCGCTGGTCGCGGCGCAGAGCTACGCGATATCGATCTCGCCCGCCGAAGGGGACATGGGTCACCTGCAGAAGATCATGTACGTGCACGTGCCCGCGGCGTGGATGACGTTCCTCGCTTTCTTCGTCGTGCTTGCGTTCAGCGTGCTCTACCTGTGGCGCCGCAGGGAGAAGGACGACCTCATCGCGGCGTCCGCAGCCGAAGTCGGCGCGATGTTCAACGGCCTCACGCTGATTCTCGGAATGATCTGGGGGCGGCCGACGTGGGGAGTGTGGTGGGCGTGGGACGCGCGGTTGACGTCCACTCTTGTGCTTTTCCTCATCTTCGTGGGCTACCTGGCGTTGCGCGGGTTCGTGGACGAGCCGCAGCAACGGGCGCGGTGGAGCGCCGCGGTCGGAATCATCGGCGCCATCAACGTGCCGATCGTGTACATGTCCGTCATGTGGTGGCGGACTCTGCACCAGCAGCCGTCGAGTCCGTCGACGCTGGACCCGGCGTACACGCTGGGGCTGCGGCTCAACGCCGTCGCGATGCTGCTGGTGATGATCTACCTCATCCGTAGGCGCTACGAGATCGCCCGCCTCGACCGCGCGGCGGAGCAGGCGGCCCAGGCTGCGGCAATGGGAGGGCGATAGAGGTGATCGCATCGAACCAGGCGTTCGTGATCGCGGCGTATGCCATCACATGGATCGTGTTGCTCGGGTACCTCGCGCGGCTCGTGCGGAAGGAAGCGGGCGCGCGCGCCGGCCACGCGCGCGTGACCGGGCAGGGCGCGGCGGTGGGGCCATGAAGAAGCGAGCGTGGGTGCTGGGTGGCGCCACCGTGATAGTCGGAGTGTTCGCGTGGCTGCTGCTCGGCGGCCTGGAGAAGAACATGGTGTTCTTCCTGACGCCGCAGGAGCTGCTCGCGAAGGGCACTGAAGGCGTCGGCGTACCGGTGCGGCTCGGCGGGCAGGTGAAGCCTGGCTCGGTAAAATGGGACGCTCAATCGCTGGATCTTCGCTTCACGGTGACGGATGGCGCGGGTGAGATGCCGGTGCGCTCCACGAGTGCGCCGCCGCAGATGTTCCGCGACGGCATGGGGGTGATCGTCGAGGGGCGCGTTGGCGCCGGTGGAGTGTTCGAGGCATCGAACCTGATGGTCAAGCATTCCAACGAGTACCGCGCGCCCAAGCCGGGCGAGGAAGCGCACGAGAAATACAAGACGCTGATACAGCAGTCCACGCCGTGATCGGTCTGCTCGCGCACAATGCTCTGCTGGTGTCCGTCGCCACGGTGCTGTTCGGGGTAGTCGTTACACCGGTAGCGGTACGCACGGGCAGGCGCGAGTGGCTGCAGCTGACGTACGGTGCCGTGTACACCAATTTTCTGCTCGTAACCATCGCGACGGTCGCGATGGTTGTCGCGCTCGTCACGCACGACTTCTCCGTGTCGTACGTGGCGGCGGTGGGCAGCCGGACTACTCCGCTGCTGTTCACGATCATCTCGCTGTGGGGCGCGCTCGAGGGCTCGATCCTGTTCTGGGCCTGGGTGCTCGCGCTGTATGCGGCTGCCGTGGTGTGGATCCACCATCGCCGTCCCGGCAATCTCGTGCCGTACGCCGCGATGACCCTGCTCGCAGTCGCCGCGTTCTTCGCCATCCTGCTGGTCGGTCCCGCCGATCCGTTCGTGCCGGTGTTTCCCGTGCCGGCGGACGGCCCGGGCCCTAACACGCTGCTGCAGAACCATGTGCTGATGGCGGTCCACCCGCCGCTGCTGTACCTCGGCTACGTCGGAATGTCGGTGCCGTTCGCGTTCGCGGTAGGCGCAATCGTGTCGCGGGAGGCGGGCTCGAACGACTGGGCGATTCTTTCCCGCCGCTGGATGCTGGCCTCGTGGGCCTTCCTCTCCGCGGCGATCATCGCGGGGATGTGGTGGTCGTACGAGGTGCTCGGTTGGGGTGGGTACTGGGCATGGGATCCAGTCGAGAACGCATCGTTTCTCCCCTGGCTCACCGCGACCGCGTATCTCCACTCCGTGATGGTGCAGGAACGGAGGAACATGCTGCGGCTGTGGACGCTCAATCTGTGCGTGGCGACGTTCGTGCTGACGATCTTCGGCACCTTCCTCACGCGCTCGGGAATCCTGTCGTCAGTGCACGCGTTCACCACCGGCAACATCGGCTTCTACTTCCTGGCGTTCATCGCGATCGTACTGGTGGGGACGCTGGTGCTGGTCGCCGGCAACTCCGAGCATATCCGGACCAGAGCCAATCTCGGCGGGGCCGCTTCGCGCGAGTCCGTTTTCCTGCTGAACAACCTCTTCCTCACGGCAGTGATGCTGACCGTCCTGGTCGGAACGCTGTATCCGCTGATCGCGGAAGCGATTCGGGGAGTGAAGGTCAGTGTCGGCGAGCCGTTTTTCAACCGCATGGCGGTGCCGGCGATGGTCGCGCTGATCTTCCTCATGGGCGTCGGGCCCGCGCTGCCGTGGGGAAGCACTACGTGGACGGAAGCACGCAGGCGACTTTTGCCGCCGTTTGCGGCCGCGGTGATCATGGCGGGATTCGCGCTGCTGGCTGGAGCGAGAGGCGTGTACTCGATACTGACATTCGGATTCGTAGGGTACGCGGCGGTCGGCAACCTCCGCGAGTACGGGATAGGCGTTCGCGCGCGCAGACGGGCGCACGGCGAGGCGTATGGCACCGCTCTCGTGCGGCTCATAGGAAGCAACCGCCGCCGGTACGGCGGGTACGTGGCGCACATCGGCATCCTGTTCGTGGCGCTCGGTGTGGCCGCGTCATCCACCTTCCGCTCGGAGCGGGAGGCCACGCTCGTGCCCGGGCAATCGCTCACCGTCGCGGGGCAGACGGTGCGGCTGAAGAACGTGTGGGGTCGCGAGGAGCCGCAGCGGTCGGTGATCGGCGCGACGCTCGACGTGCTCGCGAAGGACGGCTCGGTCATCGGGACCGTCAACCCCCGCATGAACTTCTACCACGTCTCCGACGAGCCCGTGCCGACGCCTGACGTTCGCAGCGGCGTTCGCGGCGATCTCTACGTCAATCTCATGGCGTTCGAGTCGAGCGGTGCCAACGCTACCGTGAAGGTCATCGTCGAGCCGCTCGTGCCATGGATATGGTTCGGCGGGCTGGTGATCGTGCTCGGAGCAGTCATCGGGATGTTCCATGGCCGGCGACGCGCGCCCGCCGCCGGACCGCGGTCGTCTCCGGCGGAGCCTGTCGCCGCGGGGGCGAGCGAGTGAACTGGAAGCGCGCGGCAATCGCCACCCTCGCCGCTGCACCGGTGATCGCGCTGCTCGCGTTCGGGTTCACGCGCAATCCGAGCGAGATACCGTCGCCTCTTCCCGGCAGGCCCGCGCCCGCGTTCGCACTCCCGGTGTTCGCCACCGGCGAGGCGCCGCTCGCGCGCGAAGTCGGCGACACGATTGCACTGGGCGACCTCGCCGGCAAAGTCGTCGTCGTGAATTTCTGGGCGTCGTGGTGTCTCGCATGCCGGGACGAGCACGTTGCGCTCAGCGAAACGGCGAAGCGCTATGCGGGCCAGCCCGCACAGTTCATCGGCGTTTTATATCACGACCGTCCGGAGAACGGGCTCCGCTGGATCGATGCGATGGGTGGGCAGAGCTATCCGTCGGTGACGGACGATCGCTCGCGGATGGCGATCAACTATGGCCTGTACGGCGTTCCGGAGACGTTCATCATCGATCCGACGGGGCGGATCGCGTACAAGCACATCGGGCCGATCACGGCGGGCGTGCTGCGCCAATGGATCGATTCGCTGGCTCCGCGGCCGTCGCTGGACACGGTGCCGGGCGCCGCGGGACTGTGAGCCGGCATTTTCTACGGGCAGCGATTGTGATCGCGGCGCTGTCGGCTGCGACGCCCATGAACGCGCAAGGAGGCCGAGAGCCCGTTGCACCCGCAACGATCTCGCCCGCGGATTCGGCGCTCGAAGCACGGACCACGGCGGTCGCATCCACGCTCCGCTGCCCGGTTTGCCAGGGTGAGTCCATCCAGGACTCGCCCTCGGAGCTCGCGCGCGAGATGCGCGCGCTGGTGCGCGATCAGCTGCGGGAAGGGAAGACGCCGGGCGAGGTCAGGGCGTTCTTCGTCGAGCGCTATGGCGAGTGGATCCTGCTCGAGCCGACGATGAACGGCCTCAACGTGCTGCTGTACGCATTCCCCGTGATCCTGGTCCTGGGCGGGCTCGCCCTGGTCGCCGTGCTCGTCCGGAAGTGGAGCACACCCAAGTCCAGCGCCGAAGCAGAACCGACGTTGTGAAAAGACTCGGCAGCGCCTTCCTTTCGGTCAGCGCGGAGTGCGCCCGTCACGATGATTCTTGGCTTCGTGGTCCGCTGGCACTCTCCGTTCGAAGATAGTCGGCGATGGAGGGGTCGACTTCGGCGCCGGCATCGAGCAGCAGCTTCGCCACTTCGACCGCGTTCGGCGGAGTCTTTTGCCGGGCATCTTCCACTCCGTTGGCGCCGACGTAGTGCAGCAGCGTCGCTTGATGCCTGCGTGTCGATCGCGCTTGCACGAGCCCGGGCGAGTCCTGCAGCATGGCGCGCAGCGCGGGAACGTCACCGGCGACCACCGCATCCACCGCCTGCTCGAAGCGCGCGATGGGCCCATCGGTTTGCACCGCGCCGGCGAACCGTTCCAGATCCGCCCAAGTCTCGAACGCATGCTCGTGCGCGACGACCACCCGCGCGTCCGCCGGTGAGAGGGTCGTCTGCGTCACGGCATCCACGGTCTTGTCGCGGAACCGCGGGTGATTCCACTTGAATCGCCACTGTGCTGATTGGTCGCCCGCGAGCAACGCCTTGAACAGCGCGTTCGCCTGGTGCTTGTATTCCTGGATCGTAGCGCGCCAGGGCAGGGATTCCGGGGCGGACATGCGGCACCTCCTTTATGACACCTCCGAAAAGTATCGGCCCCGGAACAGGTGAAAAGAGGAAGTTCCAGCCGTGGCGAAGTTGCCCGCCCCAATCCGCGGCGTACCTTACGTCTGCGATGACCATGCGTGAAAAGCTGGAGCTCCTGGAGAAGCGCCGCGCCGAGTCCGAGCAGGGCGGCGGTGAAGCGCGCGTCAAGGCGCAACACGCCAAAGGCAAGCTGTCCGCGCGCGAGCGGCTGGAACTGCTGCTCGACAGCGGCACATTCGTCGAGCTGGACAGATTCGTCACCCACCGGTCCACCGACTTCGGGCTGGACAAGCAGCAGATCTACGGCGACGGAGTCGTGACCGGCCACGGCCGGATCGACGGCCGGCTGGTGTACGTGTTCTCGCAGGACTTCACCGTGTTCGGCGGTTCGCTCTCGGAATCCTTCGCCGAGAAAATCTGCAAGATCATGGACCTCGCGGTCCGCAACGGCGCTCCGGTCATTGGCCTGAACGACTCCGGCGGGGCGCGAATCCAGGAAGGGGTGGTCTCGCTCGGCGGATACGCCGAGATATTTCTCCGCAACACGCTGGCATCGGGCGTAGTCCCGCAGATCTCCGCCATCCTCGGCCCGTGCGCGGGCGGAGCCGTGTACTCCCCCGCGATCACCGATTTCACGTTCATGGTCCGCGGCACGTCTTACATGTTCGTCACGGGCCCGAACGTGGTAAAGACGGTGACGCACGAGGACGTGACGATGGAGCAGTTGGGCGGCGCGGACACGCACGCCGCGACCTCCGGCGTGGCGCACTGCGCGTTCGACTCCGAGCCGGCGTGCATCCAGGCGATCCGCGACGTGCTGCGCTTCATTCCCTCGAACAATGTGTCCGATCCGCCGCGCGGTCCGGGCACCGATTCGCGCGATCGCCGTGACGAAGCTCTGCTCGACGTCGTGCCGGACAATCCCAACAAGCCGTACGACATGCACGACGTGCTCCGCCGGGTCGTGGACGGCGGCGAATTCTTCGAGATTCAGCCGGACTTCGCGGGGAACATCATCTGCGGCTTCGCGCACCTCGGCAGCTACAGCGTCGGCATCGTCGCGAATCAGCCCGCTGTTCTCGCGGGCGTGCTCGACATCAACGCGTCCATCAAGGCCGCGCGCTTCATCCGCTTCTGCGACGCGTTCAACATTCCGGTCGTGACGTTCGAGGACGTGCCGGGGTTCCTCCCCGGCG
>JBPCPS010000171.1:0-19416 GCA_050998915.1 Gemmatimonadaceae bacterium
AGGCGAGGGTGAGGGATGCGTGGGCAACGGGCAACCCCAAAAGAAAAAAAACACCGCGGCGACGCGCGCCGCCTGGCCGGAAACCGTCTCCTGGTTCCGCACCCACCTCGGCAGATAGTTGGGATGATACCGGCAATCACGTTCTTCACCGGAGCCTTCGTCGCGGGTCTCGTGCTCACGGTGTTCGCGATGCTCCGCGGAGTGGAAAAGAGGACGGGCGACGAGATCAAGCGTCCGCTTGCCGGGCTCAACCTCCCGGTATTCGGTGTGGCGTTGATCGCGTTCGGCGCGGTGGGGCACCTGCTCTCGCGCTACGGCGCATTCAACCTGCCCGGTCGGTTGCTGATCGCGATCGGAGCAGGCGTTGCGGCCTATGCGGGCATGACCCTGCTGCTGGCGAAGTGGGCACTGCGCGCACCGCTCGAAGATCCGCATGAGCTCCAGGAGCTGATTCAGGGGCACATCGCCGTCGTGGTCGAGGCGATCGGTGCGACCACGCCCGGCAGAATCGAGTACACGCTGAACGGGCACCACAATTCAGTGGAGGCGCGCAGCTTGAACGGCAAGCCGATTCCGGCCGGCACCGAAGTCGTCATCGATCAGCAGCAAGGCCACGTCGCGCAGGTCGAGCCATGGGCGTCGGTCGAACCACGCCTTTGAGCGATGTCAGACGCCGCACTGTTCATCATTCTGTTCGGGGGACTGTTCGTTCTCCGGCTTATAGCGGCGACGGTCGTGTTCCTCTGCATTCTGCCTGAAGGTGTCCGGTGCCCGTGCTGTGACGCCGAGACTCTGCGGGTCGAGGCGCGCGGCGCGCTGAAGATCATGCCGTGGTTCCGATCGAGCTGGTGTTATGAATGCGAATGGCACGGTTTGCATCGCGTCCGGCGTGTGAGGCTCGTCACCGCGGCGAGCGCCGCAGCTCTGCAAGAGAGCCATGGCCGTTGACGATAAGACGGAGCAGGAGTTTGAAGTGCTCGTGGTCGGCGCCGGCCATGCTGGCACCGAAGCCGCAGTCGCGGCGGCGCGCCTCGGCGCGACCGTCGGTCTCGTGACCAGCGCGCTCGAGACGATCGGACAGATGTCGTGCAATCCGGCGATCGGCGGTGTGGCCAAGGGTACTGTCGTCCGGGAGGTGGACGCGCTGGGCGGCATCATGGGCCGCGCGACGGATCTCTCGACGCTCCAGTTCCGGATGCTGAACCGCGGAAAGGGTCCGGCGGTGTGGTCCCCGCGCGCGCAATGCGACCGTGGCCTCTACCGGCGCGCGGCACGTTCGCTGCTCGAGCGGCATTCGAGTTTGCAGACGATCCAGGGGACCGTCGCGCGCCTGTTGATGCACGGCGACGCTGTGCGCGGCGTGGAGACTCTCGAAGGACGAAAGTTCGGCGCGAAGGCGGTAGTGATCACGACCGGCACGTTCCTGCGTGGCCGCATGCATATCGGCACCGCGACGCAGATCTCCGGCGGCCGCGCGGGTGATGCCGCGACCACGCATCTGGCCGAGCAGCTCGAGAGCGCGGGTCTGGAGGTCGCGCGGTTCAAGACGGGAACGCCGCCTCGCATCGACGGACGAACGGTGAACTTCGACTCGCTCGCGATTCAGGAGAGCGAGCTAGATCAGTTCGACTACTCCTGGTCCCACTTCTGGACGCAGCCGCGCGTGGTGCACGGAGCCGCGCGTCATCCGCGGCAGCTTCCCTGCTGGATCACGCACCTCGGCGCCGCCGGCAAGGAGATCATCACCCGCAACATCGAGCAGTCGGCGATGTATGGCGGCGCGATCACGTCGCGTGGGCCGCGATACTGCCCGTCGGTCGAAGACAAGATCGTGAAGTTTCCCGCCGCAGAGAGTCATCAGCTCTTTCTGGAGCCGGAGGGACACGACACCGCCGAGCTGTACGTGAACGGGCTGTCAACATCGCTCCCGGCGCCGGTGCAGCTAGAGATCCTGCGGTCGATTCCTGGACTCGAGCAGGTTCGAATGAACCGCGCCGGCTACGCCATCGAATACGACTATTACCCACCGACGCAGCTCGACCAAACCTTGCAGGTGAAGTCCATCCCGGGACTCTTCTTCGCCGGGCAGATAAATGGCACGACCGGTTATGAGGAGGCGGCGGGACAAGGTCTCGTCGCGGGCGTCAACGCCGCGCTGAACGTGCAGGGTCGTGAGCCGCTCGTGCTCGGGCGGGAGACGTCATACATCGGCGTCCTGGTGGACGACCTTGTGACACGTGGAGTGGACGAGCCGTATCGCCTCTTTACTTCCCGCTCGGAGTTCCGGCTGACCGTGCGGCAGGACAACGCGCTCCAGCGGCTCACGCCCATCGCGCTGCGCCTCGGCCTGTACTCGGATGAAGAGCAAGTCATCGCCGAACGCCGCGTCGGCGAAGTACGCGACGCGATCGCGAGCGCCGAGAGCAGCAGCATCCGGCCCGATCAGGCGGATCCGGTCCTGCTGCGCGCCGGCGGCAGGCCGCTCAAGCACGCGATGAAGATCAGCGAAGTCGCGAAGAGAAATGGCGTGGCGCTCGCGGAGCTGTTCTCCGCTGTAGGCGCCGACGATGGCTTCGCGCCGGAATCGGTGGTGAGCGCCGAGCTCGAGATCAAGTACGCCGGCTACTTCGAGCGCGAGCGAACGCACGCGGACCGCATGACGCGCATGGGCGAGATGAAGCTCGAAGCAGAGCTTCCGTACGAGGAGATGACCATGCTGTCCTTCGAGTCCCGGCAGAAGCTCTCGGGGATCCGGCCGCGCACGCTGGCGCAAGCATCGCGCATTCCGGGCGTGAATCCGAGCGATTTGCAGAATCTCGTGATCGAAGTGGAACGGTGGCGGAGAAAGCCGTGACTAGTGACTAGTGACTGGTTATACCGGCGGTTTCTTGCTCCAGCGCTATCGCTACCACAGCCGCGGCGATGCAAGCGCCTCCCACAAGCGTCATCCACCGCAGACGCTCAGCGAGAAGGACCGCGACGAGCATGGTCGTGAAGAACGGCTCGGCGGTCGCGATGATACTGGTGCGATTGGCTCCGAGAACCTTGAGTCCGGCCACCAGCGCCAGGAAAGAGATCACCGTGGACATGATCGCAAGCAGGAGCACGTACAGCCATGCACGCGCCGTGGCGGGCATCGCGAGCGCGGCCAGCGTGGTGGGTGATTGCAGCACGCCGGCGATGAAGAACGCGCTGACGGCGCCGAGGATGATGTAGCACGCAGCGGGAACCGGGGGCACCGCACGCTGCAGATGATTCACGACCGGGAGATACGCGGAGTACAGCAGGGCGGCGCCGAGCCCCAGCGCGATTCCGATCGGGTCGAGGTGCGTGTTCGGACCAATCCCCGGTATTCCTATCATGAGCGCTAGTCCCGTCATGGCGAGCGCGAGCACGCCGGCGCGCTTGGCAGTGAGCGGATCGGTACCCCGGGCCGCGCCTGTCAGCGCGAGCCACGCCGGATAGGTGAAGAAAAGAAACGCGACTACGCTTGCCGGCACGAAACGAAGCGCGGAGAGACTCATATACGTGCACACCGCCTGGATCACGCCGCCGATCATGAACAGGCCGAGCCCTTCACGCCAATGTCGCCGCACGGGCGCATGCGCGATGAGGAGCAGCGTGATCGCCGCGAAGAGGAAGCGCCAGAATACGAGGCTGAGAATCGTCATCCCTTCGCGCGTTGCAAAAACCGTCAGCACCGATATCGAGCCGAAGCAGACGGCCGAGAGGAGAACGAGAGCGGTCCCCCTGGCGGTGGACGCTGAGATGTGCGGGGGGTGCGGTGATAGCATCGCGACAAACTAAACGACGCACTGCGGCGCCCTTTGTGCAGCTTTCCAGTTCCTCTGGGGAGAGTGTGCACGTTCCGGAAGTGTGAGCGTCTCAGACGTAGTGTTCGCCGTTGAGCCCTCTTTCAGTCAGGAGTTTTCAGTCATGCAAGCGAAGTTACTGGCAGCATCCGCGGCTATACTGTTGAGTTTTGGTGGCTTTGTAGCGCCATTAAAAGCTCAGCAGGACGCCAATAAGGCGCCAGAAAGACCATTTATTAACGTTTCTGCTCAGGGAAGTACGCGTATCACGCCGGATCGGGCCACCATTCAGATCGGGGTGCAGACCAGGGGTTCGACGGCTTCCGTCGCAAGCGCCGAAAACGCGAGAGTCGCTCAGCGGGTGATAGCGGCCATCAAGGCAATAGGAATCGGCGCCGAGCAGATCTCGACCGTGAATTACTCCGTAAACCCCGAGTACCGGCACATCGAGAACCGGAGTCCTGAAGTGACGGGTTACTCGGTTCACAACACCGTGGTAGTGGACGTTCGCCAGATCGAGCAGGTGGGGAGAGTGATCGACGCTTCCCTGGACGCCGGCGCGAACATGATCAATTCGCTGGATTTCTACGCGGCCAATACCGAGGAGGCGCGCCGGGCTGCCCTGGCTGTCGCCGTCGCAAAGGCGAGGCTCGACGCAGAGACTATTGCGAGGGCCGCGGGCGGAACTCTGGGCGGACTCGCGGAAGCAAGCGTGGGTGCGTACATGATCCCGATGCGCAGAGAGAACCTGCAAATGATGCGGGGAGACGTGGCGATGGCCGCTCCACCTACGCCGGTGGAGCCTGGCAGCGAGCTGCTCTCGGTGCAGGTAACGACAAGGTGGTATTTCCTCTCGAGCATGTAATACCAATGTTTCACGTGGAACGCCGGGGGGGTGTTCCACGTGAAACAAGGCCCATAAACACGCTACAGTAGCCCCGCCCAGGCCCTATATTGGCCCGCTAACTCCTACACGGACGCCGTGGGCAGAATCATCGCAGTTGCGAACCAAAAGGGCGGAGTCGGAAAGACCACGTCGGCCGTAAATCTCGCGGCGAGCCTGGCTGCGGCGGAGCACCGCACGTTACTCATCGACGGCGATCCCCAGGCCAATGCGACAAGTGGCATCGGAGTAGAGCGCGCCGACATCGAGAGCACCCTGTACGAGGTCCTACTGGGTGCAACATCGATTGCGAACGTACGCCACCGAAGCGTTGCATTAAAGCATCTCGACGTAGTTCCCGCGACTCCCGACCTCGCCGGAGCGGAAGTCGAGCTGATCGATCGGCCCCGCCGAGAACAGTCGCTGCGATCGGCCGTGGAAGAAGTTCGCGACGAGTACGACTTCATCCTCATCGACTGCCCGCCGGCGCTCGGGCTGCTCACTGTCAACATGCTCGCGGCCGCAGACGGACTGTTGATCCCGCTGCAGTGCGAGTACTACGCTCTCGAGGGGATCTCGCAGCTGCTGAACACCGTTCACCGCGTGCAGCATGGGATCAACGAGGATCTCGCGATCGACGGCGTTCTCCTCACGATGTACGACGCGCGGCTGAATCTCTCGAGACAGGTCGCGACCGAAGCGCGTGAATACTTCGGCGCAAAAGTTTTTCAGACGGTGATTCCTCGCAATGTCCGGCTAGCGGAAGCGCCGAGCTTCGGGAAGCCGATCATTCTGTACGACATCGCCTCCGCCGGCGCCCAGGCTTATCTCGCCGCCGCCGAGGAGCTGGTGAATCGGACTGTTCATACGGACAAGCAGCCCGCGAAGGCGGGTCGTCAGCTGGAGGGTGCGCATGGCGACTGAAAAGCCTGGACGCCGACTCGGCAGGGGGCTCGACGCCCTCCTGGGTGCCGCATCACGTGAGCAGTCCGCGACCGACGCGCTGCGGCGGATTGCTATCTCGGACATCAAGCCGAATCCGTTGCAGCCGCGAAAGGAGTTCGCCCCACAGGAGCTGACTGAGCTGCAGCTGAGTCTCAGCACGCACGGGATGCTGCAACCCGTGACTGTGCGAACATCGCAAGCCGGCCGCGGCTACGAGCTGATCGCAGGCGAACGGCGGTTCCGAGCCGCCACGGCGCTCGGCTGGAAGGAGATTCCCGCGCTGGTGAAGGACGTCGACGATTCGACACTCCTGGCGCTCGCGCTCATCGAGAACCTGCAGCGCGCGGACCTCAACCCGATCGAAGAGGCGGAAGGATACAAACGACTCGTGGCTGACTTCGGCATGACTCAGGCCCAGGTGGCCGACCTGGTGGGAAAAAACCGATCGACGATCGCGAACCTGCTTCGGCTCCTGGAGCTTCCTCAGCAGGTACGAGACATGGTCCAGTCAGGACAGCTCACCGCCGGCCATGTCCGCGCGCTGCTCGCGCTCAAGGACGACGCGGAGATCCTGGCCGCGGCACGCAATATCGTTGACCGGCAGTTGAATGTCCGGGATGTAGAAGCCACAGTCAGGGCAGCCACGAGGCGGCCAAAAAAGCAGAAACAGGGAACCGATCGGGGAGGGACAGCGTTCACCAAGAGCGTCGAGGACAAGCTCCGGAAACACCTTCAGACGGACGTCAAGATCGTGGCGGACGAGAAGGGCCGCGGCGAGCTGACGATCCGATTTTACTCGCACGAAGATTTCGAGAGAATCCTCGAGGCCGTGGGAGTTCGCACCGAAGAGCTGTTGTAGCGAGACATTTCCACACATTTCGTAAATGCTGGGTGCAGAGTGGTTTACTTCGATTCACGCGTCCCCTGCGAACAGCTTGTCCACAGCAATGTGGGCTCGCAAATCCCGTGTAAACGGATTGAGTTCAGTCGCATATTTGTGATATGACCGCAAAGTGGCCATGAGCTCGATACAGCTTCCGGAAGTCGTCAGGTACCTCGACGATCTGCTCGAAACCGACTCCGTTCCGGACTATCCCAACGCCGTGAATGGACTCCAGATCAGCAACTCCGGGGTGGTTACCAGGATCGCCGCGGCAGTGGATTTTTCGTCCAGGAGCGTCGCCAGCGCGGTGCGTGAGAAAGCGACTCTCCTGCTGGTGCACCACGGGATGTTCTGGAGCGGGCTCGAGCCGGTCAGAGGTCCTGCATACGACCGGATGAAGCGGCTCATCGAAAACGACGTCGCCGTGTACTCGTCGCACCTCCCCCTCGACCGGCACGAGCGGTTCGGCAACAACGCTCTGCTTGCCGCGGAGCTTGGCCTCGAGCCATCAGGCGGTTTTGCCCGCTTTCAAACGGTCGACGTCGGCGTTCGCGGCGAGAGCGACATCGACACCGCGGAGCTCGCGTCGCGCGCCGCTGTTTTTTCCAGAGCGCACGGCGGCACTCTTCGCACTACGCCGATTGCGAAGGGACATCGGACACGCCGGTGGGCGATGTGCACGGGCGGCGGCGCGTCGGCGGAGACATTACGCGAAGCCGCCGAGCGGGAGATCGACACGCTGATCGTGGGCGAAGGCGCGCACTGGACGGCGGTGAGTGCTGCCGACACCGGTCTCGTAATTCTATACGCGGGTCACTACGCCACCGAGACGCTCGGCGTGCGCGCGCTCGCGCAACATGTCAGCGACAAGTTTTCAATTCCGTGGACATTCCTGGAGCATCCGACGGGACTCTGAAAGGTGGCGCGATGGTCGCAACGAATTCGTCATCCGAATTAGCACCCCCGGCTGCTCAACAGAAGGTGACGACACTCGTCCACGAATTTCGCCACTGCCAACGACCGACACGTTGAACAAGGCGCAGCCGCATGCCGCTTCTGCCTTCGACGCCGAGCACGAGAATTGGCCTGCGCGACTGGCGCGACGCGACGGCGACCAGGAGCTCCGTCACCTGAGTGCCGTCCGCGGGGCCGGTAGCGTCGCTGGAGTAGACCAGTCGGTGCGCCTGCTCGTCGGTTGTTCGCTCGCCGACGAGGAACAAGCGCTGCTCGCGCGGATCTGCCTCAGTGCTTGACCTGCGGGCAAGCTCGGCGACGACCACGGATATCCCGCTGACGCGAAACGAATGCGCTCGCAGAATTGCGAACGGTATTCCGCGCAGGGTCGAGTCCGCGAGAGGGGGAACGTCCGGGAGCAGCGAGTTGATCGCTCTGGTAAGACTCAGGGAATCGACTTCGCGCATTCCGAGCAGAGAATCGACGACCACCGGCGTAACCGAATCACGCTCTGCCGCGACACGCCACGCCGCCGCCCCGGCTCGCCCGCCGAAGCTCGCCGCGACGATCTCCGCCGACGGCCACGTAACGCATGGTCCCGCGCCCGCTTCCGCATCGACCACGCGTACCCGCGCGTCGCCGGCTTTCCCCCACCGACCAAGCAACACGACCGGAACCGAGTCGCCGACCATCATTGAAATGGAGCTGTCCGCGAAGCGGCGGTCGCCGAGCTCGGGAACGATCAGCCTATACGTCTCCTCGGGGGCTGTGAGGCGCAGGACCAGCGCGCGTCCCAGTCCCGCGGGCCAACCGGTGAGCTCGGCGACGGACCGGGAGGGAGCAGCGACTGGCGACGGGACGGTGGGAGGACGCGCCTCGGGCTCGCGGTCGCCGCAGCCGACCAGGCCCACCACGGCGGCCGCCATCGACAGGAACAGCGAGCGAGTGCGCGACACCATCGATAATTTGTGCGCGGCAACTCCCGTGTCGAGTGAGAGCGATCTCCCAGCACCATGCATAAGCCACATCCGCTCCCCGCAGAGACGAACGCTGGTGACATAATCGCCGTTCGCGCACCCGCGCGCGAACGCTGGAGCTGGATCCTGTACGATTTCGCGAACACGATCTTCTCGATGAACGTCGTGTCGCTGTTCTTCGTCGTCTGGCTGAAGAAGGACCTCGGCCTCTCGAACATGGTCGCCGTCATCGGGTCGGTTATCGCGTCGGTTCTCGTCGCGCTCTCGATTCCAGTGTTCGGCGCCATCTCGGACGCGCGGCAGCGGCGCAAGCCGTGGGTGGTCTGGTTCACGCTGATCGCCGTGGCCGCTACGGTTGCGATCGGAATACTCAGCCAAACGATCGTGCCGCTCTCGGGCGAAAGCGTGATCGGCGGAGTACCCGCCGGCTCCGCCGCCGCGAGCATCTCCGGCTCCGCGCTTGCGATCATCATCATCACGTTCATCGTGGCGAACTATGCGTATCAGGGCGCGCTGCCGTTCTACAACGCCATGATGCCCGAGCTCGCGCCGGCCAGCGAATGGGGGCGATTGTCCGGGCTCGGAACGGCCATGGGCTATGTAGGATCGATAACCGGGGTTCTCATCGCGACGGCGTTCTACACCGGCTCCATCCCGATAATCGGTGGCGTCCCGCAGGCGTTGATGAGTGACCTGCGCTCGATCGTCCCGTTCACGCAGCACGGCGGTCGCGTGTCGACGTTCATACCCACGGCGATTCTTTTTCTGCTGTTTTCGCTCCCGCTCTTCTTCTTCTGCCGCGATCACCGCCCGGCGATCGAGAAGCGCGCCATCGAATGGAAGAAGGCGTTCGGCGACGTGATCGCGACGTTTCGCGAATCACGCAACTTTCCCGGAGCAACACGCTTCATCGTCGCGTCGTTCCTGTACCAGGACGCGATGGGAACGATCATCACCGTGATGGCGCTGTACGCCGTGGAGGCGATGGGATTTGCCGAGGGCAGCGACGCGGTGCTGTTCGTGGTGCTGACCGTGCCCGCGGTGATCGGCAGTTACTTCTGGGGTCTGCTGGCGGATCGCATCGGCCCCAAGCGCACGCTCGTAACGGTGATCACGTCCTGGATCTTTCTGCTCGCAGCGATGATCCTGGCGCCGACGCAGGCATCGTTCTGGGTGGTTGGTGTCGGCATCGGTCTGGTATACGGGGGCGTCGCGGCCACCGAGCGTCCGCTGATGCTGACGTTGATACCGGAGCGGGACGCGGGACGGTTCTTCGGATTGATGGTGCTGTCCGCGCGCGCGGCGGCGATCGCCGGCCCGTTGATCTGGGCCGTGACCGTGGACGGGCTGATTCCGTCGATGGGCAAGGGATTCGCCTATCGCGCCGGCGTCGTGAGTGTAGGTTTCGGAATGGTGTTAGCGCTTTGGGTAATGCGGAAAGTCCCGGACAGGCGCGGATATTCGGAACGCGAGACGTTGTAGCAAGCCACGCTTTCCCGCTCGACCAACAAAAAAGGAGAAGCAATGCGTAACTCGGGTAAGGCTCCGACGATGGCGGTATGGCTCATTTCCCTGGTTCTGTTTCTCGTTGCGGTCGCTGCGCATTTCGGGCTGGTCAGGGTTGGTGAGCCGGTCGCAAGTTGGTCCTGGATCGGTGGCTTCGCCCTGTTGTTGATCGCGTGCCGGGTCAAAGGACTGTAGCCGCGCGCCTACTCCTTCGTCTCCATCCAGTTCTTCCCAATACCGATATCCACTACCAGCGGAACCGATAGCTCCGCGGCGTGCTCCATCTCGTGCTTCACCAGCGTTTGCGCGCTGTCGAGCTCGTCGTTCGGCACCTCGAACACCAGCTCGTCGTGCACCTGCAGCAACATACGCGTCCGGAGTCCCCGGTCGCTCAGGGTCTTGTGGATGTGAATCATCGCGAGCTTGATGAGATCGGCGGCCGAGCCCTGAATCGGTGAGTTCGCGGCGGTGCGCTCGCCGAACGCGCGGATGTTGAAGTTCCGGTCGCGCAGTTCGGGGATGTAGCGCCGCCGCCCGAAGATGGTCTGCACGTAACCGTGCTCCCGCGCGAACTCCACCATCGAATCGAGATACGCGCGGATCCCCTGGAAGCGCTCGAAGTACCTGGCGATGAACTCCTTCGCCTCCGCGTGCTCGATGTGCAGCTGCCGCGACAGCGCCTGTGGGCCCTGACCGTAGATCGTCGCGAAGTTGATCGTCTTCGCTCGCGCGCGCATCTCCGAGGTGACGTCGGCGACCGGGACGTCGAAGATGATGGAGGCTGTCTGCCCGTGAATGTCGCCGCCGGCGTGAAACGCGTCCACGAACGCGGGATCGTTCGACAGGTGCGCGAGCAGCCGCAGCTCGATCTGCGAGTAGTCCGCCGCGAGCAACGTCCAGCCCTTCTCCGGAACAAAACCACGCCTGATCTCGCGGCCCAGCTCCCGCCGAATCGGAATGTTCTGCAGGTTGGGGTCGCTGGAGGAAAGCCGGCCGGTAGCCGCAACGGTCTGATTGAACGACGTATGCAGCCGTCCCGTCTGCGGATTCACCAGCTCGGGCAAGGTGTCGAGATACGTGTTCTCCAGCTTCGCCAACTCCCGGTATTCCATCAGCAGAACTGGAAGCGTGTGTCCCGCTTCCGCCAATTCCTGCAACACGCTCGCGTCGGTGGACGCGCCCGTCGCCGTCTTCTTCAGCACCGGCAACCCGAGCTTCACGAACAGGATCTCACGCAGCTGCAGGTTGGAGGCGATGTTGAACTCGGTACCGGCGGCCTCGTAGATCCTCTGCTCTACGGCCTTCCGCTCGCGCTCGAAGCGGACCTTGAGCGACTTGAACCAGTCGTCGTCGATCGCGACGCCGGTCCACTCCATCTCGGCGAGCACGTCCACCAGCGGCATCTCGACGTCTCGCAGCAGCTCCTTCAGCGCGAACTTTTCGAGCTGCGGCTCGAAGACGCCGCGCAGGCGCAGGGTGACGTCGGCATCCTCGCAGGAGTAGTCGCGCGCGGCCTCCACCGGACACTCGTCGAACCGGAGCGCGTCTTTTCCTTTCCCGCACAGGTCTTCGTACGACGTCATCGTGTGCTGCAGGAACTCGAGCGCGAGCACGTCGAGCCCGTGCGAGCGGCGCCCCGGATCCAGCACGTAGCTCGCGAGCATCGTGTCGAACTCGAGCCCGCGCAGGTTCACGCCGGCCTTGCGAAGCGCCAGCAGATCGAACTTCGCGTTCTGTGCGCTCTTCGCGATCGACGCGTCCTCGAGCAGCTCGCGGAGGGGGGCCATGTCCGGCGAGTCCAACGGAGGAAGGTTGTTCACCGGTGACGACGACGCAGCGCCGCCAAGCATCCGCGAAGCGATGCTCTCGATCTTCCGGACCGCGCGCTTCTTCGGCTTGGTTGCCGTTGTGGCCGGGTCATCGCCGCCGCGTACGGCGCCGCGATCCTCGGGCGCGTCGGTCGCCGAGCGATCGCCGGAGACGTCCATCAGAAAATCCGTCTGCTCCGCGGCATGCTGCCGGTGGCGCAGCGGAAAGTAGTACGCCTCGCCGGGCGCGACCGCGATGGAGAGTCCGATGAGCCGCGCACGAAGTGGATCGATCTTGGGTGGATCGCCGACCGCAACGACAGTTTCCGTATCGAGAGCGACCGAGCCGGCCTGGCGCGCCCTCTCGACCACCTCGCGTAGCTGTTCGACCGTCCCCACGGTCGTGTACCTGCGCTCGAGCCCGGGCTCCGGCGCGCGCCTCGCGGGCGCCGCCTCCTTGGCGAGCGAATGGAACTCGAGCTCCACGAACAAGTCGCGCAACCGATCGCGATCCGGCTCGCGCAGCTTGAGCGCGTCGAGATCGAGCGCGATGTCGAGATCCTCCCGGATCGTCACCAACTCCTTGGACAGCCGCGCGTTCGCCGCATGCTCCTGCAGCGCCTCGCGCGGCCGCTTCTTGGTGATCTCGCCGGCGCGGGCGAGAATGTCCTCCAGCCCTCCGTAGGCATTCACCAGCTCTCGCGCCGTCTTGTCGCCGATGCCGCGAACGCCGGGCACGTTATCGGAGGAATCGCCGACGAGCGCGAGATAATCCGTGACGTGGTCCGGTGGCACACCGAGGCGTTCGCTCGCGTTCTCGACTCCGACCCACTGCTCTTCGACAGCCGCCGAGCCGCCGCGTCCAGGATTCAGGATCCACACGCCGGGGCGCACCAACTGCTGGAAATCCTTGTCGCCCGACACAACGACCACGCTGACGCCGCTCTCGGTCCCGCGGCGCGCAAGAGTTCCAATCACGTCATCGGCTTCGTAGCCGTCGAGCGCGAGAATCGGAATCCTGTACGCATCGAGCAGCTGGCAGATGCGCATCATCCCGCGGTCGAAATCCGCCTGGAGATCGTCAGCCAGCTTCTCGCGCGTCGCCTTGTACGCGGGATACCGCTCGTGCCTGAACGACAGGCCGGAGTCGTGCACCCAACCCAGGTATTCGGGCTTCTGCGCGGTGACGAGCCGCTGCAGGAAGGTGCTGATCCCCCACACGGCGGAGGTATTCTCACCCTTGCTGGTGGTGAGCGGCCTGGCCATCAGCGCGTAGAACGCGCGATAGATCAGGGCATAGCCGTCAACGAGAAAGAGCCTGGGCGGCTCCGGGAGCTGCATCGCTCCCAATATAGCTGCCCAGGCGAACTGCCTACTGCGCCAGCAGCCTCGCCGTCAGCCGGCGGAATTCGCTCTCGCTCTCGGGGGTGAGCTCCCAGCGGCCCGTCTGCATCTCGTCCGTAAACACAAGCTGCGTGCGGTGCCGACGGTACTCCCAGAACTGCACCGGCAT
The DNA here is from genome assembly GCA_050998915.1 of Gemmatimonadaceae bacterium. Lineage (GTDB taxonomy): Bacteria > Gemmatimonadota > Gemmatimonadetes > Gemmatimonadales > Gemmatimonadaceae > JACDCY01. The sequence continues at coordinate 13,282 of JBPCPS010000171.1, forward strand.
CCTCGATGCCGTGCCAAGCCGCCGGTCGCGCACAGTCAGCATCTGTTCGGACACCTGATCCGGCTCTCCGAGGGCGACGTATGCCATTCCGCGATCGGACAGCCACCCCGCGATCCCCTCGCTCCGGAAGCGCTCGTTCGCGAGTTGGATTCTTGCGAAATAATCCCGCAACCCCTCGTGCGCGACTGTACCTGGCTCCGGGTCTGTAGCCCGGAGGAAATCGATCCACAGCTGCGCGCGCTCTTCGGGGGGCGCGTTACGAAGCGCGGCCAGGCGCGAGGGGGCGACATAAAAGCGCAGGTACGCGAGCATGTCGTCGAAGGGCGCTACGGGAAGGTCGTCCCCGAAGCTCACAAAGATCGGCGTTGCGCTGCTATCCCGCGTATCGAGCCGCACGAGAGACACGTTTCCAACTCCGATACCGAGCCGCACCACGGGAATCGCGACGACCCCGCTCAGCAATCCGCCGCGGCGGGGGAGGTTGGAGGTGTCGGCCCACAACACCGTTCCGGCCTCATTGCTTACGCTGAGCCTGATCGGGAGGGTGGCGGCGTTACCGTAGGCCTCGAGATACACGGAGATTGTCGAGTCGCGCCCGAAAACCGCAGTGGACCGCGGGCTCGGCAGCGCACGGGGGAACGAATCCAACCGCTCCCTGGGGCTCACCTCGAAGACCGGCAGCGGAGAGGAGACGGATCCGGAGCTCAGGCGCGGCACGAGTGCGCTCAGCGTATCGGCCGACGCGCGCGTGCTTCCCATGTCCCGGATTGCAAAGCCGATCGTATACCGACCGGGTGCCAGGCGGAGATATCGCTGGAAGATGACGCTCTCGTCGGTCCGGGTCGTTTCCCGGAAGCTGCCGACGCGGACGACGTCGAAGGCATCGACCCGCTGCAATTCGGCGCCGCCCTGCACGACCCTCAGCTGCACTGTGTACGATGCCCGGTAGACGTCATTCTCCCGGGAGAACGTCAGCGAACGGGTCGGAATCGACACCGAAACCAGCACCAGTGTCGTATCCGGAGTCGGGGACGCGAAATACGACGCCTTCCCGACGAACGACACGGGAGCGTGGGCCGAAGCGAGACCCATGGCGCGATAGAACCGCGTCGCATCCGTCAACGCTCCGTCCGTGGGCAGCACCTCGAGCGTCCTGCCTGGTGCGCGGCTGGGAATCGAGCCCCCGCAAGCCAGGGCCGCGACAAGACCGGCGAGAAGCAAGGGTCTGAATGATCCGGGAACGGTCGTCATGGGTCGAATCCTTGGACAAAGCTCAGGGAGCGCCTGAGTTCAGTTTAATGCCGGACACGCTAATTGCTTGCCACGTTTCGCAGGCCGGATTAGCTTCGCGCGGTGCCTCGTCCCTCATTGGTCGGATCGGCGTTAGCCGGCTACAGCCTCCAGCAGGAAGTGGGGGAAGGTGGGACTTCGGCCGTGTATCGCGCCCACCATCCTGACCACGGTCACGTCGCTGTAAAGGTGCTCCGCGAAAAGCTGCGGCAAGACAAGACGGCAATCGCACGCTTTCTGCGCGAAGCAAAATACGGTGCCCGCGTGCAGCATCCCAATGTGGTGCGCACCATCGAGATAGGCCAGGCAAACACTGGCGAGCATTTCATGGCCATAGAGTGGGCGCCGGGAGAGATCCTGGACCGCTATGCGCGCAATGCGGCACCGCTCAGTCCGGACGAAGCCTCGAACATCACACGCCAGATCGCGGCTGCAGTTCAGGCCGCCCACGAAGCGGGCGTCGTGCACCGTGACCTCAAGCCCGAGAACGTCATGTACGACGTCGCCGAGCGCAAGATCAAGCTGCTCGATTTCGGGATCGCGACCGACACGGACATGTCGCAGGATGAGCGCCTCACGCGCGCAGGGTTCTTCGTCGGCACGCTAATGTACGTCGCGCCTGAGGCGCTGTCGGGCGAGCTCGTCGGACCCGCGGCCGATCAGTACAGTCTCGCGACGATCGCGTACCTGCTGCTTACGGGTGCTCTGCCGTACTCGGCGCGTGGCCCGCGCGAGATGTTCACGCAGCTGCTGACGATGCCGCCGAAGCCGCTCAACCAGGCCCGCGAGGAGTGCCAGTATCATACTCTGGTCGAAGAAGTGGTGATGCGGGGTCTGGCCCGGCAGCCGCACGCCCGCTATCCGAGCGTGACCGCCTTCGCGGATGCGGTCGCCGAAGCGCTGCTGCTGCCGGCGCCGAAGGAAGGGTTGCTCGCGAAGGTGAAGGGGATCTTCAAGTGAGCAGGTATTAGGTATTAGTCATTCGGAGTTTTTTTACACTAGTACCTAATAGCCAACACCTAGTCCCTGCCCTCCAGCGGCAGCCATAGCGAAAAGGTCGCTCCCTTCCCCGGCTCGCTCTCGAGAGTCACGTCGCCGCCCATCGCCTCGGCGAGGCGGCGAGAGATAGGAAGACCGAGCCCCGTGCCGCGCCGCTCGGAGTGAGTACGCGACCCTGCGTCGACCTGCTCGAACTCCTCGAAGATTCGCTGCTGGTCCGCGAGCGGTATTCCCGGCCCGGAGTCAGTCACCGAGATGCAGAGCCAGCGGCCCACCTCCGACATTCGCAATCTGGGAGAGTTCGTCTCGTCGCCGGTCGCCGCGCGCACTGCTATCACACCCGAATCGGTGTACTTGCAGGCATTGCCGATCAGGTTGATCAGTATCTGGCGGAGATGCGTGGGATCCGCGCGCACGGGAGGCAGCGCCGCGCCGAGCGTGAGAGACAGCGACAAAGCCTTCTCGTTCGTGAGGGATTCCAACTCGGTAGCGACGTTCATGAGAAACGGCCGCAGCGCAATGGTCTCCATCTGCACGTCCAGCTTGCCGGCGGCGATCTTCGCGAGATCGAGCACCTGATCGACGAGTATCCGGAGATGGTTGGCGGACGCTTCGATCCGCTCGACGGGCACGCTCTGGCGGGGGGTGAGCTCGCCGTAAACTCCCTCGCGCAGCAAGTCGATGAACCCGACGATGGCGTTGAGCGGAGTACGCAGCTCATGCGACACGTTCGCGAGAAATTCGCTCTTCATCCTGTTCGAGCGGATCAGCTCCGAAGACAACCGCTCGAGCTCGCGCGACCGTTCGGCGTTGCTCGCGGCCTGGCGCCGCTCGCGCCGGAGCACCACCGCCATGATCAGCACCGCCACCGGGCCCAGGGCAGGCAGTACGATGCGCAGGAACCAGTCGAGCGAGTGGGGGAAGAGATCCGCTGCGAGGTTCATTGACGGACGGACGGGCCTCCGGTATGCTCACGCCCATGTCAACGGACGAGCGACTCATCGCGCTGCTCGCCGAGAGATCGGTGCTGTTCGGAGAATTTACACTCGCTTCCGGACGCCGCTCGGACTTCTACATCGATGCACGCCTGTCGACGATGAGTCCGGAAGGGCTGCATCTAATCGGGGCGCTCGGGCGCGGCGCGCTCGCGCGCTCGGGCTGGAATGTGGACGCGGTCGGCGGCCTGACGATGGGCGCCGATCCCATGGCGTACGCGATCGCGTACGCCAGCGCCGGATCGCCGAAGCCGCTGCGCGCGTTCGCAGTCCGCAAGGAGCCGAAGGTCCACGGCACGGGCAAGCGGATCGAGGGACCGTTCCGCAAAGGCGATGTGGTCGCGGTGGTCGAAGACGTGATCACAACAGGCAGCTCGGCGCTGTCCGCGATTGATGCCGTGGAGCAAGCAGGCGGAATCGTGGCCGGCGTGCTGGCGCTGCTCGACCGGGAAGAGGGCGGGCGAGAGAAGATAGAGTCGCGCGGACACAAGGTGATCGCGCTCGCGCAGGGGGCCGTTGTTTTAGACGCGGCGCGAAAACGCATTGGGGAAGCGTGCTAACGGCCAAAAACAGGTTCGGGCACCGGGTTGTTCGTTTTGGTTTTGGTTAAAGACAGGTCTCCGGTTTCGGCCTGACTTGAGCCTGAAGTTGTGCGGGTCGCGGATCCACGGCGGCGGCCGAGACGTTCGAGAGAAGCCGGGGCATGCTTTCTGCAACCTCTGGAGCCCCGCGCGGACGCAGGCGCGCCATTCTCAGGAGCCGTAAATGGGAATCTTCGACAAGAAGGACAAGCCAGATTTTTCCGATGTCGGAAGTGGGTCCGGCACTGCCAGCAGCAAGAGCGTCCCATCCCCCGCAGGAAAAGCCGACTTTTCCGACGTGCAATCCGGCAGCTCGTCCACGGCCAGCACCGGCAAGACCTACACAGTCGTCAGCGGCGACAGCCTGAGCAAGATCGCCAAGCGGTTTTACGGCGATGCCAGCCAGTGGAAGAAGATCCACGCCGCCAACATCGACAGGGTACCGAACCCAGACCTGATCCATCCCGGACAGGAGCTCACTATCCCGGACGCCTAAGCGAGGATTTTCGCAATGCATGCCACGACCTCAGCCCGCGCAGCTCTCGCCGCAGCACTCCTCGTGACAGCCGCGACAGCCTGTGGCAAGAAGGACGCGCCTCCGGCCGACACGGTGTCGGTTGCCCCGTCCGCGGCCACGCCCGCGCGCGTGAGTGACATTCAGCTCGGCAAGCGAGTCGGCGCGGACAAGCGCATAGTCGAGCCGACGACGACCTTCGGCACGCGCGACACGATCTACGTGTCGGTGACTACGGAAGGCGCGGCCATGAACGCCCGCCTGACCGCGACCTGGCTGTACAACGGCACGCAGGGAGTCGAAGAGTCCGACGAGGTCATTTCGTCGTCCGGCGGCACCCACGTCAGCGAGTTTCACATCTCGAAGGCGACGCCGTGGCCTGCCGGGTCGTACAAAGTCGACGTGCAGTTGAATGGCGTGTCAGCGGGAGCGCGGGAGTTTCGCGTCCAGTAGCGGAGGCTCTCACCCGGCCGCCTGATACCGCGGCCGGAAGTGGCGCGGGTCGCGGATCCACGGCGGCCGCACGGCGACCGGCGAGAAGGTGCGCAGCACATCGCGGTACGGCAGGACGAGCTCCTCGCGAAAGAACATGGTCATCTTCTCCGAGTCGAACGACCTGCGGAACTGCACCGGCGACATCTGCATCACTGTGCGCACGTGCCGGCCGAAGCTCTGCGGTGAGGAGTATTCGAGATGGTTGGCGACGTTGGCGACCGAGAAGCCGGCGTTCTCGAACAGCTTGGCCGCGCGGATGAGACGCGCGAGCGAGAGATACCGTTTGGGAGCAGGTAGGTTGGCGCGGAAGAACCTACTGAGCAGCGTGCTCGGCAGCACACCGAGCTCCGTCGCCAGCTGCCGCACGACCAGGACTCGTGGCGACGCGGAGAAGAGCAACTCGAAGAAGCGCCAGCAATCGCGCGTCGCCCCCGCGAGATCGAGCGCGAGCTGCGCCAGAACTGCGCGCTCGAGATCGCTCGAGCCCTCGGCCATCAGGATGTCGCGGAGATCGCTCCAGCCACGGGGCGCGCGTGCATCCACCAGGGTGCGGATACCGAGATGGCCGAGCGAGAGCGTGGCAAGGGGCGTGTTCTCTTCGGTGGACGTGAGCAGGGCGATCGCCGGGACCTGCGGAAACTCGCGGACGATCGTGGCGATGCGGGACGTCGGAAGTATTCCGTAACGCGCGACCGAGAAGACAACGGCACCGGCGCGGCGCTCGCGCACGTCCTTCAGGACGTCGTCGAGCGAGTCGCGATGCACGAGCTGGTAGAGGCCCCGGCTCGCTGCGTCGACCCGCGCGCGCTCGGACGGATTGAGCATCGTTGAGACGGCCAGACCGGTGGACGATGGACTCGCGAGCTTCTGCATGGCGCTCTCCGGAACTAGGGTTGCGCCATTGTAGAAACGCTCTGTCAGAGTCTCGTCAAAGCCGGGTGCGGCAGGAGCGCCATGCGCGCGCGCAGGCGTGCGGTGACGTCACTTTTTTCACCCTTCTGGGTTATATTCCAGGGTGAGGTCGTGCTGTTGACTGGACGGTCGCGATTTAGTCCCTGATTCAAACTAGATCGAGGAAAGTCCGGGCTCCGGTGGACAATTCGCCAGGTAACTCCTGGGCGGGTCGCAAGATCCGACGGACAGTGCCACAGAAAACAACCGCCTTCGGGAAACCGGAGGTAAGGGTGAAAAGGTGGGGTAAGAGCCCACCGCATTCGTGGTGACACGGATGGCTAGGTAAACCCCGACTGGAGCAAGGCCA
>JBPCPS010000212.1:0-12347 GCA_050998915.1 Gemmatimonadaceae bacterium
ATATTGGGAATAGACATGGATGCGTGGCTTGCCGCGCACTCGCTGCACGAGCCGCCCATGGCCGTGTTCGTCGTGATCGACATTCTCCTCGGCATCCTGGCGGTATGGCTGTACGCCGCGATCCGGCCGCGGTTCGGACCTGGATGGCAGACCGCGGCGATCGCGGCCGCGTACATGTGGTTCTTCTTCTGCCTCGCTTACTTCGGCTTCCACATGATGGGCCTGTTCACGCAGGGCGAGTACATGAAGATGGCCGGGTGGGGAATCATCCAGGTCTTCGTCGCGACGTTCGCGGGCGCGTGGCTGTACCGCGAGGGCGACACCGCGGCGCGCATGTAGCGTCGCCGGACATTCGGAGAAACGCCGCGGAGCTCCTGGCTTCGCGGCGTTTTTTTTGTTGTGCTCGCCGGGATCGCTATCTGTCGCGCTCGAATACCACGCGCCCGCCGACAACGGTCAGCATCACTCTCGCTTCCCGAATGCCTTCGGGAGGGATACGGGTTATGTCACGATCCACCATCACGATGTCGGCGAGCTTACCCGGGGAGAGCGATCCCTTGCTGCGCTCGGCGAACTCCGCATAAGCCGAGCCGGTCGTGTAGGCGCGCAACGCCTGCTCGACAGTGACCTTCTGCTCGGGCACCCATCCGCCCGGATTCCGTTCGTCCAGCGTCCTGCGCGTGACGGCCCCGTAGATCCCCTCCAGCGGCGTCGGCGGAGCGACGTACCAGTCGCTCCCGAAGGCGAGTATCGCGCCCGCGTCGAGTAGCGAACGGAAGGCGTACGTCGTGCGCGAGCGCTCGACTCCGATCACCTTGTCCGCCCAGCGGCCGTCATCTATGGCGTGGTACGGCTGCATGCTCGGTATTACTCGCAGCTGCGCGAAGCGCGGGAAATCCGGCGGGCCAATGTGCTGTGCGTGCTCGATGCGGAAGCGGCGGTCCCGCGCCCCGTTCTCGCGCGTTACGCGCTCGAAGACGTCGAGCTGCAAGCGGATAGCGCGGTCGCCGATCGCGTGCACCAGCACGTGCAAGCCTGCGCCGTCCGCGTTCTTCGTCCAGGTGTAAAGATTCTCCGGCGTACTCACGAGCAGCCCCCGATCGTTGGGCGCGTCGGTGAAGGGCTCGAAGAATGCGGCGGTATGCGAGCCGAGCGAGCCGTCCACGAATCCTTTGAGCGCTCCGATGCGGAGCCAGTCGTCGCCGACGCCCGCTGCGGCGACCGTGTCCCGCAGCCGGGCCCATGACGAGAGCGGCACGGCCGCGTAGATCCGGGTGCGGAGCCCACCGCGTGCCAGCGCGCGCCTGAACACCGCGAGGTCGTCCCACCCGCCCATATGGTGCACGGACGTGACTCCCTGCTCCGCGACATGCGTCATCGCCGCGTCGAGCGACCGGTCGTTCATGACGTCGGACGGCGGCGGCACTGCCCGGCCCACCAGCGAGGTGGCGTTGTCCTTGAACATGCCCGTCAGCTCGCCGCTCGCGTCGCGTACGATTGTGCCTCCTTCGATGGCGGCGACCGCCCGCGTGACGCCGGCGGCTGCCAGCGCGGCGGTGTTGGCCAGAGACATGTGGCCGTCGAGGCGGTTGATCCAGACGGGATTGTTTGGGGTCACCGAGTCGATCCAGTCCCGGCGCGGCAGCTCGCCGCCCCATTGCTCGTGGTCCCAGTTGCCTTCGGTGATCCACGTTCCCGCCGGTACCGTGGCGGCGAACGCTTTGATTCGCGCGATGAACTCGGCGGGCGTCGCTGCGTCCCGCAGCTGAACGGATGCGAGTCCGCGGCCGCCGTCGAGGAAGTGTACGTGCGAGTCGATGAATCCCGGGACGACCAGTTGGCCGCGCGCGTCGATCACACGCGTGCCCGCATTCAGCAGCGCGGTGATCTGGGCGTCGGATCCAACTGCCAGTATCCTGTCGCCGCCGATCGCGACCGCCGAGGCCCATGGCCGCGTTTCGTCGGCAGTCCAGACCCGCGCGTTGGTGATGGCGAGCGTCACGGCCGCGCCCCTCGTCACAGCGCCAGCGCAGCCACCGAAAACGAACATCGCGGCAGACACATTGAAGATGCTGAAGAAAGCACGCAGTGTCCTCACTCCTCCATGCGGCGGTCGATGCCGTCCCCGGCGGGCGAACCTACGCGCGGCCGGCGCTCGTCGATCCAGCTCTGAATGGACGCCGCCCCTAGTTCATCGGCGGCATCATCGGCATCTCCATCTCGGTGTAACCCTCGGGCATCGCGAAGACCGAAGATGAAAACGCCTCCCGCTTGATGTTGGAGAGCGTGGTGGTCGTGGTCGGAATGGGCATGTCGCCCTCCGTCACGCCGGTCACCTTGTCGACCTGGCGGAGCGCGAGTCCGCGCGGCGTCGCCCGTACGAGCCTCTCCATCTCCCCCGTGGCGGTCGAGTCCATCCACGGCATCCCCGCCGTCAGCGACCTGAAGCCCCGCGTGTCCCGAAGCGGATCCGCAAAATCACCCAGCTCTTCCGCATAATCGCCTTCCGATTCGACATGCATCGACTGGCTCATGCTTTCGCCCATCATCTCCATCGCTATGGAGATGTCGGCGCTGACTCGGTAGCGCTTCGTCGCGAACCCGGAAACCGTCTCGCCCGCCCCGAGCGTGTCGACGACGACGTTGGTCACGGTGAAAGCCATCTTCGGCTTCTCGACCAGCGACGCCATCATCTCCTGGAGCTGCGCCACCATTCTGCCCGGATACATGAACTTCTTCTGGTCGTGCATCACCAGCGCGACAACCGGGGTGTCGCTGGAATCGTGGATGATTATCGAGACGTCCTCGCCCGTCATCCCGGGAACTCCGAGGGTGGGCACGCCGCTACCTCGCAAGTCGAGCCGAGTCCGCTTCCCGGCCATCCAGCCGCGGCCGGTCTGGTGCGTCCCGGAAGCAGAATCGCCGGTTGAAACCAGCACGTCGAACGTGAGACCAGCCACGTCCTGCGCGGCCGCTGGTCGGGCCGCAAACGCGACGCCCAGGCACACCACGACGGCGAGCCGCCACAGCTCGATTCTTCGCACAGTACCTCACCTGTTAGTGATCAGATCCGCCCACATCCCGCAGGACGAATATCGCGGGTCCACGGATAACCGCCAGTGTCGTATGCCTCGTACGCCGAAACGTGCCCGCACGGATACAGGCGGGCACGCTACTCGTCCCTCGGTTGCTCCGGCGGCCTGTCGTGATGATGCTGGCCGAGCGTCGCGAGCGGCGGAATCGACGGCATATCCTCGCGCGGCCAGCGGAGAGACGCGAATACCGACACCACGAGGATGACGGCCACCACTCCCAGCGACACACCGATCGGGATGTGCACAAAGCTTTCGCCCAGCATCTTGAGCCCGATGAAGATCAGGACGACCGACAGGCCGATCTTGAGATAGTGGAACTTGTCCACGATGCCGGCGAGCAGGAAGTAGAGCGCGCGCAGGCCGAGCACGGCACACACGTTTGAGGTGTACACGATGAACGGATCGCGCGTCACCGCGAAGATCGCCGGAATGGAGTCCGTCGCGAAGATCACGTCGGTGGTCTCGACCAGCACCAGCACGATGAAAAGCGGTGTGGCCATCAGGCGCACGGTCCCCGTCTGGTCCGGCGCGCGAACGAAGAACTGCTGACCGTGATACTCGGGCGTCACTGGAATGATCTTGCGCACGAGCCGCAGTACCGGATTCTCCTCCGGATCGTACTGGTCGTCGGCTTTCTGCAGCGCCATGCGAACGCCGGTGAACACGAGAAACGCGCCGAAGATGTACAGGATCCACTCGAAGCGGGACACCAGTACCGCGCCAGCCCCGATCATCGCGCCGCGCAGGATCAGCGCGCCCATGATCCCCCAGAGCAGCACGCGAGGCTGGTACTGCATCGGGATCCTGAAGTAACTGAAGATCAGGACGAACACGAAGATGTTGTCCACCGACAGGGCGTATTCGATCAGGTAGCCCGCGAGGAACTCGAGCCCCGAGTTCGCGCCCATGTAGCGGAATACGAACAGCGAGAAGGTGAGCGACAGCGCCACCCACACGGCGCTCCATATCGCGGCTTCCTTCAGCGACGTCTGTCGCGCCCGTCGGTGGAAGACGAGCAGGTCGAACGCGATGAGCGACAGGACCACGACGTTGAAGCCGATCCAGCCCCACACGCTTGTCAACGCCGGGTCTCCCGCTGCGGCGGAATCAGGCTACCGTCTCGTCTCGAGCTCGTCGCGCACATCCAGCAGGACTTCGAAGTAGAGCTGCTCGCGCCGGTACGCGAAATCCAGTGTGGCCATCTGTGATTCGTCGCCCGACGCGCGCGCCCTCTCGAACGCCTCGCGATACATCTCTTCCAGATTCGTCAGGATCTTGTCTCGGCTTCGCGGCATGCGGGTCTTCTCTATCGCGTTGGGAGTGAGTCTTGGAACTTCCGAGCCATGGGGGCCGGAGACCGCGTCCTCGAGGAAACGCTCCGGGTCCTTGTTGTCGAAGATGTATTTCCTGGCCGCGCTGAGGACGAGGCGGCGGGGATTAGGCGGCTGCGGCAAAATCGGGCTCCTGTCAGGAGTCGAAAGCTAGCCGATGGAAGACGGCTTCCTCTACGACGCGCCCGTTCTTGAGGTGGTCGACCACGATCCGCTCCAGCAGCTCGTCGGTCACCCCGGCGTACCAGACGCCGTCGGGGTACACCACCAGGATCGGACCCCCGGCGCAGACGCCGAGGCAGGGCGTTTCGCCGCGCTTCACGCGCGTCGGTCCGAACAGAAGCCCTTCGCGCTGCAGCAGCTGCGACAGGCGGGCGTAGAGCGCTCGGCCCCGCCGTCCCGGCGAGCAGAATTCCCCGGTGCATATCAGCACGTGGCGGGAGTAGGGCTCCATGGCCGGGGGCGACTGCATCGGGCAAAGATAGCTCGGAGCTGGCAGCTAGCAGCCAGCAGCGAGCCACGTCAGATCAATCAGGGAATGCGCCGTGTACTTTATGTAGTAGGCAGCTAGCTGCTAGCTGCCAGCTGATAGCTTTTTTCCCGGACCCCGACATGCCCACCGACCCGCAAAGCGACGGCAACTCAGCGCCCCCCGCCACGACGAACACCACCCAGGCACCCTCTACCGTCACGGTGACCTGGGACGGCGACCAGCGCTTCGACGCGGGCCGTCCGGACCGGAACACCATTCGGCTGGACGGGAGTGGAGCGACCGGACCCAGCCCCGTGGACGGGCTATTGGGATCGCTTGCCGCGTGTGCCGGCATCGACGTCGCCGAGATCCTGGCCAAGCGCCGAACTCCCGCGAGCTCCATGAAGGTGGAGGTCGTCGGCGAGCGCGTCACGACGACTCCGAAGCGGCTCAAGCACGTGACGCTCCACTTTCAGATCGCGGGCGCGGGGATCGATCGCGAGAACGCCGAGCGCGCCATCGATCTGTCCGTGAACAAGTATTGCTCCGTGCGTGATTCCCTGCGGCCGGACGTGCCGGTAGAGTGGACTTTGGAGCTGGTGAGCGGTGATTAGTGATTAGTGATTAGTGATTGGTAATTATTCGTTGCTGAAAAGCAGTCACTAAACCCTAAGCACTAATCACCAATCACCATTTTTTGGGGCTCTCCTCCAGCTCGCTCCGCAGCCGCGAGTAGCTGTCGTACCGCGCCGCGCTGATCCCGCCCGCCTCCATGGCGTCGCGTACGGCGCAGCCGGGCTCCACCAGGTGCGAGCAGTCACCGAACCTGCACTCTCCCAGGTGAGGGCGGAACTCGGGGAAGCACCGGTCGAGCTCGCCGGCGGCGAGATGCCACATGCCGACCTCGCGCAGCCCCGGCGAGTCCACCACGTAACCACCGTCGGGCAACGGATGCATGACGGCGCCAACCGTGGTGTGGCGCCCCTTGTTCACCGACTCGCTGATCTCGCCGATGCGGAGGTTCAGTCCCGGAAACATCGCGTTCAGCAGCGACGATTTGCCGACGCCGGACGGCCCGCTGAAGATGGATGACAGGCCGGCGAGCGAATCGTGCAGCGCGTCGAGCCCGGCGCGCGTCTTGGTGCTGGTGTAGTGCACGGCATACCCGGCCCGCCCGTAATCCGCGAACGTCCGCGCCGCTTCGGCGCCTGGGACCAGATCCACCTTGTTGACGACGACGCGCGACACGAGTTCGTTCGCCTCGGCGATCACCAGAAACCTGTCGAGCATTCGCGTGTGGGGTTCGGGCTTCGCCGCGGCGAACACCACGACCACCTGATCGACGTTGGCCGCCACTACGCGCTCGCCGTAGCCGGAGCCGGGCTCACGCCGCGCCAGCTTCGACTTTCTCGGATGGATCACGGAGATCGCCCAGGCACCGCTCGGCACGTCCTGCTCGACCTCCACCTCGTCGCCGACCGCTATCTTCATCACTGTCGTCTTCTTCAGCCGGCCGCGGAGCGACGTTTCACGTACCTCACCGTCCCTCGTCCTCACGTGCCAGACGCCGCCGGTGCCGCTGAGTACGTCACCAACCAGCGGCTCGGTCACGCGCCGCTCTCGTCGCGCATAGCTTCCCACCACGGCCGGCCTGCCGACTGCTGCTCGAGCTCCGAATCGAGCAGCGCCCGCGTCTGTTGCAGCGTGAGCGCGCCTATCTCGCGCAACACGTCGGCCTCCGGGCCCGTCGCGAGATACCCGGTCTCCACGTGTCCCGCGGCGACGGGATCTCCCGCGCGCCAGCGCACGAACAGCACATAGCCGGCGACCAATCCCTCGCCCGACTCCGGCACCAGATCGATAACGATCTCCGCGCTGTACGATGCTCCATCCGCGCCCTCGAACGCCGCGGGTCGCGCGTGCACGGCCATGTAGCCGCCGAGTGTGTTCGCATCACCCTTCGAGGGATCGGCGGGAAGAAACTGGCCCAACGTCAGCGCCGCTGCTTGCGGCGGCGGCGCGAAACCCCGCCCACCATCTCGCGCATCATGCTACCGGCTAGGAACGCCACGTTCGCCGGACGCTCGGCGAGGCGCCGCATGAGATATGGATACCACTGCGTGCCGAACGGCACGTACACGCGCATCCGGTAACCGTCCTCGACCAACTGGTCCTGCAGGTCGCGCCTGACTCCGTACAGCATCTGGAACTCGAACCGGTCAGGCGCGATCCCCTGCTCGAGCGCGAACCGCTTCACCTCGTCGATGATCGCTTCGTCGTGGGTCGCAATCCCGGGATAGTTGCCGCGCGTCAGCAACAGCCGCATCGCGCGCGAGTAACTGTCGTCCACGTCCTTCTTGTCCGGAAACGCGACGGTGTCCGGCTCCTTGTATGCGCCCTTGCAGAGGCGGACCCGAGCGCGCAGCCGGATCGCGTCTTCGACGTCGGCCATGGTGCGGTAGAGATAACTCTGCAGCACGATTCCCACGTTGTCGCGGAACGCCGGGAACAGCCGGTGCTCGAACATGTCGAGCGTGCGCTGGGTGTACGCACTGCTCTCCATGTCGATGCGCACGAACGTGGCGTGATCCCGCGCACACGCGAGCACTTCGTCCATGAGTCGCAGGCAAATATCCTCGGAGACGTCCAGACCCATCGCGGTCAGCTTGAGCGACACGTTCGAGTCCACCCCCTCGCTGGCGATCCGGTCCAGCATCTCGATGTACTGCTGCGCGGTCGTGCGCGCTTCCGCTTCGTTGTGCACGCTCTCGCCCAGGACGTCGAGCGACGCCGTGATTCCGCGGGCGTTCAGGGCCCGCACCGCCGCGATGGCGGTATCGACCGTCTCGCCAGCCACAAACCTGTTCGCGAAGCCGCGCGCGAGCCGGTTCTTGCGAACGAACCTGAAGACCTGCTGTTGTCCGGAGAGGTAGAGCAGCGCGCCGCGAAGCATCAGGCGATGTGGAGTGTCATCGTATGTTGGGTGCGGCCGCGCGGGGAGCGACTCGCGCAACCGGGAAGACGGAGCCCGGTGCCAGCCCCGTAAAGTGATTCCACGTCAGGAGACCGTCGTCACTCTCGGGTTCGAGCAGATACGCTGCGAGCTTGCCGAGCGGCTGGTCGGTCCGGACAAAGTAGGAGCCGGCGGGAATGGCCTCGGTCACGGTCGACCACCACCCGGCGACCCGCTCTTCATTGTGTCCCTCGAAGGGACGCGGCGCGCGGATGACGGAATCGATCGTGAATCTCTCGAGTGGCCAGGTGCGCACGTTCTCCATACGCTCGACTGCAATTCCGTGAGCGGCGAGCAGCTCGAGCACGGCGGGGTGCTGCCCCGTGATCACGTATCCGCGGCGCACGTTCACGCTGAGCGTGGGATCGAATCTGTCGAACACCGGCATGCGGACCGCGCGATAGCTACCGGTTCGCCTCCGGCCGCGAGGGACGCCGGGCTCGGTGCGCGCGGAATCACCCGTGCTCACCACATCCTCGACGACCACGTCGGCCATCATCGGCGCCTCCGTGAGGCGGGAGCGAATGGGCACGACCTGTCCCGCACCCTGCGCAATGGCGGCCCCGCGGAGGCGCGCTATCTCGGCGGCGCGCTCGGCGGTAAGCGAGAGAATCTCGCGGAGGAACGCGTCGGTGGCGGCGACCCTGCGGGCGAATGGATCGTGCGAGTACGCCTCGCTCAGGATCCCGATCCCGTTCCGCATGCCGTAGTAGTTGGTGGAGTACCGGGGGCGGTGATCGTACGTGGCCCATCCCTCGATGGTCGGGGTCGGCGCGGAAAGGGAGCGCTCATCGGTGAGGAAGTTGCCGTAGTCGAACGTCTCGAACCCGCGGCGGTCCCGCATCCGCTGGCGCAGCAGCGGAAGCCAAACGCTCTGCGTGTAGCTCGCGAGCGGCGCGGCGGGTGTCAATGGCGGCGAGTAGGTCAGGGCGTAGCCATGATAGCTGCCGTTGGTAGTGTGCAGGTCCACGAAGACGTCCGGGTTCCACTCCTTGAACATCGCCAGCGACCCGCGAGTCTCGGGTGCTTCGGCCTTGACGTAATCCCGATTGAGGTTCAGCTCCCGCGCGCTCGCGCGTCCGCCGACGAGCTGCGGACCGTTCTGCGACGGCCGGTTCCTCTCCTGCGGGCCGACCGCTTCGTTCCCGTCGGCGTTGTAGATGGGAACGGCGATGAGCACGACCGAGTCGAGCACGTTGCGCCGCTGCTCGAGCACGAGGTCGCGCAGCAGCGCCTGTAGCGCTTCCTTCCCCTCGACCTCGCCCGCGTGGATGTTGCCCTGCACGTACGCGATCGGCCTTCCCAACCGCCGCGCCTCATCAGGCGTGCGCACCAACGGCCGGGACGCGATGACGTATGGAATGTCGCGTCCCTCCGTAGTCTTCCCGATGCTGCCGACCACGATCGGGGCTCCGAGCTGCTGCAGCGAGTCGATGAACGCGACTACGTCGGCGTAACGGGACGTCTCCGCGTAGTTGCTGCGCTCCGCGCGCGTCTGCGGCAGGAGCGCGCGCTCGATGGCGGTGGGGAGCGTGCTGTTCGAGTTGGCGAGTATCTGCGGCGTGCAGCCCCACGCTGCACCTGCCGCCACGACCAGCGCGATTTCCCGCGCCACTCTCGATGCCCGCCAGCGAGTGCGCGCCCGGGGGCGAGACAATCTCACAAGTTCTCGAGTATGAACCGTGTGAAGGTGTCATACAGGTGGAGCGTCGCGCCCGCGCCCGAGATCGAGTGGGTCTTGTTCGGGTACAGCATCATGTAGAACGGCTTGCGCGCGAACTGGAGCTTCTGCGCGAGTTGGACCGTGTTCTGCGAATGAACGTTGTCGTCGCCGGTGCCGTGCACCAGGAGCAGCCGTGCCGTAAGGCCTTCCACGTGGTTCAGCGCAGCCGTCGCGCGGTAACCCCCGGGATTGCCCGCCGGAGTCCACATGAACCGCTCGGTGTAGATCGTGTCGTACAGGCTCCAGTCGGTCACCGGCGCCACCGAGAGTCCAGCCTTGAACACGTTGCCGCCGCGCGTGGTGGACAGGAGCGTCATCGTGCCGCCGCCGCTCCAACCCCAGATCCCGATGCGGCTCGCGTCACCCCAGTTCTGCCGGCCGATCCAGCGCGCAGCCGCGATCTGGTCGTCCGACTCCAGCGTGCCGACGCGGTACTGCGTCATCTTCCGAAAGTTGCGCCCGCGCATCGCGGCGCCGCGGTTGTCCACGCTGACGATCACGTATCCTTTCTGCGCCAGCATCTGGTGCCAGAGAAATCTCGAGCCGCCCCACACGTCGCCGACCGTGGGCGACGCCGGACCGCCGTACACGTACATGAGCACGGGATGCTTCTTCGTGCTGTCGAACTGGGGCGGGACGATGCGATATGCATCGAGCATCGTCGTGCCGTCGGCAGACGGTATGCGGAGGAACGTCACGCGGCTGAGCCCCAGGCGCGCGACTCGCTGCTTGAGCGTGTCGTTCGCCGCCAGGCCGCGCACCGCGCGCAGCGACGGCACCTCGACCAGCGTCGCCACTGACGGGGTGTTGATGTCCGAGTGCGTCATCACCGCGTACCGGGTGTTGGGCGACAGGCTCATCGAGTGCCAGCCGCGCGTGGTGGTGATCTGCTGGCCACGGCCGTTTCGCAGCGAGTAGCGGAAGATGTGGCGCTGCGTCGGCGTCGGTGCGGCCTGCTGCACATAGATCTCGCCGCGTTGCTCATCGGCTCCGAGTATCCCAGTGACGTCGCTGCCGTCGCCCGTCACCTGCCGCACAAGCCGGCCGGAGCGATCGTACAGAAACACCTGCGCCCAGCCGGTGCGATCGCTCAGCCACAGGAACTGGCCGTCGTTGTTGAGCCAGATCGGATCCTGCACGTCGACGTACGCCGAGTCGGAATCGGTCAGAATCAGGCGCGATCCACCCGAGGTGACGCTCGCCGCGACCAGGTCGACCCGGTTCTGCTTGCGCGGCAGCCGCTGAAACACGACGCTGTCGCTGCCAAGCCATTCCATGCGCGGGACATACGACTCCGCGTCTCCGCCCGTGTTGATCCAGCGTGTCGTCCCGGTCGCGACGTCGATCACTCCGATTCGCACCTCCGCGTTGCGCTCGCCCGCCTTCGGATACTTGAAGGTGGTGAACGACGGATACAGAACGGTCTCGTCGACGAGCGAAAATGGCTTCACCGTCGACTGGTCGAAGCGCCAGAAAGCGATCCGCTTTCCGTCGGGGCTCCAGCGGAAAGCGTCGCGCAGCCCGAACTCCTCCTCATACACCCAGTCCGTGGTCCCGTTGATGATCTCCGGGCTGCCGTCGCGCGTGAGAGGGCGCTCCTGTCCGGTGGCGAGGTCGGTGACGTAAATGTTGTTGTTGCGGACGAAGGCCGCGTGCCGCGCGTCGGGCGACAGCCTGGCGAACATGATCAGCGTGTCCATCGCGGTCACCGGGATCAGCCTGCGCGTGGTCACGTCGAACACGTGAAAGCGTCCGCGCGTGTTCTGGCGCCACACCCGCTCGGAGCCGTGGAAGATCAGCGCACGCTGGCGATCCGCCGACCAGGTGAGATCTTCGATGTCGAGCCGCTTGCCGCTTTCGTCCGTGAACGCGGAAGCGTCCACGAGCAGAGTCCGCCGGCCGGTTCCGATGTCGACGGTGTAGAAGCTGCCGTCACTCACGTCGACGTAGTTGGCCTCGTTGCCGAGCCAGTGCAGCGTCGGCGAGGGCTCGGACCTGAACTCCGGGGAGTTGAAGATCCGGTCTACCGTCAGCGGGGGCGTGGCCTGCGCGTTCGTAACCGACGCGAAAGCCACGAAGGAGAGAGCCGAGAGATTCAGAACGCGACGCATGCGGTGCCTGCTGTTGGGGTGGTGGTATGAATAGTAGAAGAGGGAACGATCAGGTAGCCTGATACCTGATACCTGATACCTGATACCTGCACTTGATACCCGCTATCGTCTCGCCCGCTTCAGGAGCTGCTCGGCCGGCTCGAACCTTCCCGGAAACCGCGAGTTCAGGTCCTCGAGCTGGCTCACGAGAGTCGCGGCTCCCATCGAATCGATGTAGCGGAACGGCCCGCCGCGAAACGGCGGGAACCCGATTCCGAAGACGGCGCCCACGTCGCCGTCGCGCTCGGAGCGGATGATCCCGTCCTCGAGGCAGCGAACCGCTTCGTTGAGCATTGGGAATACGCAGCGCTGCTGGATCTCGGCCGCGGGTATCTCGGCACGCTCGGCAGTGGCGCCCGCGACCGCGTAAACCTCCGGGTCCACGACCCCCTTCTTCCCGCTCTCGTCGTACAGATAAAAACCCTTCCTGGCTTTTCGGCCGTAGCGGCCCGCGGCGACGAGCCGGTCTATCGGGGGCGGAGGGGAGGACAAAGCGGCAAAAAAGGTCTGTCGCACACCAAACAACTTTGGGCCGAAACCCCCCCCAAACCCCTCGAGCAGCG